>CAZKHO010000094.1:0-9645 GCA_964552505.1 uncultured Bifidobacterium sp. | reverse complement strand
AGCCGGGCATCGACGGCCTGCTGCACGTCAGCGACATCAGCTGGACCAAGAAGGTGGCGCATCCCAACGAGGTGTTCAAGAAGGGCGACACGGTCAAGTGCGTGGTGCTCGACGTGGACCGCGAGAAGCAGCGCGTGGGCCTGGGCACCAAGCAGCTGGCCGAGGATCCGTGGGTGGAGGCCATCCCCAGCGCCTACCGCCCGGGCATGATCGTGAAGGGCCACATCACCAAGATCACCAACTTCGGCGTGTTCGTCGAGCTGGAGGAGGGCCTGGAAGGCCTGCTCCACATCAGCGAGCTGAGCGACCAGAAGGTGGAGAACCCGCTGGACGTGGTGAAGCCCGGCCAGGAAGTGGACGTGAAGATCCTTCGCGTGGACACCTCGGATCGCAAGATCGGCCTCAGCCTCAAGCGCGCCCAGTGGGGCGCGGGCGCGGCCGGCGAGCGCGACGCGGCTCCGGCCGACGAGTTCCCGCGCATCAAGCCGGCGCCCACCCGCGGCGGCATGGACGATCACGGCGCGCTGGGCACGGACAAGATCAAGTTCTGATCGCGTCACGCACGCTCGACCCCCGAAACCACACGGCCCCGGCATTCGCCGGGGCCGTTTCGTTCCTCAATGTTCGGTGGGGGGTCAGGGAACATGACCCCCCGCCACGACGGGCGCGGCGCGACTCAGCAGAGCGCGGCGAAACCGATCAGCGCCAGGCCAAGAAGCCTGCGCTGGTGGTCGCCGAGTCTCAGGAATCGCTGGAGGGTGAACATCGTGCCTCGTCGCATTCGCCTTGTCGGAGCCGCCCTGCCCGTGGGGGCGAAGGCGGCTCCGGCTACCCTGCCACCATGCCGCGGATTTGGCGCCTGTCCACCCTGCTCTGCCTGCTCTTGACGGCTTTTTCGGGTCCTGCGGCCGACCGCCCCGCGCTCTCGGACGCTCAGGCGTGGTTTGCGGCGGCCCGCGCGTGGCTGGATGCGTCCGGTCAGATCCCGGCCACCTCCGACGCGCTCTCCCATCTTGCCCCGCAGGTGGCCGGCATGCGCTGCTTCGCGGTGGGCGTGGTGCTGCGACTGGACGGTCGGGTGGTGGGCGAATCCTGGAGACGCGCCGGCGATGCGCAGGCGGTCCGATCGGCGCTGCAGGAGGCCCTGGATCGCGCACAGAACCACCGCTCCATCCTGGCGCTGCCGGAGGATCTCCGCGCGCTGCTGGGGCGGCGGCTCTCGCTGGAGATGGACTTCGCGGGCGATCCGGTGCCGCTGGTGGGCGATCGCATGGATCTGCTGGCGCTGCGCGTGGAACCGTGTCTGCAGGCCCTTGGGATCCGAAACGGCGACCGCTGGGTGGTGGCCATGCCAAGCCTGGTGCAGGCCCACGACCAGGGCGGCGTGATGAACTACCTGGCCCTGACCATGGCGCGCGAAGTGGGTCTGGATCCGGCCGCCTCCAAGGATCTCAAGCTGCCGGACGGCGCCGCCATGTACCGCATGTCCACGCGCCGCCTGGCACAGCGATCGCCCGACGCCCCACCCTTCGAGAGCGTGCGAGGAAAGCCGCTGGTGCCGCTTGCGTCCATCCACGCGGAGGCGGCGCGAACCATGGCCGACGAACTGGCCCAGCATCTGCTGGCGCGATGGCCCACCACCGACGGCCTTCCTCCGGAAGCGGCGCAGACGGTGCAGGCGCTCGGACCGCGCGCGGCCTATCGCCCGCTGCTGGACGAATGGCCACGACCGGATTCGCCACCGGCCGATCAGGCGCTGGCCGCGCTGGCCATGGCCGAATACGCCGGACAGTCGTGGGCTGCGGAGAACGCACGCGGCGCCGCCCGACGCTTCGCCATCGACACCATCGCCTCGTTGCGGAACGTGCAGACGCCCGAAGCGGATCCCATGGCGGACATGGCGGCGTGCGCCGCCATCCTGCGTGCCGCGGACGCGCTCGACCGACAGGATCGGGGATGGACGGACCAGGGCGGCCGTGCGTGGCTTCGCTCCGTGCGGCAGGCGCTTCAGGCCATGCCGCCGGGCTCCGCTCCCACGGCGGCCCTGGCCTGCGCCGCGCTGGGCGCCGACGCCGGTGACGCGCTGCGGGACGCCGCCTGGAAGCCTGAGAGCGCCGAGCGCGTGGTGATGTCCAGCGCGTGGATGCTGGCCGACGACCGCACGCCGCCGCCGGACGCCGCCAAGGCCTGGGCCGCCGCGCTGGTCCCGCTGGCCGAGACGCAGTTCGCCGCGTCGGTGGACGGTGCGGCGGCGCCCGATCTGGATGGAGGATGGTCCAGCGGCGCCACCCAGCCCTGGCCCACGGCGCAGTCCTCCCGCGCGGCGCTTGGACTGGCCACGGCGCTCCAGCGCTCGGACATCATGTCCCCCGATCAGCGTGCACAGGCGGTGCGGACCCTGCGCGGTGCGCTCCGTTTCCTGAGGCAGCTGCAGTTCGACGCCGACGCCTGCCACGCGTGCCGTGCGCCGCGCCGCGCGCTGGGCGGTCTTCGCGCCTCCGCCTGGGAAGGCGACGAGCCCATGGCGGCCAGCGCCTACGCGCTGTTGGCCGCCATGCGCGCGGCGGATTCGCTGGGCTCGGCGTCCGTCGGCGCGCCGGGCGCCAAGCCCTAGCATGGGCCGCATGCGGGCGATCCTCGCTTCCATCGTGGCGCTTGGCGTGATCGGCCGCGCGCCGGCCCGATCGCCGCTGGACGGTTCCATGGACGCCACCGCGCGCACCGCACCCTCCGCCGCGGCCGACGATCCTGTGGCACGGCTTGGTCGCGCGCCCGCGCCCTCCATGGACGGACCCGTCTCGTTGCGCGCGCTGTTCAAGCGGATCCGCGAAGCCAGCGGTGTCACGGTCACCGGGCTGTGGGAGGGCAAGCATCAGGGTTCCCGACTGGATCCGGAGGCCATGGTCCACATCGAGGTGCCGGTGGGGAACTGCGCCGACCTGCTGGATGCGGCGCTGGATCAGGCGGCCGGTGACGGCGATCCCATGACCTGGCAGGCCACACGATTCGGCGTGGAGGCCGGCCCATACACGGCGCTCTGGCGCGAGTCGGCGCTGGTGGTCCGCATCTACGACGTGAGCGATCTCATGCTCCGGGTGCCTTCGTTCCGAAGCAGCGGCATCCCACAGACGGGCGGCGGATCCGCAGGCGGCGGCTCCTCCGGTCAGGGCGGCGCGGCCGGAGGATCGGGCGCCTCCGGCTCGGGCGGCCAGGGCTCGGGCACCGCGGAGGACCCTTCGGTCCGTGGCACGCAGGAGGCGCGTCGCGACCAGGTGGCGGGAATCATCCAACGGGTGGTGGTGCCGGCGGCCTGGGACGTGAACGGCGGCCCCTGCTCCATCCGCCCGCACGATGGGACGCTGATCGTGCGCGCTCCGGAGTTCGTGCATCGAAGGATCGCACCCCCGTCGGTCGAGCGCCGTCCCGCGGGCCCGCCGCCCGAGCGGATCGGACCCGCAAAGAGTGCACCGTGAGCGAATCCCGCTCGACGCGCACCAAGGTGGGTCACGCCGTCGCGCCCACACTGCAGACGATCGCGCCCAAGGATGCGGCCGCCACGCCGCCTGCCGCAGGCCGGCACGTGCCCGCTTCGAAGCGGCACTCCCTCCGCCACGATCTGAACGCCTGCACCGGAGACGGCGCCACCTACTGCCTCATGGTGGGCGCCAGCGAGACCTACTTCAGCGCCTTCGCGCTGGCGCTGGGCAAAGGCAGCGTGATCGGCGGACTGGTGGCCGCCATCCCCAACCTGCTGGGCGCACTGCTGCAGCTGCTCACGCCTGCGGGCCTGCGACGCCTGGGTTCGCCGCGGCGGTGGATCCAGGGGTGCGCGGTGCTGCAGGCGTCGTCGCTGCTGGCGCTGGCCACCGGCGCGTTCGTGGGCTCCATGCCCACCTGGCTCATCTTCGGCTGCCTGGGCCTGTACTGGGCGTCGGCACTGGGCGCGGGACCGGCGTGGAACACCTGGGTGGCCCATCTCTTTCCGGAGCGGCTCCGGGCTCGCTACTTCGCCGCACGCAGCCGACTCTGCAACCTGCTGCAGCTGTCGTCCATCCTGGTGGGCGGTGCCATCCTCTCGTGGGGAGAGCAGGCGCAGTGGCCGTTGCCCGCGTTTGGCGCGGTGCTCAGCGCCGCGGCCACCTGCCGGCTGGCCAGCATCCCGTTCCTGCAGCGACAGGGCGACGTCCGCCTGGATCCGGACGACGTGCGGCCGCTGCCGTGGAGCGGACTCTTCCGCCGACTGCTCCGCGGCGACCTGCGCATCCTCTCGTTCCTGGCGTGCTTTCAGGGTGCGCTCATGTCGGGCGGCCCGTTCATCACGCCGTGGCTCATCGACACGCTTCACATGGACAAGGTGCGCTTCACGGTGTGCATGGCCATGGTGTTCGTGTCCAAGAGCCTGGGCATGCCGCTGGCCGTCCGCGTGATCCGCCGGATGGGTTCGCGCAAGGCGCTGGCCGTGGGTGCGGTGGGAACCGCGCTGGCCATCGGCGCGCTTCCGCTGGGAGAGCACCTGGCCTGGATCCTGCTCATCCAGACGGTGTTCGGCGTCTCGGTGGCCATGGTGGAACTGGGCGGCTTCCTGATGCAGCTGGAGACGCTTCGCCATGAGGAGCGCACCTCGCTGATGTCCATGTACATGGCCATGAACTGCGCCGGCGGCGCGCTGGGCTCCGCGCTGGGGGCGGGCCTGCTGAAGTGGTGCGGCGAGGGACCGGCCGCCTTCGCCACGGTGTTCGTGGTGTCCGGGGTGCTGCGCGTGGCCGCGCTGGCGCTCTGCCCCGCGCGGCGCCACACGGTGGCGGTCACGGTGACCTGAGGCGCACATGCACTGCGGCACACGCCCGTCCTTCTGGCTGTTCCCGGCGCTGGGCGCCGCGGTGGCGCTTGCCGCGTGGCTGGTGCCGCAGGAGACGCTGGCTGCCGTCCTGCGCCACCCGGTGCGCAGCGACGCCGCGGAAGCGGCCGTCCGTGCGGCGTGGGCGGCGCGACTGGGATGGTCCGTGGGCGCCCTGGCGCTGGCGGCGCTTCCCTGGGCACTGGCGGATGCGCGCAAGGGCCTTCCGCCCGTCCGCCCTGTCCCCACGCGCTGGCTGTGTCTGGCCATGCTGCTGGCGGTGGCGCTGCGATTCTCCGCGGCGGGCCAGAGCCTCTGGTACGACGAGATCGCCTCGTTGGGCACCTACGTGGTGCACGGCCCAGGCGTGATCGCGGGCAACGCGTTCACCACCGCCAACCATCCCCTGCAGTCGATCCTCGCCTGGTGCTGCCTGCCGCTGGGCGTGGAGCCTTGGACGCGACTACCGTCCATCCTCTCGGGCGCGGCGGCGGTGTACGGCGGCTGGCTCGTCGGTCGCGCCACGCGCCCGGAAGCAGGCTTGGCGAACGCGATGGCGTTCACCATGGCCATCCTGCCCGCCGCGGTGAACGCCGGGAGCGAGGCGCGCGGCTACGGAATCATGATCGCGGCCAGCGCCCTCTCCACGGGTCTGCTGGTGATGGCGCTGCGGCACGGCGGCTCGTGGCGTTGGACCCTCTACGCCACGGTGCTGGCGCTGGGCGTGTGGGCGCACTTCGTCACGGCGATGGTGGGCGCGGGTCACGCGCTGATGGCGCTGACCATGCTGCGACGGCCGGCATGGCGGACCGCGGCCGTGGGCACGCTGGTGGCGGTGGCGTGCGCGGCGACGCTGGCGATCGCGCTGTGGAGCCCGGCGCTGCCGGACCTGCTGCGCACGCGTGCGCAATTTGCGGCCGCTCGCGGCGACGAGCCCTCGCTGGCGGGCACCCAGGGCCTGCTGCTGCTCTGGCAGCTGGTGGGCATGACGCCGCTGCCCATGAGGATGGCGGGCGTGGACGCGTGGAGCGCAGCGCTCATGGCGGCGCTTCCCGCGTGCCTGATGGTGGCCGGCGTGTGGGCGTCGACACGCGATTCGCATCTGCGTCGCAGTCTCGCGCTCGCCGGGATGGGCCTTCCGGCCGCGCTCGCGACGGCGTGGCTGGGCCACAGCTGGCTGTACGCGCGCTTCCTGCTGTTCGCCGCCCCCGCCACGGCGCTGCTGCTGTGCGCGGGCGCCGAGCGCGCGGCGCGGCGGCCCGTGGTCGCCGCCGCACTGCTCGGGCTCGTCGGGCTCACATTCCTCGCCGCCGATCTGGGCCTGGGTCCACGGCAGCCCATCCGCGAAGCGGTGGCGCGCGTGGCGCAGGAACGGGCGCCCGGCGACCGCGTGCTCGGCGTCGGGATCGCCGACGACGTGGTGCAGTGGTACGCCCTGGCCTACGACGTGCCCATCGAGCCGACCGGACTCGGCGGCGAGCGTCTTCCCGAGGTGCTCGCCCGCACCCACGCGCGATGGGTCGTGGCGCTCTATCCGGAGCACCGACACCCGAACGCCACGGCACCCGCGCTCGCGGAACGCGGCTTCCGCCGAAGGCCGCTGCACGGTTTCGTCGGCTGGCTCGACGGAGGCCAGGGCACGGTCGAGGTCTGGGAGCGCGCGGCGGATCAGCCGTAACCTGCGGCCCATGGCCGTGGGACCCATCGAGATCCTCTCAGAGACCCAGATCGAGCGCGGCTGGCGCTTCACCGCGCACGCCGTGCAGCCGGACGGATCGCTGCTGCCTCTGGCGCTGGAACTCTCGTGGGCCGACTACGACCTCT
This sequence comes from uncultured Bifidobacterium sp., assembly GCA_964552505.1. Taxonomy (GTDB): domain Bacteria; phylum Planctomycetota; class Phycisphaerae; order Phycisphaerales; family SM1A02; genus SYAC01. The sequence continues at coordinate 2,984 of CAZKHO010000094.1, read as the reverse complement.
GGTGCCCCGAGGGCAGCGCCCCGCCCGCCGCTGTGGCGGAAAGCGCGCTGCGCTGCATCCTGGAGCATCGGAACGGTCGCCCGCTGCCCAACAGGCTGGACGCCAGCCATGCGCGACGCCTGCATCCGGACGCGGACCGCCAGATCCGACGATCGCTCAGCCCGCTCGACCGGCCATGAGCGGCGGCAGGGTGCGGGCCGCAAACTGCACCGGCACCTCCACCCAGAACGTGCTGCCCTTGCCCGGCGCGCTGTGCAGCCCGATGCCCGCTCCCAGCATCTGCGCCAGCTCACGGCAGATGGCCAGGCCCAGACCCGTGCCGCCGTGACGCTTGGTGTGGCTGGCGTCCACCTGACGGAACTTCTCGAAGACGGCCTGCTGCATGTCCGCGGGGATGCCCGGCCCCTGATCGATCACGCTCAGGCGCACCGCCGGTCGGCCGTCACGCTCCGTGGCCTTCGCCACCAGCCGCACCTGACCACCCTCCGGCGAGAACTTGATGGCGTTGGACATGAAGTTGTAGAGGATCTGCTGCAGCTTGCCGGGATCCGTCTCCAGCGTGGGAAGGTCCTCGTCGCGCTCCACCTCCACCGTCGCGCCCTTGGACTCCGCCAGCGGACGCATGATGGCCGCGATGCCTTCCAGCACCTCCGCCACGCTGGCCTGTCCCACCGCCACCTCCATGCGCCCGGCCTCGATCTTGGCCATGTCCAGGAGCTCGTTGATCATCTCCAGCAGGCCGCGCCCGCTGGCCTGGATGTGCCCGATGTAGCGCAGCCGCTTGGGGTCGGCGGCGGTGTCGTTGCGCGCCAGCTCGGAGAGCAGGTCGGCGAAGCCCAGGATGCTGTTGAGGGGCGTGCGAAGCTCGTGGCTCACGTTGGCCAGAAACTCGCTCTTCAGCCGGTTGCTCTCGAACAGGCCCACGTTCGCCTCGCTCAGTTCGCCCACCTTGAGGTCCAGGCTTCGGTTGATCGACTCCAGCCGCGCCTGCGCCCCCTCGAGCGCCTCCACCATGCTGTTGAACGCGTCGCCCAGCTGCTGCAGTTCGTCCCCGGTGCGCAGCGTGCTGCGGGCGGTGAGCTCCCCGGTCCGTACCTTGTCGGCCACGTCGCGAAGGCGGCGGATGGCGCGCAAGTAGCCACGCATCACCAGGGTTCGCACCACCACCATCAGCGCCACCCAGGCCGCCGCCGCGGAAAGCGCCAGCGAGACGCGGTCCAGCGCGATCTGACGCGACACCTCGATCCCGGGCCGCTCCAGCACCAGCACGCCGGACAGCGGCGCCGCGGACTCGGACGCGCCGGGGGCACGCAGGTCCACCGACTGCCCCGCCTTGGCGCGTGTCAGGGCGTCACCCCGAAGGGCGCGTGCGTAGAGCAGGCGACTGGGCGCCTCCTCGGTGAACGTGTCGAACTCCCACGCGGCACCGTCGGCGCGGAAGCGGTCCAGCGCGGACAGCACGAACGGGTCGCCCGCCGCCGCCGCAGGCGCGTCGCCCTCCACCAGTCGCACGCCCTCGCCCCCGCCGGACGGATGCGCGCCCCAGGCGACGGCCACCTCGCGCCACACCGCCCGCTGGGCCTCCAGCGCGCGCTGGCGTGCCTGCAGCCACGGCCCCGTCACCACCGCGGCCATCGCGGCGGCGGACGCCACCGCGAACACCACCTGACTTCGCTGGGTGAGGCTCAGGCGTGCCATGCAGGCCGCAGCATAGCGGTGACCGTAGCCTTGACCGCATGCACCGGCCCGGCTGCGATCCCGACGCGATGACCGAAGGCGACTTCCTCTGCGACTTCTGCGGCCGTGACTGGAGCTCCGCACAGCCCTTCGTGGAAGGTCATCACGGCTCGTGCGTCTGCGGCGACTGCCTGCGCGCGGCGCTGGCCGCCGAGCAGGCGGACGCGGCGGAGTTCCGCTGCAACCTCTGCCTGGAGACGCGCACGGATCTGGCCCTGGCCTGCGCGGACGCGCGTCTCTGCCGCCGCTGCCGCGACCGCTCCGCCCGCGCCCTGGAGCGCGATCCCGAGAGCGGCTGGAAGCGCTGAGGTGCCCCGCGCGCCTACCCGCGCCGCACCAGCGTCATGGCGTGGAACGGCCGGCCCTCGCGTCGGTACTTGCGCTCGAAGTTGGTGCCCACCACCTCGCCTTCGGCGGCGCTGGCGGGCTTCTCGAAGGCGCGTCGCTCGAAGAGGTCCGTGACGCGCGCCACGTGCTCCTCGTACCACGCCCACAGTTCCGGATGATCGGTCACCAGACGCAGTTCGCCGCCCGGCTGCAGGATCCGGTGGAACTGACGCAGCGACGCCAGCTGCACCACGCGCCGCTTGTGGTGGCGCTTCTTCGGCCACGGGTCGCTGAAGTACAGGTGCACCACGCGCACGCACGCGTCGGCCAGCCAGCAGCGGACCACCTCGTCGGCGTCCGCGTAGAGCAGGCGCACGTTCTCCATGGCGTGCCGGCGCACGCGGTCGGCGGCGTAGCGGAAGAACTCGCCCGCGTACTCCACACCCAGGAAGTCCGTGTCCGGTCGCGCAGCGGCTTCCTGCACCAGGAAGGTGCCCTTGCCCGAGCCGATCTCCAGCTCGAAGGGCCGCCCTGGGCGCCCCGGGAAGAAGAAGTCGTGACCGATGCGTCCGGACTCCGGATTCGGCAGGTCCGCCGCGGCAAGGCCCCATGGCCTGAGGTCCGTCGCCGGTGCACCCTCGGCCGTCATCCGTTCACTCGTCGTCGTCGTCGGCGGCCGCGGCGCGCGCGGGCTTGCGCGCCTTCTCGCCGGCCGGGCGCTTCCAGGTCACGCGCGGGGCGTCGGCCCAGAGGCCGTCCAGGTCGTACCACGCGCGCTGCCCGGGCTCGAAGAGGTGCACCACCACATCCACGAAGTCGGCCACCACCCAGGTGCCGCCGGTGTCCCGATCGCGCTTCCATCGGTCCATGCCCATCTCGCCGCCCAGCTGCTTCAGGTCGTCGGCCACGCTGCGCATCTG
>CAZKHO010000093.1:0-9650 GCA_964552505.1 uncultured Bifidobacterium sp. | reverse complement strand
ACGGCCGCATCCATCCCGCCCGCATCGAGGAGGTGGTGGAGCAGGTGCGTCGGGAGATCCAGGACCGCATCGTGAAGGCGGGCCAGGACGCGGCCATGGAGGCCGACGTCCGCGGCCTGCATCCCAAGGTGATCGAGATGATGGGCCGGCTGCATTTCCGCACCAGCTACGGCCAGAACGTGCTGCGCCACTCCGTGGAGGTGGCGTTCCTCTGCCAGCTCATCGCGGGACAGCTGGGTCTGGACACCGCCACCGCGCGCCGCGCGGGATTCCTGCACGACATCGGCAAGGCCATGGACCACGAGGTGGAGGGCGGCCACCCCGCCATCGGCCTGGACTTTGTGCGCCGCCACGGCGAGACCAGCGAGGCCGTGCTGAACGCCATCGGCGGCCACCACGGCGACATCCCCTGCACCACGCCCTTCACGCCCATCGTGACCGCCGCCGACGCCGTGAGCGGCGCCCGTCCGGGTGCGCGTCGCGAGAGCATGGAGCACTACATCAAGCGCCTGGAGCAGCTGGAGTCCATCGCCATGCAGCAGCCCGGCGTGCAGGAGGCCTTCGCCATCCAGGCCGGCCGCGAGGTCCGCGTGATCGTGGACGCCGCCAAGGCCGACGACGCCCGCTGCTTCGCCATCGCCGCCGAAGTGGCCAAGCGCGTGGAGGCGGAGATGACCTTCCCCGGCGAGATCAAGGTGACGGTGCTTCGGGAGATGCGCGCCGAGGCCACCGCGCGCTGAACGGGCGGTCCGCCGCCTTGGTCAGTGCTTCAGCAGCAGGCCGCTGAGCAGGATCGCCACCAGCAGCGCCGAGACCCACACCATCACGCGCTCGCCGCGGCCCGCGAACCAGCGCGCCAGCAGCAGCGCGCGAGCCAGTGGCGTGGCCACGCCCACCAGCAGGCCCACCATCATCAGCGCGTGACCCGAGGGGAGTTCGCGCAGCACCTGCGTCAGTTCGTGCGAGGTCGGCGTGGGTTCCTTCCGCCCCCATGCCAGCGTCTGCCCCGTCACCACCAGCGCCACGCTGGCGCCCACCATCAGCCGCATCAGGCGCCGCTGGCGCACGGCGGTCCGCTCGTCCAGCCGCAGGGCACGAAGACGCTCCACTTCCACCGTCGCGTCGAGCGCGGTTCCAGCCTGTACGTCCGGCCGCGGCGCGTTCACGCCTGACCCCGCATGGCCCGCAGCAGCATCTGCGCACCCGTGACGGCCACCAGCGCCAGGAAGACCGTCCGCAGGGCACGCACCCGGATGCGCGACACCATCCAGCTGCCCAGCATGGCGCCCGGCACGATCCCCACCACCACCGGCCCGGCGATGGACGCGTCCACCAGACCCAGCCGCAGGAACGCCACCGATCCGGCCGCCGCCGTGGCGCCGATCATGAAGTTGCTGGTCACCGTGCTGGTGCGGAACGGCATCTTCATGCACACGTCCATGCTCAGCACCTTCACCGCGCCCGCGCCGATGCCCATCATGCCGGCCAGCACGCCGGCCACGCCCATCACCGCCAGGCCCGGCGCCACCGACTGCACGCGGTAGATGCGCGGGCCGTCGGCACGATCCTCCACGCCGTCCAGAGAAAGTCGCCCGGCCAGCGGGCTGGATGCCCAGCCGGAGGTGTCCGTGTCCTCGGTCTTGCGCATGGAGAGCGCGGCGATCGCCAGCAGCGCACCGCCAAAGACGAACTCCAGGGCCGTGTGGCTCACCAGGAACGCCGTCACCGCTCCGGCCACGCTGGCCGCGCCCGCCACCACCTCCAGCAGCAGGCCCACGCGGTAGTTGGTGAGCGCGTCGCGGCCGGGCACCATGGCCGCGGCGGAACTGGTGAAGACCACCGCCACCAGACTGGCGGCCACCGCCGTCTTCATGGGCACGCCCAGCAGCAGCACCAGGCACGGCACCACCACGGCGCCGCCGCCCAGGCCCACCAGCGCGCCCACGAAACCTCCCACGGCCGCCACCGCCATGACCACCAAGTCAAAGAGGAGCGGGTGCTCGGCCTGCATCGGCGCAGTGTGGTGGCACAGGCGGCGGGTGGCAAGCCGGGGGTACGCTTCCGTCACCATGCGAACGCTCCTTCTCCCCGTGCTCGTCGGCCTGACCGCCGCGGCGCCCGAGCCCGCCACCTCGCCCACCGCCGACACCGGCGCGCCCGCTTCCGGCGGCGTCAGCCTCACCGTCTACTCCAGCGCGGATCCCGCGGGGTTCGATCCGCGCCAGTTCCTGGAGCAGCAGCAGTCGGGATGGGGCATGGCGATGGCGGTGCCCGGCTTCGGCCTGGTGCGCGACACGCGCACGCTGGACATGCCCTCGGGCTCCGGTTCGATCGCCTTCACCGACGTGGCGGCCTTCATCGATCCCACCACGGTCAGCTTCAACGACCTCACCGAGCCGGGCACCGCGGTGCTGGACCAGCGCTTCGAGTTCGATCTGGTGAGCGCGGACAAGCTGCTGCAGCGCTACGTGGATCGTCCGGTGCACGCTCTGGTGGACATGCAGGGTGGTCCGCTGAAGGTCTCGGGCACGCTGCTGGCGGCGCGCGGCGGATCGCTGGTGATCCAGAACGACAAGGGCGTGGAGATGGTGCCGCAGGGCTCGGCCGCCGTCACGCTGGGCGAGCTCCCCGGCGGACTGCGCACCCGTCCCACCCTGCTGTGGAACCTGAGCAGCCCCAAGGGCGGCGCGCATCAGGTGCGCATCGGGTACCAGACCGGAGGCCTCACCTGGCGCGCCGACTACAACGTGACGCTGGACACGGCCAACACCAAGGCCGATCTTTCCGCGTGGGTCACGCTGCTCAACGTCTGCGGACGCAGCTTCGAGGGGGCGCGGCTCAAGCTGATCGCGGGCGACGTGCAGCGCGTGCAGCCGCAGCCGATGCTGCGGCGCGGCATGGAGATGGCGGCCATGGCCATGGACAAGGCCGGGGGCTTCGAGGAGAAGGCCTTCGGCGAGTACCACCTCTACACCCTGCCACGGCCCATCGACGTGCCGCAGAACGCCAGCGAACAGGTGGCGCTCTTTCCGTCGGTGACGGGCATCCCGGTGCAGAAGCTGCTGGTCTACGAGGGCGCGCCCATGGGCTGGAGCGGCGGCCCGCAGCCGATCGACGCACGCGAGTTCGGGCAGATGGCCCAGTCGAAGGTGGGCGTCTTCGTGCGACTGGTGAACGACAAGGCCTCCAACCTGGGCATGCCGCTGCCGGCGGGCAAGATGCGGGTCTTCCAGCGCGACGAGGCCGACGGCAGCCTGGAGTTCGTGGGCGAGGACGTGATCGGCCACACCCCGCGCGACGAGAAGGTGCTGATCAAGCTGGGCAGCGCCTTCGACGTGGTGGGCGAGCGCACGCAGACCGACTTCAAGATCGACCATGCGCGCCGCACCATGACCGAGACCTTCCGCATCCAGATCCGCAACCGCAAGGACCAGCCCGTGACGGTGCTGGTGCGCGAGCATCTCTACCGCTGGAGCAACTGGGCCATTCCGGCCAGCAGCGTGCCCTTCGAGAAGCTGGACGCGGGCTCGGTGCAGTTCGCCGTGGACGCGGCGCCCAACGCGGTGCAGACGCTCACCTACACGGCGCAGTACACCTGGTGACCCTGGGCAGCGGATCCCGCCCCCGGCCGCACGCGCCATGCAGGACATCGCCACCATCCGGAGCCTGCTCGCCTCGCGCGGGCTGCGGCCCAAGCACCGCTTTGGGCAGAACTTCCTGCACGACCCGTCCGCCATGCGCGCCATCCTGCAGGCGGCGGACCTCCGGGCGGGCGAGACCATCCTGGAGGTGGGCCCCGGCACGGGCACCTTGACCGAGTGCCTGCTGGACGCAGGCGCCCGTGTGGTGGCCTGCGAACTGGATCGCGACATGGCGGCCATCGTGCGCGAACGGCTTGGCAGCCGGCTCACGCTGGTGGAGGGCGACTGCCTGGCGGACAAGCACACCGTGCATCCGGCGGTGCTGGAGGCGATCGGGCCCGTGCCGTTCCGGCTGGTGGCCAACCTGCCCTATGCCGCGGCCACCCCGCTCATCGCCACGCTGCTGGAGGCGCACCCGGCCTGTCAGGGAATGGTGGTGACCATCCAGCGCGAGGTGGCCGACCGCCTCACCGCGCGCCCAGGCACGCCGGAGATCGGTCCGCTGACCATCACCGCCCAGCTCCTGGCCAAGGTGGATCGCGTGGCCGTCCTCAAGCCCGGGGCCTTCTGGCCCGCACCGGAGGTGAACAGCGCCGTGGTGCGTCTGGTGCCGCACTCGCCCCGCCCGGCCCTGCCGGCCGATCTGCGCCGCATCGTGGACCAGGGCTTCCAGCAGCGGCGGAAGCAGCTTCGGAACTCGCTGGGGGCGGACTTTCCGTTCCCGGCCGGCTTCGACGCCATGCGACGCCCCGAGACGCTGACGCCGCAGGAGTGGATCCTGCTCTGCCCGCGCACCGGCGGCGACTGAATCTCAGCGCCTGCGAAGGTAGACCATGCGGAGACGGTTGCCTGGATCCAGGTAGGCCACTTCGCTCATGTACGCACGCATCAGCATGATGCCGCGACCGCTGGGAATCTCCAGGTTCTCGTCGGCGGTGGGATCAGGCACGCCGGCGGGGTCGAACCCTTCGCCCTGATCCTGCACTTCGAACTCGCATCGGTCCGAACCAATGGACGCGCGGAACCGCACCACCAACCCAGGCTCCAGCCGGTTGCCATGACGAAACGCGTTGACCAGGGCCTCCTCCAGGCAGAGACGGATGGCGAAGAGCGCATCGTCGTCGTAGCCGTGCCCTCGCAGCGCCCCCGCCACCATCACCTGTGCGCGTTCCACGTCCTCGCGCATCTCGCGCAACGTGAAGTCGATCTGAACCGGCTGGGACGAGCCCGCGGAAGCCATCGAAGCGGTCTCAGCCAAGGCTCTTCATGGCCTGCTCGGCGGTCTCGTGGATCTCCAGGAGCCGGTCGAGGCGGGTGATCTTGAACGCCTCCAGGATCGGCCTGGCGATCTCGCAGAGGCGCAGCTTGCCGTCCCGAGCACGGAGCCGGTTGTGCACGTTGATGAGCACCCCCAGCGCGGCGCTGGAGAGAAACTGCACGCCGCCGAAGCACAGCACCATGGACGGTGCCGGCGTGGCGTCGGCCAGCGCCAGCAGCTCCTGCCCGATGCGGTGGATCACCACCTCGTCGCTGATCCGCGCCTCGGTGAAGTCCACGCGGGTCACCGCGCCGTCGTGACGGACACGGATGGGGCTTGCGTCGGCCATGGGGTCTCCTTGCGGACCGCCTCAGCGGACCTGAGAATCGCCCGCCACCTGGTCGCGGCTGCCCAGCAGTCCGGGGAACAGCTTGTCCTCGGACTCGGCCTGGATCATGATCTCGGGCCGGATCAGGAGCAGCAGGTTGTTCTCCACCTTGGAGTTCACGCGGTTGGTGAAGAACCGGTTCACCACGGGGATCTTGCTCAGCACGGGCACGCCCACCTCCACCTCGTAGTCGGTGGTGTACTTCTGGCCGCCCAGCATCACGGTGCCCTTGTCCGGCACGCTCACCGAGGTGTTGATCTGCGAGGTGCGGTAGCGAGGCAGCTGGATCTGGTTGCGGCTGGTGGCCGAACCGCCGCCGCCCGTGCCGCCGCCGGCCACGGACTGCTGGATGTCCTGCGTGTCGAAGCCTTCCAGGTTGTTGTCCTGGAAGAGCACGGTCATGGTCACGTACCGTCGATCCGCGCTGGCCACCGCCTGCAGCGTCATGCTGATGCCGCCGTTGAAGGGGGTGGTGATGGGCACACCGGTCGCGTTGCCCGTGCCCGGGGTGAAGCCCGACACGTAGTAGATGGTCCGTCCGATGGAGATGGCCGACTGCTGACCGTTCAGCAGGGTCAGACGCGGCGCCGTGAGGATGGAGTTGCGCTGGTCGGCCTGCGTGGCCTGCACCAGCAGGTCCACCTGCACGTCGTCCAGGAAGGTCATGCCCACCGTCATGGCCGGGTTGGCCAGGGCCGCCAGGCCCATCACCGAGCTGATGCCGCCGGCCGCCAGCGTGTCGGTGAGGCGAAGGCCTTCCTGCTGCATCTGCACGGGACCGAAGCCGGTGCTGGTCTCGCCGTTGGCGTACTGGTCGCCGCGCTTGATCACGCCCAGCGGCGGGCCCACGCTGCCCTGCTGGTAGGTCACGGTGTTGCTGATCGGATTGGTGGAGGTGCCGATGGCCGAGCCCGTGGCGATCTGGTTGGGCCAGCTGCTGTCGGCCAGCGTGTCCGTGCCCCCGATGCCGCCGAACACCACCGGGTTCTTCAGGGTGTTGGCGCCGTTGCGCACCTGCGTGCCCTGGAAGAAGAAGTCGCGCAGTCCCATGTTGGGGTCTGCCGAACGGGCCGCGTCATAGAGGCCCGAGTTGGTGTTGAAGTACATGTCCAGATCGATGCCGATCTGCTCGAACCACTCGCTGTTGATCTGGAGCACGCGGACCTCGATGCCGATCTCCAGCGCCTGCACCGCACGGATCTGCGTGAGCAGGTCGATCAGGTTGCGGTGCGTTTCGGGCAGCGCGGTGATGATCAGCTTCTGGTCGAAGTCCTCCATCTTGGCGGTGTCCGCGTCCCACGCCGCGGGATCGACCACCTTCTTGATGAGGTCCTTGATCTCGTCCACGCGCTTGCGGATCGCGTCGTCGCGCGCGGTGTCCTCCTGAACGGTGCCCTGGCCGCCACCGCCGCTGCCGCCACCGCCGCTGCCGCCACCACCACCGCCGCCGAATCCGCCGCCGCCGCCTCCACCACCACCGCCACCACCGCTCCCGCCGCCACCGCTTCCGCCACCGCCGCCACCCTGGCCGCCGGAGCTGGGGATGCCCGTGGAGACGAAGTTCTTCTCCTTGAAGACCAGGTCGCGGATGTCATAGACGCGCGGCGTCATGGCCTCCTTGCGCTTCTGCAGATCCTCGGCGCTGGTGACCAGCAGGTAGCCGTCGATCACCTCGAAGCGGGGCATCTTGTCGCCCAGCTCCCTGGGCTCGTCGCCGTCCATCAAGGATTGGAAGATGCGCTCCAGGAAGTCCTTTGCGGTGAAAGCTGTCTGGCCATTCCGGCCCTTGGGGACCTGGATCTCCGCCACCGTGGTCTCCTTGGTCACGTTGGCGCTCTTCAGCGCGGACCAGTTCACGAAGACCGGCACCTTGGCCATCTCGGCCCACCAGTTGATGAGGCGATCCAGCGTCATGGCACCCGCGGAGCCGTTCTTGACGGAACTCTCGTAGGTGGAGCAGTTCAGGTTGTCCGAGAGAAGACGCTCGATCTCCTGGTCGGCCGGGGTGCGCACCCAGCCGGTGGCGCCGTACTTCTTGCGATCGGAGGTCAGGTCCTCCCAGTCCTCCGGATAGACCAGCGAGCCGCTGAGGCTGCGCGGACCCTCCTTGCTCTTGTTGCGGCGCGGCGGCACGTTGGCCTCGGCGTCCTCCAGGCGCAGGTCGCCGTAGCCGAAGTTGCGGCGGCGCTGCACGTCGCTGTACTGGCGGTAGAGCAGTGCGCTGTCGATCACGTCGCGGAGCGTGAGGGCCGCCGGGTTGTTGGGATCCATGAACAGGATCTCGTCCACGACGTCCATCGCCTCCTTGTACTTCTGCTGCATCTGCAGCTCACGCACCAGCAGAAGCTTCTGCCGGATCTGCTCCTGGCGCTTCTGCTGGTCCTTGGCGCGGTTCGCCGCCGCTTCCTGCTCGGCCTTCTTCTGCTGGTCGCTCTTGGCCTGTTCGGCCGCGCTGAAGCTGTTCTGCCCAATCTGGTCCTGCAGCTTCATCACGCGCGAGTTCATGTCCTCGAACTCCGCGGGCGGGAGCAGTCGACCGTCCCGCTGCAGGGCCAGCCGGGCCGCCTCGGCCTTGATCTTGGCGTCGTTGTAGTCGCCACGAGCCATCAGCTTGGTGGCGCTGTCCATGGCGGACTCGTATTCCGCCTTCAGCTTGCCCACGCGGATGCTCACGTCGTTCTCGAAGCCCGGAATCAGGCTCTGATCCGCATCGGACCGCTGGGGCGGCGCCGCTGGCGCGGGCGCGGCCGTGCCCTGCGCCGAGGGGCTCGGGACGGGCGTGGACACCGGGGGTTCCGGAGCCAGGGCCGGTTCAGGGGCGGCCGGAGGAGCGGCGGGAGCGGGCGCGCTGGAGGGCGCAGGCTCGGAGGCCGGAGCGGGCTCGGACGGCGCAGGAGGCGGGGTCTGCGGCGCACGACGGGGCGGGGACTTCCGCGGAGCGTCGTTGGGCGGCGGCGCCAGAGGGCCGGAGTTCTGCGCATGCGCCACGCTGGCAACGCCCATCAGCGACGCAAACAGGAGCGACAGGACTTCAAGGCGGCACCAGCGGTGCGTCGAGGGGCGATGCATCTTGCGAAGACTCCGAGTGAGAGAGGTGGTCGGTGAAGGGTCTCGAGACGGAAGTGGAGACCGTGGGGTCTCGTGAGGGTCGTCGTGTCCCTTCGTCCCGCGCGTGGCGGGTGTTCCGGGAGTCGGGGGAAGGTACCCACGCCCGAATGGGCTGGCAACGCAGGAACGGGGGTTGGACAAGGCGTCCCCATGAGACTGCTGTTCACGCAACCTTCACTGCTGCAGATACTTACGATCACGGAAGGCGCCAATGTCGCAGGAAACCCCTGAAAAACCGGCCTTTGACTCAAGCGACGGGGCCGTCTCCACCCATCGCTACACTCGCCCGCGATGTCCGCACCCACTTCCGTCGCGGCCCGCCTCGCCCTCGAGGACGGCACGGTTTTCCACGGATCGGCCTTCGGCGCCACCGGTGTGGAGGCCACCGGCGAGGTGGTCTTCAACACCGCCATGTGCGGCTATCAGGAGGCCCTGACCGACCCCAGCTACAGCGGCCAGATCCTCACCATGACCGCCACGCAGATGGGCAACTACGGCATCGCCGCCCAGGACATCGAGAGCGGCAAGCCCCAGGTGCGGGCGTTCGTCGTGCGCGAGCTGGCGCGGCTGCACTCCAACTACCGCGCGGAGACCAGCCTGTCGGAGTGGCTGGCCATGCACGGCATCCCCGGCATCGCGGGCATCGACACGCGTGCGCTGGTGCGAAAGCTTCGCACCCAGGGCGCCCTGCGCGGCGTGGTGAGCACGGGCGGCACGGCGAGCGACGCGGAACTGGTGGCCAAGGCGAAGGCCATTCCCAGCATGGCCGGCCAGAACCTGGCGGCCTGCGTCAGCCCCAGCGCACGCGGCGCGTTCAGCGAGGATCTGGGCGAGTGGAGTCCCCAGCCCTCCCGTCGCGAAGGCCGCACGTTCCGCGTGGCTTCGCTCGACTGCGGCGCCAAGCGCAACATCTATCGAAACCTGGTCGACCGCGGCTGCGAGATCGTCACGCTGCCGCACGACGCCACCGCCGCCGACATCCGCGCGCTGAAGCCGGACGGCCTGTTCATCTCCAACGGTCCCGGCGACCCGGCGGTGGTGCAGGCCACCATCGCCACTTTGAAGGAAATTGCCGGGGAAATCCCCACTTTTGGCATCTGCCTGGGACACCAGTTGCTGGCCCTCTCGCTGGGCGCCACCACCTGGAAGCTGAAGTTTGGCCATCGTGGCTCCAACCAGCCTGTGCGAAACCTGCTCACGGGCCGCGTGGAGATCACCAGCCAGAACCACGGCTTCTGCGTGGACGAGAAGACGC
>CAZKHO010000092.1:0-9750 GCA_964552505.1 uncultured Bifidobacterium sp. | reverse complement strand
AGGTGCGCCGCGCCAAGAACATCATCCTGTTCATCGACGAGCTGCACACCCTGGTGGGTGCCGGCGGCGCCGAGGGCGCCATCGACGCCAGCAACGTGCTCAAGCCCGCCATGGCGCGCGGCGAGATCCAGTGCGTGGGCGCCACCACCTTCGACGAGTACCGCAAGTACATCGAGAAGGACGCCGCCCTGGAGCGTCGCTTCCAGGCGATCACCGTGGAGCCGCCCAGCCCCGAGGAGACCATCGAGATCCTCAAGGGCCTGCGCGACAAGTACGCCAGCCACCACCGCGTCACCTACACCGACGACGCGCTGAAGGCCGCCGTGGAGCTGTCCGGCCGGTACATCCCGGGCCGCGTGCAGCCGGACAAGAGCATCGACGTGCTGGACGAGGCGGGCGCCCGCCTGCGGCTGCGCACCATGGCCAAGCCGCCCGATCTGGCGGACCTGGAGACGCGCATCGAGCGCCTCTCCGTGGAGAAGGACGAGGCCGTCAAGGGCGCCGACTACGAGAAGGCCGCGGAACTCCGCGACCAGGCCGAGAAGCTCCGCAAGGAGAAGGAGCGCCTGCAGCAGGAGTGGCGCGACAAGATGAACGAGACCGTGGGCGTGGTGGACGAGGAGGTCATCGCCGAGGTGGTCAGCAAGATGACCGGCGTGCCGCTCACCCGACTGGCCAAGGAGGAGTCCGAGCGCCTGCTCAACCTGGAGGCCGCCCTGCACAAGACCGTGGTGGGTCAGGACGAAGCCGTCAAGGCCGTCAGCCGGGCCATCCGCAAGGCCCGCAGCGGCCTCAAGGATCCCAAGCGCCCCATGGGCTGCTTCCTGTTCCTGGGCCCCACCGGCGTGGGCAAGACGCTGCTGGCCAAGGCGCTGGCGGAGTTCATGTTCGGCGACGCCGAGGCCATGATCACGCTGGACATGAGCGAGTACATGGAGAAGCACAACGTCTCCAGGCTCATCGGCGCGCCTCCGGGCTACGTGGGCTACGAGGAGGGCGGCCAGCTCACCGAGCGCATCCGCCGCCGTCCGTACGCCGTGGTGCTGCTGGACGAGGTGGAGAAGGGTCACCCGGACATCTTCAACATGCTCCTGCAGATCATGGAGGAAGGCCGGCTCACCGACTCGTTCGGACGCCACATCGACTTCCGCAACTGCATCGTGATCATGACCAGCAACCTGGGCGCCGACGTGATCAAGGGCGGCAGCGCCTTCGGCTTCACCAAGCGCGCCGAGGTGCAGGACTACGAGAAGATCAAGAAGTCGCTCACCAGCGAGGTGGAGAAGTTCTTCCGCCCCGAGTTCATCAACCGACTGGACGACCTGATCGTGTTCCGCCCGCTGGTGAAGGACGACCTCAACCAGATCATCGACTTCGAGCTGGCGAAGCTCAAGAAGCGCCTGGTGGAGAAGGGCATGTCCATGACCATCGACCAGAGCGCCAAGGACTTCCTCATCGAGAAGGGCTACAACCCCGACTTCGGCGCCCGTCCGTTGCGTCGTGCGCTGAGCCAGTACGTGGAGGATCCGCTGGCGGAGAACCTGCTCACCGGTGCGTTCGGTGGCGGCGACGCCGTGGTGGTCACCCGTCAGGAAGGCAAGGATCACCTGACCTTCGAGAAGGCCCCCGCGCCCGCGACTTCCGCGGAGCCGGTGAAGGCCTGAGCGTCAGGTTCCCCACCGGAATCGTTCGCCGCCCGTCCCTGCAGGGACGGGCGGCTTTCGTATCCGCTGCATCTCAGCGCATGCCAGCCAGACCCAGGCCGGTGGGGGTGCGCTCCACCTCCAGCACGGTGAAGCCGAACTGCCCCTTCTCCCGGTCCGGCATCCGGTAGCGCATCATGTCCGAGCCCACCTGCTCCGCCCTGGATTCGCCGCCGCGGATGGTGGCCACCAGGCGCAGCGCGCTGGCCATGAGCTCGCGGCGGTTGTCCTGACAGAACTTCACGAACGCTGCACGACCGGTCTCGCCACCCATGCGCTCGCGCTGCTGCGGCGAGACCAGGCGGTCGTAGAGGTCGTCGTAGGTCTCGTCACGAAGGCCCGTCATGAAGACCTCCAGCACCAGGTCGGGGGTCTGGGCGCGGACCGGTTCCCGGGCGGCGCGGGTTCCTGGCGCCGGCGGTGAGGACGCGGCACCCGCTGCGTCGGTCGCGGCGGCAGGCGCCGGCGCATCCACCGCGCCCGGCAGCCTGGAGCTGATCACCACCTTCGTGCCGTCCGGCTTGTAGAAGACCTCCTCGGAGGGCCGGCCGGCGTTCTGCGCCACCCACTCGGGCCGATAGTGGTGCTCCACCCGCTCGGTGCCGCAGGACACCAGGGCCGCCACCGGCAGCCATGCCAGCCGTGGACGGCGGATCATGGCGCCGCCCGGCCCGCGCCCGCCAGCGATCCGACCGGCACGAAGGCGTGCGACGCACGATCTCGTCGCCAGAGCAGGTGGCCGCGCAGCGCGTCCGACGGCTCGGGGAAGTCCGAGCGCGCGTGGGTGCCTCGGCTCTCCTGCCGCGCCAGCGCCGACGCGGTGACCAGCCGTCCCAGCGTCAGCATGTTCTGCAGCTCCCAGCCTTCCGGCGCGTCGAACACGCGCTCCAGGACGTAGCGGTTCCAGAAGTCGAACATGCCCAGCACGTCCTGCAGGCGCGTGCCGGCCCGCTCCACGCCCACGTTGCGCCACATGGCGCTGCGGAGGCTGCTGCGGATGTCGGAGAGATCCAGCTCGCCGCGGTCCGCCGTCTCCACCTCGTGCACGATGGCGAAGGGGCCGGGCTGCGGCGCGTCGTCGGCGTGGATGGCGTCCGCCACGCGCGCGCCGAACACCAGTCCCTCCAGCAGGCTGTTGCTGGCCAGGCGGTTGGCGCCATGCACGCCGGTGGCAGCGGCCTCGCCGCAGGCGTACAGCCCCGGAAGATCCGTGCGTCCATCCAGATCCGTGCGCACGCCGCCCACGAAGTAGTGCGCCGCCGGATGCACCGGGATGCGG
Organism: uncultured Bifidobacterium sp.; assembly: GCA_964552505.1. Taxonomy (GTDB): domain Bacteria; phylum Planctomycetota; class Phycisphaerae; order Phycisphaerales; family SM1A02; genus SYAC01. Next base: position 6,768 of record CAZKHO010000092.1, on the reverse strand, counting down.
TCGCGGCCGGCGTCCAGGCCGTAGCCGGCCAGCATGCGGGCCAGGCCCGGAAAACGCGTGCGGAAGCCTTCGGTGCCCATGGCGCGAGCGTCCAGCAGCACGTGGCTCTCGCCGCTGCGCGCGAGGTGATGCATGATCGTGCGGCTCACGATGTCGCGCGTGGCGAGCGAGCCGAGCTCGTGCACGCCCTCCATGATCGAGCGCCCCTGCCGGTCCACCAGCTGCGCGCCCTCGCCCCGCACGGCCTCGCTGATGAGGTGACGCGGCGCGCCGGCCACGTAGAGCGTGGTGGGATGGAACTGCATGAACTCCAGGTCCGCCAGCGTGGCGCCCGCGCGCCAGGCCATGGCCACGCCGTCGCCGGTGGCCACGCGCGGATTGCTGGTCTCGCGCCAGAGCTGCCCGCAGCCGCCGGTGGCCAGCACCACCGCGCGTGCCCAGAGGATCTGCAGGCCGTGGCGCGGGTGCCAGGTGAGCAGGCCCGCCGCGCGACGGGCGCCACCGCGCGTGTCCACCAGGATGTCCAGCGCGAAGCAGCGGTCGAAGATGCGCAGGCGTGCCGCCTGTCGTGCGCGCTCGATGAGGCAACGCGCCAGCTCCGTCCCCGTGGCGTCGCCGTCCGTGTGCAGGATGCGGTGGTGATGATGGCCGCCCTCCAGGCCCAGCTGCGGCGCGCCGGCGGCGTCGCGGTCCACGCGCATGCCCCAGGCGAGCAGCCGTCGCACCTCCTGGGCGCCCTGCTCCACCAGCGTGCGCACGGCGTCCGTCTCGCACAGCCCCGCGCCGGCCTCCAGCGTGTCGGCCACGTGCGAGGCCACGGTGTCGTCCGGCGAGAGCGCCGCGGCGATGCCGCCCTGCGCCCAGCTGGTGTTGGAGAGGTCCAGCGCCTCCTTGGCCAGCAGGATCACGTCGCCACGGTCCGCCAGCGCGATGGAGGCGCGCAGCCCGGCCACGCCCGAACCCACCACCACGGTGTCGCAGAAGATCTGCGGCAGCAGCGACGATCGGAACGGGATGAGCAGCGGGCGGTCGGCCATGGCTCAGGGTTTCGCCTTCGCGGAGAGCGGCGATCCGTCCTCGATGCCCGCGATCCACAGCTGGCTGCTTCGGCCCTCGCCACGCTGGCTGGTCCACATGAGCAGGCGACCGTCGGGCGAGATGGCCGGCAGGAGATCGGCGCCGTCGGCGGTGGTGACCCGCTGCGGCGTGGGCAGATCGGCGTCGCCGTCCGTGGGCACACGCACCGCGAAGACCTCGTAGTTGCGGTGGCCCTCACGACTGGTGGCGAAGGCCACGGTGCGACCATCCGGCGTCCAGTACGGGGCCCAGTTCACTTGGCCGTCCTGCGTGAGCGGTCGCTCCCCCTCCACGCCCAGCACACGGCCCGAAGCGTCGCGCCGGACGCGCGCCATGTACAGCTGGAGCAGGTTGTCGCGGTTGCGGTCGCCGCGCCAGACCATGCGCGAGCCGTCCGGACTGAAGAACGCGCCGCCGTCGTAGCCGGGGGCCTGAACCAGCTGCGTGATCTCGCCCGTGGGAAGATCCAGCGCAAAGAGGTCGCCCTCGCCGTCGACGAGCCGTGTGAAGACGAGCGTGCGTCCGTCGCTGCCGATCGCGCCCTCCGCGACGTAGCCCTTGCCGTCGCCGACGACGGGCTCGAGCGACTCGGCGCTGCCGTCAGCCTTGCGAAGGTCCACGCGCACGATGCGCATCTCGGGCGGGAAGGCCCAGCGATAGGTGCGCCCGTCGCGCTGGTAGCCCGGCGTGGGGCCGTCGGCGGGCGCGGTGACGGTGCTCGCGAAGTACAGCCGGTTCGGGTCGCGCGGATCGAACCATCCACAGGTGTTCGAGGTGCCCGGCGGGCTCACGCGGCGCACATTGGCGAGCGCGAAGGCCCTGTCCAGCGCCCGGCCGCCGACATCGGTTCGCACCAGGTCGGCGACGTACATGCCGTACCACGGCGAGGCCGGCTGGCCATCGGGCCCCTTCTCGATCGCCTGAAACACCACGCGCGTGGCACTCGGGTCGAAGTACGCCTCACCCGCCTTCGCGAAGCGGTCGGGGAAGGTGAGCTGCGTGGCCTGGGACAGGCCCTTCTCCTGCGTGCGCCAGTCGACCGGATCGGGGAGCGGCTCGACCGCCGCGGGCGGGTTCGAGGCGCATCCAGCGAGCATCACCGCAGCGAGGAGGCCTGTCGAGCGCATGGAACTTCGAGTCTATCTCCCCGCGCCAGCTGTGGTTGCATCGCGCGCGCGACGCGTTTCCCGCGCCCTGCACACGATTCGCAGCAGCCGTCGCGCACATTCCTGACGCGTCTCATCCCTTTGGATGACGCTCGTCGCCGCTCGGCGCCCGCAGCCTCGAACCGAAGTGGTAAAAGACTTTCGTGCCAGGTCGCCCGACCAACTCGCGCAAGCGGAAGACCGGAGGCGACCAGCCGTTCCCGATCGATCGGCCCGGCCTCGCCTCGGTGCTCACCGACTTCGGCATGTCGTCGCTCTGGGAGGCGCTGCGGCAGCTCGGCCGCCCCGCGTCGGTCCGCGAGCTCGCGGCGATCCTGCAGCGGCCGGAAGCGAAGGTGATCGAGGCGCTCGATGCCCTGCGCCAGGTGCGCATGGTGCGACGCATCACCGCGACCACGCGCCACCCGGAGATCCGATTCGCCCCGACGACCCAGCGCATCGTGCTGGCGTGGGACCCCCGCAACTCGCTGCATCAGGCGATTCACACGCAGATCGGCGGGGTCTTCGAGGCCAAGAGTCAGCGGCAGATCGCGGAATTGCTGCGCGGATCCGATGCGGCGCTCGGCAAGCGCTACAGCGATCGCCGCCTCTTCTGGGGCCGCTTCACCGCGGACGACCTGAAGCAGTTCCAGGCGATCGTCGGCATGCTCGACCTGCTCATGATGCGGATCAGCTCGCGGCCCTCGAAGCCCGTGAAGGACGGCGACTCGACGCATGCCGTGGCCCCGCGATGCAACTACCACGTGGCGTTCGCGATCATCCCGACGCACGAGGAGTTTCCGCCACTCGCGCGCATCCAGGCCGAGCGCGCGGCCAACACGCCGTACGAGGAGCGCCATGTCGCCGCGGCGGCCTTCGGCAGCCTCACGCCGCGTGAGCGGCAGGTGTTCGACCTGCTGCTCACAGGCCGCTCGCTCGCGCAGATCGGCAAGGCGCTCGGCATCAGTCGCGCGACCGTGGCCACGCTCGCGCGCCACTGCTATCGCAAGTTCCGGGTGCGGGGTCGGCAGCAGCTCGCGGCCGCCACGCTCGGCCTGAACCCCTGATCGCAGGCAGGAATCATCCACCCGGATGATGCGCAACGGGTATGTCGGCCAATTGGCGGGGGCCGCCTTGCACCGCCCGGGACCCGGTTCACATTGCAGGGGTCTCCCCCCGTCCGGCCCCTTCCCGGCCCCTTCACCCTTCCCCTTGAGGATTCCCTCCATGAAACTTTCCCGTTCCTTCGCTGCCCTGGCCACCATCGCTGCCAGCGGCGCCGCCAGCGCGGCGGTCATCGTCTCCAACGTGAACTCGTCCGTGACGCTCGGCAACTCGAGCGCCACTCAGACGGTCAGCGCCGCGATCTCGGCCCAGGTCGGCATCAGCGGCACCGGCACGGCCCTCGGCACCTTCGGGTCCGCTCCCGCGATCACCCGCGGCTTCTACCGGGTGCAGGCCATGGCTGGCACCGGCGAGCACGGCGGCAACCTGTACGCGGTCACCGTGATCCTGGGCGCGATCAAGAAGGTCGGCCCCTTCGCGCAGACCTACAAGGATCCGATCGTGACCGACACCTACACCGTCGGCGGCAGCGCGGCCACCTACGCCGACATCGCGTTCGGCGACGGCGGCGGCGGTCTGATGTTCGACGACTTCGGCGCGGGCACCACCAAGATGTACGTGGATTCGCTGAACGGCGACGCCGGCTACAGCATGAAGTGCGACCCGTACGGCACCTACGGCACGGCCTTCGAAGTCACCGGCCCCACCACCAACAATCCGCTCGCCGCGTTCGTGAATGCCGACGGCACGGTCGGCATGAGCATCCGCTGGGATGTGAACAACCTGTGGCAGATGGGCAGCAACGTGGGCAGCTTCTTCGAGGGCAACCTCGGATTCTTCGCCATCTCGGGCTTCTCGAACACCTTCGTCGTCGAGGCCGCGAACGCCGTGCCGGCGCCCAGCGCATTCGCGCTCGTGGGCCTGGCCGGGTTCGTGTCGCGCCGCCGGCGCTGAGGCAGCGTGAGGCCCGACGCCTCGAACGAGCACCCCTGCGTCCTGAGCCTGCGCTCGGGACGCAGGGGTCACGCACAGCACCACGGACGGTTCCGCTGAACTGCCACGCACCCACGACAAGGCACCCAGACCCATGCACCTGACCCGCCATGCCGCACGCCTCATGTTCGCCGCCTGCCTGATCGCAGGCACCACACGGTTCGCGCTCGCGGCCGCGACCTACGTGAACACCGGCAAGGGCATCCTTTGGTACGGGGTGAGCGCGGACGGCTCGGTCGCCGCAGGCTCGAACGGCAGCTTCTACCTCGTCTACACCCCGTCGGGCGGAGTTCGCGCGGCCGCGGCCCGCAACTGGAGCAACGCCACCACCGGCATCTCGTGGGATGGCCGGTTTCTGGCTGGCGCCGTGAGGAATCCCGCAGCCGCGAACCGCTGGCAGATGGCACGGGGCGACCGAAACAACGAGACGTGGACCCCGTGCGGCGATCTTGGGATCGGCCTGAGCGACGAGGGCAGCACAGCCTACGGCGTGAGCGGCGACGGCTCGACCATGTTCGGCCTCGCGTGGACGACCGGCGGCAACGCGCTGGCCTGCACCTGGCGGGCCGGCACGGGCATCCAGAGCCTGGGCACGAGCGTGCCGAACCGCAGCACCCGCGCGAACGGCTCCAGCTTCGACGGCTCTGTGATCGTGGGCTGGCAGGACGGCCAGACCGGCTTCCGGCAGGGCTGCATCTGGAACAACGGCGTGCAGACCCTGCTGTTCTTCGACAACGGCATGCCGGCCTCCGAGGCGCTCGCCTGCAGCGGCGATGGAGGCGTGGTCGTCGGACTGGGCAACGAGTACAACGGCTTCCACGCCTGGCGCTGGACTTCCTCCACCGGCATCGTCGACATCGAGCCGCGACAGGACTGGACCGACTGGGAGTTCATGATGGGCTCGGCGACGGGCGTGTCCGCCGACGGCAGCACGATCGTGGGCTACTACCGCTTCGGCGGAACGCCCTACGACGGGCGCGGCTGGATCTGGACCGCGGCAAGCGGCGTGAAGGATCTCACCTGGCTCGCCATCGAGCAGGGAGCCACCTTCCCGACCGCCCAGGTGGCTTCGCTTCCCCTCGCCATCTCGGCGGATGGGCGCACCGTGGTGGGCGGGTCGGGCAACGGCGAGACGTCACTCCCGACCGGCGGATTCGTGCTGCACCTCGACTCCCCCTGCTTCGGCGACGTCGATGGCAGCGGCACCGTCGATCAAGGCGACATCGCGCTCGCGCTGCTCGACTATGGCCCGTGCCCGGGGTGCTCGAGCGATCTCGACGGCAGCGGCGATGTCGACTTCGGCGACGTGGCGCTGGTCCTACTCTCGACCGGCCCCTGTACCTGAAGCGCGCTCGTTCATACGGTGCTCACCGCCCCACCGGCACCGTCAGCACCGGCTGGGTCTCCGCACCGGCCTTCACCTGCAGGTCGAACAGGTCGCGCACCAGCGCAAAGACGCGCCGCGCGGTGACGTCCTTGTCGTCGATCCAGTACCAGTCGCCGCGGTAGAGGACGCTCACCGGCGCCTCGGCCGGTGCCGCGGCACCGCGCTGCACGCGGAACACGGCGTTCACGTACGGGGAGAGATCGACGGCCTGCTCGCCCGAGTTGGCCAGCATCAGCTTCCAAAGTTCGTCCGGGCTGTCCACGTCGGTGGGCGGTGGCGGCGCGTTGCGCGTGACGTCCACCCCGAAACTGAGCAGGCGCAGCAGCGCGTGCAGCGACCGCGTGCGCACGGTGATGTAGTCGCCAGGCAGCTGCTGCTCCAGCCCCACCACGCGCCAGTTGCCGGGCTTGTCCCCCACCTGCAGCAGGTCCAGCAGCTCCCGCCCCTCCGGCAGCTTCTCCGCGCCGGGATAGACCGTGAGCACGGGCGCAGGCTCCACCGACACGAAGTCGAAGCCACCACCCGCGCGTGGGATGAGCGAGGCGCGCTCACGCTTGGCGTCGATCACGCGGCCCAGGTTCACCTCGCCGTCGGGGATGGGCTGGCGGTTCCAGACGAACGGCACCGGCACCTGGCTGAAGGAGATGCCCTGCCTCATCTGCAGCGAATCGAAGAGCTGCATCAGGCGCGCAAAGCGGGCGTCGGTGGCGCGCATGCCGAAGCCGCTGGTCACGTCGAAGGAGTCGATCTCCTGCACGCGCTCGCACGCCAGGAACACGATCCAGCTGATGGGCCAGCTGGCGCTGACCATGTGCTCGATGCTGTTGACCGGAATGGGCGACATCAGCTCGTTGGCCAGCTGCTCGCCCTGCCGCGGCACGAACGTGATGTTGGGCGTGTAGCTGAAGTTGGAGGCGCCTCCCACCGTGCCGCTCACGGCGCCGGTGGTGGGGATGGCGGCGGAGCCGGCCGGCGTGACGCCCACGCTGGTGTTCACGTTGATGGCGCTGACGGTCATCCACTGCGTGGGCTCGTCGCGGGAGAGGCGCACGATGTTCAGCAGCATCTGGCGATCCATGGCCTGGGCCACCGAGGTGTTGA
>CAZKHO010000091.1:0-9781 GCA_964552505.1 uncultured Bifidobacterium sp. | reverse complement strand
TGCTCATGATCGTCGGCGTGATGTGGGCGCTTCTCTTCGTCACCGTGTCGAACTTCTGCAACGTGGCCCTGATCGTCGCGGCCGATCAGGCGCTTCGACAGAAGGGGCCCGGCGTGACTCGGGCCGTGGTCGCCGCGCTCCTGCGGCTTCCGACGATCATCGGCTGGTCGGTGCTGCATGCGTGCATCGAGCTCTCGCGAGGGCGAGGCAGCGTGTTCGTGTCGATACGGTGTCGCGGACGGCAACGCACCTTCGTGATGTCGTCGCTTGGCATCGACTGGGCGGATGCCATCTATCTGACGACACCAGTACTGGCACTCGAGCGCACCGGCCCTCTCGCCTCTGCCCGTCGATCGTCCGATCTCATCCAACGCATTTGGGGCTACGAGGCCACCGCCTTCCAGATTTTCGGTGGATTCGGTCCGCTGACGGTGCTCGCCTCGGTCACGCTTGTGGTGATCGGTCTGCGCCACGGCATTGTGAATGCCGCAGCAAGCTCGCCCCTGACAGTGTGGCCGGTGGCGCTTGGCATCTTGCTGACGCCGGCGTACCTGATCGTGGCGACCGCGTTGCGGGGCATCATGCGTCTTGCGCTGTATCGATTCGCGGTCGATGGCGCACCACCGCCGGGGTTCGATGCCGCGACCTTGGCGTGCGCGATGGAGGGTGGGCACAAGGCGCAGCAGGCTCCGGCACCTGAACGCCTCTGACCTGGTGCGAAGCCACGACTCGGACCCTGCACCGACACGGCCTTCACGCCGCACGCGGCCAGGCGACCGCGCGCACGAACGCCCCTCAGCGGGGCGCCGCCGCGCCCACCGCTTCGCCCAGCGCCTCCGCCACCGCGCGCTGGAACACCTGCTCCTGCGGGCGGATGCCGGTCCACTGCTCGAAGATCTGCATCGCCAGCTGCACCAGCATCTCCACGCCGTCCACCGTGGGACAGCCGCGCTCGCGGGCGGCCTGCAGGAACGGGGTGACGCGCGGATTGGTGATCACGTCCACCGCCACGCAGCCGCGCTCCACGGTGTCCCAATCCACGGGCACGGCCTCCAGATGCGGCGCGCATCCCAGGTGCGTGGCGTTCATCAGCAGGGTGGTGCCCTTGGGCAGCTTCACGGGCGACTGCCACGGCCGCCACTCGCACGGCACGCCGCTGGCCTTGCGCACGCGCTGGGCCACTTCCTGACCCTGCTCCTGACGGCGGGTGATCAGCGTCAGGTGCGCGGCGCCGGCCCACGCCATCTCCACGGCCATGGCGCGGCCCGCGCCGCCGGCGCCCAGCATGACCACGCGCTGACCCTTCAGGGGCGCCACCTTCTGGATGGCCTTCACCACGCCCTTGCCGTCGTTGTTGTGGCCGATCAGGCGACCGTCCTGGATGGTCATGTAGTTGGCGGCGCCGATGGCGCGCACGTCGTCGTCCACCTGGTCCAGCAGCGGGATCACCGCCACCTTCCACGGCACCGTGATGCACATGCCGCGGTAGCCAAGCGGCCGGAGCGCCTTCACCGCCAGCGCCAGGTCGGCCTCGGTGGCGATGTCGTTCTTCCAGAACTGCCAAGGCAGTCCGTGATGCGCAAACACCGCGTCGAACATGCGGTCGATGGGGTTCTCCGCCACCGGGTGCCCCAGCATGCCGGTCATCTGCTTCTGCGGGGCGATCCGGGGAGCGGCGTCTGTCATGGACCAAGGTGTACACGAAAGCGCCGCGCACCCGTGGAGACTGGTGCGGGCCCAAGGGCGGCGCCGGATGCACCTGTCCGCAGGCGCGCGTTGACGGCTTGTCCATGGATGACTGGTAGTTTGGCCGCATGTCAAGCGGCTCGGGCTTCGACTGGACGCTGATCGTGGCCGCCGCGGTGGTGCTGGTGGAGATGGTGGGCATCTGGCTGGCGCTGGACGCCATCATGCGCAACCGCACGCCGCAAGGCACCATCGCCTGGGCCATCGCGCTGGTGCTGGTGCCGGCGGTGGCCATCCCGTTCTACCTGGCCTTCGGCAACCGCCGCTTCGACGCGTACGTCCGCGCCATCCGCCGCGGGCAGGCGGGCATGCACGAACGGACGGACGGCGTGCGCCGTGCGCTGGCCGGATTCGCCGTGCGCGACGGCGGAGTGGTGCAGGGCGTCTGCGGCGCGCTTCAGCGTCTGGCCCCCGTGCCCCCGTGCGGCGGCAACGACATCGACCTGCTGGTGGACGGCGCGGCCACCTTCGACTCCATCATCTCGGGCATCGACCGGGCGCAGCGCTACGTGCTGTCGCAGTTCTACATCGTGCGGGACGACGGCGTGGGCGTGCGATACCGTGACGCGCTGCTGCGGGCGCGGGAGCGTGGCGTGGCGGTGCACTTCCTCTACGACGAGGTGGGCTGCGTGGAGATGCCCGCCGCCTATCTGGAGCCGCTGCACGAGGCGGGCTGCTTCATCGGCGGATTCCGAAGCACCAAGGGCACCAATCCGTTCCAGCTGAACTTCCGGAACCACCGCAAGACCGTGGTGGTGGACGGACGCGAGGCATGGCTGGGCGGCATCAACGTGGGCGACGAGTACCTGGGCGAGGCGGCGGGCATGGACGCCTGGCGCGACACGCACGTGCGGCTGGAGGGCCCGGCGGTGCTGGCCGTGCAGCTGGCGTGGTGCGAGGACTGGAAGTGGGCCTCGGACGAGGTGCCGGACCTGGACTGGGCGCCGCACCGCGCCGTCACGGGCGCCAACGAGGTGATGGTGGTGCCCAGCGGGCCGGCCGATGCCTTCGAGACCTGCACGCTGATGTACATGCACCTGATCGGCGCGGCACGGAAGCGGCTGTGGATCGCGTCGCCGTACTTCGTGCCGGACGAGGGCGTCATCGCGGCGCTGCAGCTGGCGGCCCAGCGCGGCGTGGACGTGCGCCTGATGCTTCCGGGCCGCAGCGACAACCTGCTGGTCTGGCTCTCCGGCTTCAGCTTCTACCCCGACATCCTCCCCGCGGGCGTGAAGGTGTACCGCTACGGCCCCGGCTTCATGCATCACAAGGTGCTGCTCTCCGACGCCACGGTGGCGGTGGGCACGGCCAACTTCGACAACCGGAGCTTCCGCATCAACTTCGAGCTGACGCTGGTGGCCGAGGGCGTGATCGACGAGGCGGTGACCGCCATGATGCAGCGCGACTTCGAGCGCTGCCGCGGCGCCAGTCTGCACGACTTCGAGCGGCGCCCGTGGTGGTTCCGGGCGGCGGCCCGGACCGCGCGCCTGCTCAGCCCCATCCAGTGACGCTCAGCGCAGCGGCCTGCGAAGCACCAGCGTGACGTCGCTGCTCTCCGCGGCCAGCCGCACCTTGGGGAAGCCGTCCTTGAGCATGGCGTGCGCCGCCACCAGCTCCCAGGGGCCGGTCCGCTTCAGCGCGCGCTTCAGCCAGGGCAGCGGGAAGGTGAGCAGGTCGTAGGTCTCGGCGATGAGCGGTCCTGCGCCCTCCACGCCGAAGGTCATCATGAGGTGATGGATGCGCTCGTAGGGGCTGCCCGCAGGCGCGCCCAGCGAGACGCTCCGCAAGGCGGCCCATCCGCCGCCCACCTGCGTGGGTCCCAGATTGCAGAGCTCCATGGGATGGCTCGCCCGGCGACCGCTTCGGACGGTCACGCCCACCATGTACACGCCGCCCGGCCGCAGCATGAGCCAGAGGGCGCGAAGGTGGCGTTCGAAGGCCTGGGTGGACGGCAGGTGTCCCACGCTGCCGTGCAGGTTCAGCGCCAGGTCGAAGGGTTCCTCGGCCGCCAGCTCCAGCAGATCGGACGGCGGCGCGCTCATGTCGCCCTGGTGCACCACGGCCTTGTGCACGGCCTGCCTGGCCGCCGCCACCATGGCCGGCTGCATGTCCAGCCCGGCCACGGCGCAGCCCATGCGCGCGAAGACCGCCAGCCACTGGCCGGGTCCGCAGGCCGGCTCGAAGACGCGCTGCACATGCGGCAAGCCCGTTCCCGGTGGCCTTCGACGCACGGTGCCGCCCTTGGGCGCGCGCACGGCGGCACGCGCCCAGCCCAGCGCCGCGCGCACCAGTTCGGGTTCCAGCTGGTTGAAGGCCGCATACAGGGCGGGGTGCCCGTAGATTCCGCTCGACATGGCCCGGACACTAGCGAATCGCGGCGCTTCGCGTGACCCCGCGTGGCTGGGTCAGGCCTACGAGGAGCGCCTTCGCGCCGATCCGGCCGAGCGACGCCGTCGCGGCGCGTTCATGACGCCGCCTGCGCTGGCGCGCGTGGTGGCGGAGGCGGCGCTGGACGGCTGGGCGGGCGCAGGCACGCCGCGCGTGCTGGATCCGGCGTGCGGCACCGGCAATCTGCTGGTGGCTGCGGCCGAGCGGCTGCTGGCCGCGCGTCACGCGCCGCTGGTGGTGGCGCGCGGGCTTCGAGGCGTGGAGATCGACCCGGCCGCCGTGCACATCGCCCGCACACGACTGACGGCCGTGCTGGGCGGCGGCGCGGCGGTGACGCGCGCCCTCCGCACCAATCTCCGCTGCGCCGACGCCGTGCGCGTGCCGGAGGCGTGGCTGCGTTGCGACGTGGTGGTGGCCAATCCGCCGTTCCTGGGACAGCTGAAGCGGGGCACCGTGATCGACCGTGCGGCGGCGGCGCGGTGGCGCGCGCGGCTGGGCGACGCGGTGAAGGGTTACGCCGATCCCGCGGCGGCGTTCCTGCTGCTCAGCGTGCGGGCGCTTCGCGAAGGTGGACGCGCGTGCGTGGTGCTGCCGCGATCCATGCTGGCCGCGGCCAGCGCGGAGCCCGTGCGTGAGGCGGTGAGTGCGCTGGCGCGTCTGGAGGCGGTCTGGATGGACGATCGATTCGCGTTCGACGCGGGCACGCGCGTGGGGGCGCTGGTGCTGGCGCGTCCCCACGCCGGTGCCGTGGCGGGTGCGCCGCTTCAGATCCTGGGCGAGGTGGAGACCCGGCTGCCGTGGCAGGTCTGGAAGGGTCGATGGAGCGCGGCCGCCGCCGCCAGCGCGGGCGTGCCGGCGCTGGAAGTGCAGGGCGCAGGCACCATCGGCGACCTGGCCCACGCCACGGCCGACTTCCGCGACCAGTACTACGGACTTCGCGGCACGCTCTGCGACGACCGCCATGCCGCGCGCGGCCTGAACGCGCTGCGACCGCGCACCGCGGCCATCGACCGCCGGGCCAGCCGCATGGACCGGTTGCCCGTGATCACCACCGGCCTCATCGGATGGAACCGCTCCCACTGGGGCGAACGACCTGCGCGCCTCCTGGGCCGTGCGTACCTGCATCCGGCGGTGCGCGTGCCGGCCGTGCTGCCGCGGCCCGAACTGCGCGGATGGCTGAGCGACGCGCTCTATCCCAAGATCCTGGTGGCCACGCAGACGCCGGTGATCGAGGCGGTGGTGGACCCGCTTGGGGAGCTGGCGCCCGGCGTGCCGGTGATCCGGCTGCTGCCGCACGACGCCCATCAGGTGTGGATGCTTGCGGCGGCGCTGCTGGCGCCGGCCACCAGCGCCGTCGCCTGGTGGCGCCACGCGGGCGCGGGACTTTCGCCCAAGGCCATCAAGTTGAGCGCCAGGCAGGTGGCCGCGCTGCCGCTGCCCGTGAACCGGACGGCCTGGCGCGCGGCGGCGGCGCGCCTTCGCGAGGCGCATCAGGCGCGCGGCGAGTCCGGCCGCATCCGCGCCCTGGAGCGGTTCATGCAGTCCGCAAACCTTGCGTACGCCGTGCCGAAGTCCAGCCGAAACGCGCTCTCGCGCTGGTGGCAGCCCCGCGCGTGGGGTACCTTCAGCCAATGATCGCGCTGGCGGACGCCCCGTCCACCTCGTGGAGCGACGCAGCGCAGGCGGCGGGCGGCGTGGGTGCGTTCCTGCTGGGCATGAGCCTGATGACCGAGTCGCTGCGGCAGCTCAGCGGCGAGGCGCTGCGCGCGCGGCTGCAGCGCACGGTGGGCGGCCCGTGGGCCGGACTGGCGCTGGGCATGGCCATGACCGTGGCCATGCAGGCGAGCAGCGCCACCATCATGGCCACCATGGGTTTCGCGGCGGCGGGGCTGGTCACGCTGACCGCGGCCATCGGCATCGTGGCGGGAGCCACCGTGGGCACCACCAGCACCTCGTGGCTGGTGGCGCTGACCGGCGTGGGCCGCGCGTGGTTTCCGTGGTTCATGCCCATGCTGCTGGTGGGAGCGCTGCTCCGTTTCGTGGGCAAGGGCCGCTGGAGCGACGCGGGCGGCTTCATGGCGGGCTTCGGCCTGCTGCTGGCCGGCCTGAACATCCTGCGTCCCGTGATGGCGCCGCTGGTGGGCGCCATGGGGCTGATGAACTCCAGCGGCAACGGACTGGGCGCGGAGCTGGCGCTGCTGGCGGCGGGCGCGCTGGCGGCCACGCTGATGCAGTCCAGCGCGGCACCCATCGCCATCGCCATGAGCGCGCTGGTGGAGGGCGGCGTGAGCTTCCGCGTGGCGGCGCCGTTCGTGGTGGGGGCCAGCGTGGGCACCACCAGCACGGCGCTGCTGATCGTGCCGTTCTCCCGGGCGGCCGGCGCACGCGTGGGCGTGGCGTGGATCTGCGTGGCGCTTCTCTCCGCGGTGCTGGCGCTGCCCACCATGCACGTGCTGGAGGCGCTGGCGCAGCAGTGGACCGGCGGAAGCGGCGCCCTGGCGCTGGCGCTGTTCCACACTTCGTTCACCCTGCTGGGTGCCGTGGCGGGGTGCCTTTTGGCGCGACCGCTCTCGCGGCTGCTGGTGGAGCGTGTGCCGGACCGCGGGCCGGCGCTGCTGAGGCACATCGACGAGATCGGCGGCGGCGTTCCCACGGTGGTGCTGGAAGGCCTGCGACGAGGCGTGGCGGCCATGGGAGCGGTGGCGCTGCGGGCGGCCGACGGCCGCATGCACGGCCAGTCCGCGCCGGACGCCGGGCTGCTGGAGGACCTGCGGAACGCCGGGCGGTCCTTGCGGGTGGCGGCCGCCACCGCGGGCACCGAGGGCCTCTCCACCAGCGACATGGAGCGGCAGGTGGCCAGCCTGCAGGCGCTGGAGCACGTGAAGGCCATCCGCCGAATGCTGCAGCGCGACGACCTGAAGCCGCCGCCCAACCCGCACGGCAGCTTCCACGACTTCGTGGAGCGTGCCAGCGCCGGTGTGCTGGCCGCCGCCGCGTGGCTGGAGCAGCCCAAGGGCGAGGCGCCCAGCGCGGCCATGCGCAAGCTGGTGCGCGAGGCGGGTCGTCGTCGTCAGGCGGCTCGACTGGGCACGCTGGAAGCCACCGGCGAGGGCAAGGTGAGCGTGGGCGACGCCAACGCGCACCTGGACGCCATGCGCGCCATCGACACGCTGGTGGAGCACGCGTGGCGTCTGGTGAGCGATCTGGACGTGGCCATCACCGCGCGCGACACCGACGACGACGCGGCGCTGGGCGAGGAAGTGGCCTGAGCCCCGCAATGGCGGGACCGGGGGAATGGATCAGGGACCGGTGATCCAGCGATCGCCGTCGTCGAAGCGCCCGTCATCGCCGGCGCTTCGGATCTCCCAGCGGGCCGGCGTGCCGGTCACGCGGTATTCGAGCGGCACGCCGAAGACGTCCACCAGATTGCCGGGCCAGACCGGGAGCTGGGAGAGGCTTGCGGGCGGCGCACCGTGCAGCGACTGATATTCACGCAGCGACTGACCGATCCACGCAAGGCGTCGGCCGTTCTCCACGGAACGGTTGGCGCCCCACCCGGACGCCGCCGAGGCGTTGGGGGAAGGTGACTCCGCGGGGGCCGGAGCGGTTGAGGCGCTCGACGCTGGCGGCGCGGGTGACGGAGCAGGCGAAGGGACGGGTGCGGGTGCCGGTGCAGGGGCAACCGGGGGAGCTGGCGCCGGAGCGGGCGCCGGAGCAGGAGCCGGAGCTGGGGCCGCTTCGGGTGCCGGGGGAGGAGGTGGCGGAGCGGACGCCGGCGCAGGAGTCACCGCGGCCACCGGAGCGGGGGGCGTGGGACTTTGCGTGGCGGCCGGCACCGCCGCGGTCTCCGCCGCCGCCTTCTTCTCCAGGGCGGCCACTTCGGCCTCGGTCTCCGGGAACTCGGTCACCGCCGCGATGATGCCGTCACCGATGCCCAGCAGCGCCCAGCCCGCGATGAGGCCCGCGCACACGGCTTCCTTCGAGTCCACCCAGAGACGATGTCCGAATTCACCCACGCGCTGGTGGTACTTGCGCTCGAAGAAGGTGAACACCGCCGCGCCGATCCACATCATGATGGTGCTCTCGGGCGGCAGCACCACGCCTAGACCGATGCCCACGGCCGAGAGCGGGAACCGGCCCTTGCGCGCGATGCGCGCCACCTCGCGCACCAGCGCCAGCACGGCGCCGGCCAGCATGGCCCAGGCCGCGCTCACCGGCAGCACGCCCCAGAGCTTGGCCACCCCGTCGGCGCCCGTGACCACCACGGACTGCATGGAGCCCGCCTTGCCCATGCCTTCGATCACCTTGCTGATGGCGGCCCACTGGATGGCGCCCGGCACGGCCCACTGCTGGGTGATGGAGTCCTGGATGGTCACGCCGGAATCCGGCGTCCACTTGTTCATGAACAGCAGGTAGGAGAGCGGCGTGCTGGCCGCGGCGCCCGCGATGATGCCGATGCAGTGTCCCCAGGCCTGCTGCCGCGGCTTGGCGCCCAGCATGTAGCCGGGCTTGATGTCCATCAGCAGGTTGCTGGCGTTGCTGGCCACCTCCGTGGTGACGCCGGCGGTCATCAGGTTGGTGCCGGGGTTGGTGGGCTGCAGCGCGCCGAAGGTGAACTGCGTGATCTTGGAGAGGCTTCCGGTGGGGGTGGTGCTGGTGAGCGCCGTGGCGTTGGCCGCGATCAGCGTCAGCAGGATGATCATGGGGATGGACAGCGCGCCCAGCCAGGGGTTCACGCCGAACCACATCCAGTTCAGCCAGATGATGATGGCGCTGAAGATCGGGATGCCGATGAAGCTCCACTTCAGGGGCAGCTCGATGTCCCGCAGGCAGTCGTCCGAGGCGCCCTTGCGCTTGAACAGACCCGTGAACGCGGAGATCAGCACCTGCGGCTTGGCGAACAGGCCCACCATGCTGGCGGTGACCATCATGGAGACGCCCCACCAGAGGCACCAGCTGTTGGTGAGATGCGGCCGGCCGAAGACCGCCGCGGCCATGTCGTAGCCGCCGCCCGGCTGCACGATCTTCGCCCAGTTCTTCGGCACGATCTCGCCCATCCGGATCATGAGCGGGGCCAGCACCAGGAAGTTGGCCACCATGCCCAGCACCAGGCTGTTGGCGATGCGCATGCCCATCAGGCCGCCGGCGCCGATCATGCTGAGGTCGAAGGCCAGCGTCACGCCCAGCTGCTCGAAGCTGGCGCCCATCACCTTGGGCAGCGGCACCTTGCCCTTGTCGGCCAGGTGGTAGTACCACTCGTCCAGCCGCTCCGGGATCTTCCACAGCGATTCCTTGGCCTTGGCCGTGCCCAGCAGCCGGATCTGCAGCATGGCCATGTAGCCGCCCGCCACCAGCAGCTGCAGCGCCGCGCCGATGCCCGCGGCCCAGGCCAGCGCCTTGGCCTTGAACAGGCCCATGTCCACGCCGCCGTCGGCCTTGGCGGCGGGGCGAGCCACCGGCATCCCGTCCACCATGTTCCGCGTCCCCCCGGCCGGCGCGTCGGGATAGAGGGAGTCCAGCACCACGGCGGCCGCGCGTCCCTCGGGGAAGGGCTGCTGCTCGTCGTTGATGAAGCGGCGCTTCATGGGGAACGCCACCAGCACGCCCAGGATGCTGGCCAGGATGTTCCACCACAGCATCTGGTGCC
>CAZKHO010000090.1:0-9844 GCA_964552505.1 uncultured Bifidobacterium sp. | reverse complement strand
GGCTTGTCCACGTCCTTGCCGCGCATCACGGCGGCGTGGTAGGCCAGCAGCTGCAGCGGCACCACGGTGACCAGCGGCTGGAGCATCTCCGGCACGTCGGGCACGTAGAAGACCTCCTCCGCCAGGCTCTTGATGTGCTCGTCGCCCTCGGTGGCCACCGCGATCACGCTTCCGCCGCGGCTGCGCACCTCCTCGATGTTGCTGAGCACCTTCTCGTACTGGCTGTTGCGGGTGGCCACGAAGACCACCGGCATGCCCTTGTCGATGAGCGCGATCGGACCATGCTTCATCTCGGCCGCAGGCATGCCCTCGGCGTGGATGTAGCTGATCTCCTTCAGTTTCAGCGCGCCCTCCAGCGCCACCGGCCAGTTCAGGCCGCGGCCCAGGAACAGCCAGTTCTCGCGCTCGATGTACCGGGCGGTGGCCTTCTTGATGTGGTCGCTCAGCTGCAGCGTGCGCTCGATGGCGGCCGGGATGCGCTCCAGGTTCTGCAGGAAGTTGCTCACGTAGTCCGCGCTCAGGTAGCGGCGACGGCCCACGAACAGCGCCAGCATGCTGGCCACCATCACCTGGCCCACGAAGGCCTTCGTGCTGGCCACGCCGATCTCGGGGCCCACGCGCAGGTACACGCCCGCGTCGGTCTCGCGCGAGATGCTGCTGCCCACCACGTTCACGATGCCCAGCGCCAGCGCGCCGCGGCTCTTGGCCTCCTGCAGCGCGGCCAGGGTGTCGGCGGTCTCGCCACTCTGGCTCACCGCCACCACCACGGTGCCCTCCTCCACGATGGGGTTGCGGTAGCGGAACTCGCTGGCGTAGTCCCAGTCGCTGGGGATCTTGCCCAGCTCCTCCATGAGGTAGGTGCCGATCATGCACGCGTGCAGCGCGGTGCCCTGACCCACGAAGACCAGGCGTCGCGCCGTGGCCAGCTGCCGCGCCATCTGCGAGACGCCGCCCAGCACGATCTGCCCGGCGCGCGTGTCCAGACGGCCCTGCAGGGTCATCCGCAGCGCGCGCGGCTGCTCGTGGATCTCCTTGAGCATGTAGTGCTCGAAGTTGCCCAGCTCGATCTCGGCCAGGTCGAACTCGAGCTCCTTCACCTGCGCGTCGACCGGCACGTCGTCGACGGTGCTGGTGCGGAAGCTGTCGCGCGTGAGCTTGGCCACCGTGTAGTCGGCCAGCGTGAAGGCCTGCGTGGTGTGCGCCACGATGGCGCTGGAGTCGCTGGCCACCACGTACTCGTCCTTGCCCACGCCCACCATGAGCGGGCTGCCCTTGCGGGCCACCACCAGCACGTCGGGCTCCTTCTGGCAGATCACGCCGATGGCGTAGGCGCCGGTCACCTCGCGCAGGGCCGCCTGCACCGCCTTCTCCAGGTCGCCGCGGTAGAGCTCGCCGATCAGGTGCGCCAGCACCTCGGTGTCGGTCTCGCTGGTGAAGGTGTGACCCTTCTCGGTGAGCCACGTCTTGAGGCTGGCGTAGTTCTCGATGATGCCGTTGTGGATGACGGCGATGCCGTGGCCCAGCTTGGCGTCGTCACGGTGCGGGTGGGCGTTCTTGTCGGTGACGCCGCCGTGGGTGGCCCATCGGGTGTGGGCGATGCCGATGGTGCCGGTGAAGTCGCCCTGCTTCTCGATCAGGTCCTCCACGTTGCGCACGCGACCCACCGCCTTGGCCACCTTCAGCTTGCCCCCCTCCATCACCGCCACGCCCGCGCTGTCGTAGCCGCGGTACTCCAGGCGCTTCAGGCCTTCCAGCAGGATGGGACTGGCCTGGCGACGGCCGATGTAGGCGACGATTCCGCACATGGAAGGTGGTTCCTGGGGTAGAGGCGGCGAAGCGGGCAAGGGCCCCGCAAGGGCCCATTCGGCAAGGTAGCACGGACGCTTGAGGTGGCCACCGGGAAACGGCCACGCCAGCCCCCGTCCCCCTGTTCACAAGGCCTTCCGGTGGGCACACTTGCGGCATGGACCCCGCGCCGGCGCCCGCCAAGGCTGAACTGCGACCACGGATGCGGGCGGCGCTGCGTTCAATGGATTCCGCGGATCGGGCCGAGCAGGCGTCCGCCATCCGGGCGGCCCTGCGTTCCTGGCCCGCCTGGGCGCAGGCCCCGTGCGTGATGGGGTTCCTCCCGCTGGCCGGCGAGGTGGACCTGCGGCCACTGCTGCAGCAGGCCATCGATCGCGGAGCCACTGTCTGTGTTCCGGTGGCGGCGCTGGACGGCAGCCTGGTGCCCGCCCGCCTTGCCTCGCTGGATCCCTCCGCCCTGCAGCAGGACGCCATGGGCGTCTCGGTTCCCCGTCGGGTGGACCCGGTGGCGGCGGAGACCCTGACGGTGGTGCTGGTTCCGGGCATGGCCTTCGACACGGCAGGCCGGCGGCTGGGACGGGGCGGCGGCTTCTACGACCGCTTCCTGACAAGGCTGCCGGCGGGCGTGCACTCCGTGGGCGTGGGTTTCCCGTGCCAGCTGGTTCCGGCGGTGCCCACGGATCCGCACGACGCCAAGGTGGGATGGCTGGCCCTTTCCTCCGGCGTTGTTGCTGCGCAGCCCGTCGCGCCGATCTAGTCTCTCCGCCAGAACCCGTCCCTCCCGGAGAAGCCGTCCATGGTGCTCGCCAGCCAAGCGTCCCGTCAGAGTCCGCGCAACCTCATGAACAGTTCGCAGGGTCGTCGCGGCCCGCGCATGCGACTGCTGGTGGCGCTGGCGCTGCTGGCCGCCGCGGCCGTGATCGGATGGATGGCGTGGTCGTGGGTGAAGTCGCCGCGATCCACGCTGGAAGTGCGCGAGGGCCCCGTGGGCGAGCAGGTTCCGGAGAACGTGGCGCCCCCGCAGATGGCGCCCGCGGTGCCCGCGGACGTCATGCCTCAGCGCGCAGCATCCAACTCGGGCACCGGCGCCCCGCAGGTGATCGGCGCCGGCCCGGCCACCGCACCGGCGGCCACTCAGGCGCCTCCCGCACCGGCGCCGTCGAGCACGCAGGGCTCCGCGCCCGTCGCCGGCGAGTCGGCGGTGGCAGGACCCGCCGGCTCCGCCACGCTGGACGCCGCCATCACGCTGTCCGACTCCAATCCCGTGCGCTCGCGCATGGAGCTCACGCGGCTGCTGGAGAGCTCCACCCTGGCGCCCGCCGACCGTCTCCGTGGCTACGACGCCATCAACCGCATCAACGGCGTGCTGCTCTTCAGCAACCGGCTGGTGAACGGCGACCCCTACTCCATGACCTACAAGGTGGAGCAGGGCGACAGCCTGGCGCGCATCGCCAAGTCGCAGAAGCTGGACTGCGACTGGCGCCTGGTGCAGCGCATCAACGGCATGAAGACCCCCAACGCGCTGCACGCGGGCCAGTCGCTGAAGCTGCCCAAGGGCACCTTCCACGCCGAGGTGCGCAAGGGCGAGTACCGGATGAACCTGTTCGTGGGCGAGGGACCCGACCGCGTGATGGTGGCCAGCTTCCCCGTGGGACTGGGCGAACTGAACACCACGCCCACCGGCGCCTTCGTGGTGCGCCCCAAGAGCAAGCTGATCGATCCGCCGTGGCGCAATCCGCGCACCGGCGAGGCCTTCGCGGCCAACGATCCCAAGAACCCCATCGGTGAACGCTGGATCGGCCTCAAGGGCATCGAGCCGCACAACCAGCGCTTCGAGGGCTACGGCATCCACGGAACCATCGACGAGGACTCCATCGGTCAGCAGCGCAGCATGGGCTGCGTCCGCATGCACGCCCACGACGTGGAGCTGGTGTACGAGATGCTGACGGAGCCCAGCTCCACCATCGTCATCGCGCCGTGAGGCGTGCGCTAGCCTGACGGCATGCCGTCCGGGAAGCGCTCGCCCATCCTCCGTCTGACGCTCGCTTCGCTCCTGATTGCCTTGGTCTGGGCCGCACCGGCCCGGGCGGCCGGCCTGAAGAAGTTCCTTGTACCCGCTCCGCTGACCAGCGCGCAGTTCGAGCAGACGCTGGAACAGGCGCACCTGCCCGCATCGGAGCGCCCCACCGCGGAGGCGGCCTTCGACGCCTACGTGGAGGAGTGGCAGCGGCTGCGCGACCGCACGCTTCGGCCACTTCGGGCGGAGCTGGATCTGCTGGATGCGCAGGTGGCGTCCGCGGCGCTGGCCCATCAGGGCGAACGCCCGCCGAGTGAAGCGACCGACGCGGAACGGATGGCTCAGGCGGAGGCCTTCCGACAGCTGTACGAGACCATCGAGGCCACACGCGCCACCCTGCGCGTCCGTGCGCGGCAGGCGTGGGAGCAGATCGGGCAGATGGACGCGCGCCTGCTGGCGTGCCTGCGCGCGGGCCGTGGATCGGAGGAAGCCACGGCCGCCATGGACGCGCTGGCGCAGAAGCGTGCGCGTGGACTGGCGGCGGCCATGATCCGTTCCTGCGCCGGATCCTCCGCGGACCCTGCGCTGGCGCGCCTGCCCGTGCCGCCCAAGGGGCTGGATGCGGAGCGCGCCGCGGCCTTCCGGGAGCGGCTGTCCAGGCTGGAGCGCGACTCGCTGCCGCTGCTCAAGCGCTACGCCGCGACCTGCGTGGCCGAAGGAGAACCCGCCGCCGAGGATTCGGCCGCACTGACGAATCTGGTGCAGCTGCGTCTGAAGGCGCTGGACGAGCTGGGCGCCATGCTGGATGGGGACGCGGGATGCACCTGGGTGGATGCCGCTCGGGACCGGATGATGCAGGGCGGATATTGGGGCGTGCTTCGCGCGCCACGCGTGGCGGTGGTGGAGGCCATCGGGGACCGGATGGACCCGGCCGCGCGACGGCGGCTGGACCGATGGACCCAGGAGCGACGAGCCATCGAGAACGAACTGCTTCTTGGAAGCGACGACTGGAAGTTCCGTCAGGAACGGACCGAGGCGCTCAAGCAGCTGGACGCGGGGGCTGCCGCGGAGCTGGCCGAATCCACGCGCACGCCCGCGCTGGTCGAGGAGAGCTTCGCCCGGAACGCCGCCATTCGCGCCATGCGGGAGGAGGACCCCTGGGGCATGACGGCCATCCCGGGCGACGATGACGGCGCCTTCGCGGGCATGCAGCGTCGGATGGAGGCGCGCATGCAGGCGGCGCTGGGTCCCGGGGACCAGGCGGACGCCGGAGGCAATCCCGCCATGGCCGCCATGCAGCAGCGTGGCCTGCAGCGCCCGCAGGTGGACCGCATCCGTGAGGCGCTTGGCGTCCCTGCCGACAAGCGCTCCGTCTGGGACGCCTTGGCGCAGGACGTGCTGGAGGCCAGCGAGACGCTGCACCGCGAGAAGTCGATCAAGCCTTCGGACATGAACGCGCCGCCGCAGGAGGCCATGGCCGCGCTGATGCGCATGGGCGAGTACCGCACCCAGCAGCAGGCGCTGGAGGATCGCTGGTTCGACTCGATCGCGGCCGCCCTTCCGGAGGTGCCGCAGGCCGCGCTGGCCGACCAGCGCTCGCGTCGGGCCCTGCAGCGGCTCCGCGATCTGGGCGGCCTGGCGCGGATGGTGTCCGTGATGAGCGGCGATCGTTCCTCCGACCTGGATCTGGACGCGCCCATCGACCGGCTGCCACCCGAGGCGCGCGCCCTGCTGGCTCCGCAGGTGCTGGCCGCGCGCGAGCGCCGCACGCGCGACCTGCAGGCGTCCATCGAGGCGGCCGAAGCGCTGGTGCGGGCCATGTCCAAGCTCTCGGCAGGCATGGATCCAAACGCCACGCCCGATCCGGAGCAGCTGACGGCCCTCATGGAGGAGCAGCGGCGGTTTGGTCTGGCTGCGCAGCAGCGAGCCGAGCGGGCGAAGGCCGACCATCAGCAGGAGATGGAAGCCATGGCGGCCGTGCTTCCCAAGGGCGCGGCGGCGGCGTTGCGGCGCATGGTGCGTGCCCAGGAATTCCCGGAGGTGTACCGCGACATGGAGCGGATCGACCGCTCCATCGAACGCGCCATGTCCCTGGCCGACCTCTCCACCGAACAGGTCACCGCGCTGGGCGCCGAATCGGACGCCTTCCGCGTCCGCTCCGACGAGATCGCCGAACGCGCCATCACCGCCCTCACCCAGGCCGAGACCGCGCAGTCTCAGCTCATGACGGCGGCGACCGACCGGACGGATCCCCAGGCGTCCATGCAGCGCCTTGCCGACATGACGCGCAGCGAGACGGCCCACGCGGACCTGGAATTCGACCGCACTGAACTGTCCGCACGGACGCTTCGGCGCCTGCGGGCCCTGCTGACGCCGGCGCAGGTGGAGGCGGCCCGGCTCCAGGACGGTCCGTGACCTGAACGGCTCGGGGGCGGCTCCCCCACAACCGGAAACCCGCGGCGCCACCGCTGGTACAAAGCCCGCATGAACTTGACGCGCCTACTTCGTGGCTGGTGTCTGTTCGTCCTGACCCTCGCCTGCAACGTGAAGGCCACGGCGGGCACCATGTTCCCCGCCGAAGTCCCACCGCCGCTCCGAAGCGCGGACCTTCGGAAGTGGATGGTGGAGCTGAAGCCGTCCGACGCGCAGCGGGTGCAGATGGAACAGGCCTTCGACGCCTGCGTGGAGGAGTGGCAGCGCCTGCGTGACGGCACCGTCCGCCCGGCCGAGGCAAAGCTGGACGCGGCCAAGGACGACGCGAAGGCACTGGACGCCTGGCACGCCACGCTGGCCCGCGCCACGGAATCCATGGCGGGCATCGAGCGCACCATGTTCGCGGCCATCCGAGCCGCCTGCGTCGACGACGCGCAGCGGATGCAGGCCGACCGCGTGGCCGCCGCGCGCGCGCGTGGGCGGGCCGCGGCCGCGGTGCACGCCATGGGCGTCAGCCTGCCTCGCGTGCCGGGCCTGAAGGATCTTCCAGAGGAGACGCGCGCCAGGATCCAGGCGCGACAGACCGAGTGGGAACTTTCCGCCACTCCCACCATCGAGCGCCTGGCCGCCGCCACCCTGGACGGCGCCCAGGACCGCGAGCGCGATCTGGCGCGCAAGGTGCTGCTCTCGCAGCGCTCCGCGGCCAGGGACATCGCCGCGCTGCTGCCCAAGGACGCCGCCGAACGCTACCTGCGCGCCTTCCGCCGAAACGCGCTGCCGCAGGGCTCCATCTGGAGCGGCTTCGAAGGTCTTCCTCCCGCCATGGTGCGGCGCCGACTGGACCCGGCCACGCAGGCCGACGCGGTGGCCCGGCTGGAAGCGTGGGAACGCAAGCGCGACGAACTGCAGGAGCAGGCCCTGGACGCGCTGGTGGCGGCGGGGGCACCTGGCGAGATGCTGGCGGCGCTGTCCGACGAGTTCCGCAAGCTCAACGACGCGTCGCTCCGCGGCATCGCGGAGAGCGCCGGCATGCCCGACCTGGACCAGCCCAACGAGGGCTTCGCCTTCGCCATGATGGGCGAGGACGGTGACGGCGGCCTGCCCGAGGGCCTGATGTCGGGCGCCATGACCATGTCGGCGGTGTCGATGGGCGAAGGCGCCCCGATGGGCGCCGAGGGCAACGCCATGGTCTCCAGCGTGATGGTGATCCGTTCCGACACCGGTGCAGGCGAGGCCGAGGCGCCGGCGGGTGTCACCGAAATGCGCTCGGCCACCATCCAGATCCAGACCACGGGCGACGCGCCCATCCTTGTGCAGGGAACGCCGGTGGCGGTGGCGCTGCCGCCGGAGGTTTCGGCGCAGATCGGAGAAGCGGTGGCCAACGCCGTGGCCAACGGCGGATCCGGCAGTGCCATCACGGCCGACAGCGACGACCCGCGCTTCGCCATGGGCATGCCTGGCGCGCGTCGCGTGCGTCCGCTGGGACGGCAGGACATCGACGCCATCCGCACGCGCCTGGCGGTGCCCGACGCGCAGCGCACCGTGTGGGACGCGCTGGCCGACGACCTGCTGCAGGCGGCGGCCGACTGGACAAGCGCCGCGCCGTCCGGCCGCATGGGCGACATGCTGCCCGCCCAAGGCCAGAGCGTGGACGACTTCGTGAAGGCCCGTGCGCAACGCCGCGCCGAACTGGCCCGGCTGGAGGACGCGTGGTTCGACAACCTGAAGGCCGGCATGCAGGGTCTGGCGCCTGGCGCCGTGGACACGGAACGCGCCCGGCGTGCGCTGCAGCGCGAGCGCGGCGCGGCGCGTGGCGGTGGACTGATGATGTCCGCGGTGTCGCCTTCACGCGCCGCAGGCATGGACCTGGACCAGGCGGCCGATCGCCTCTCCGCGGACGGACGCACCCGGTCCGCTGCGGCGCTGGCGGCGTGGCGGCGCGATCTGACGGAGGCGCTCGCGGCCCTGGGCCCCCTCTCCGACGACCTGACGCGCGCGCAGCTCTCCATGATGAAGGCGTCCTCGGAGGAGGACGACCAGGGCGGCGCCCGAACGTCCATGAACCTGACCATCGACGAGACGCAGATGGCGGAACTGGACAAGTTGAAGAAGCCGCTGCAGGCGGCGTGGAAGCGCGTGGACCAGGTGCAGGAGACGGGCCTGCAGTCCATGCTGGCGTCGCTTCCACAGGGCGACGCACGAGCCCTCCGCCGCGCGGTGCTGAAGCAGACGCATCCGGAGGCGTTCCGTTCGCAGGAGCAGGTGGACGCGGCGCTGGCGCGCACCGTGGCGCTGCCCGGCCTCACGCCGGAACAGCTGCAGGCGGTGGACGCGCTGGCCGACGCCTACCGAAGCCGGAGCGAGACGCTGGTGGAACGCAGCATCGAGCGCACCGACCGCGCCGACGCGGCCGTGCAGGGACTGATGGCGGGCATGGACGGTCCGGGCCAGGGGCTGGCCAACTTCAAGGCCATGCAGTCCACCGAGCGGAACCGTTCCGACGCCGGGTACGACCGCGAGGAGCTGAACGCGCGCGCCATGCGACAGCTTCGTGCCCTGCTCTCCCCCGAGCAGGCGGCGGCCGCCAAGTTGAACTAGCCTTCCGCCCATGCCGAAGCCGGACCTGCTGGAGTTCTTCGATTCGCCCACCGACGACCCGTTCGTCATCGAGCACGTGAGCGAGGAGTTCACCAGCGTCTGTCCCAAGACCGGGCACCCCGACTTTGGGAACGTGACGCTGCGGTACCAGCCCGCCGCCGTCTGCGTGGAGCTCAAGAGCCTGAAGCTGTACTACCAGAGCTTCCGAAACGAGGGCATCTTCTACGAGGCGGTCACCAACCGCATCCGCGACGACCTGGCCAGCGCCATGAGTCCGCGGTGGCTGCAGATCGTCACCGACTGGAAGGGTCGCGGCGGCATCAAGAGCCGCATCATCGCCACCTACGGGGACGTGCCGCCCGCGTGGGCGCGCGGCTGACGCCGCCGGGCGCATCCGCGCCGCATCGCAGGGCCGCATCCACGCCACGCTGAACCATGCTGATGCTCGCCGACAGTCTGCTGCACACCATGGACCCCTTCGCCGTCCGGCTGGGCGGCGGCTTCGGCGTGCGCTGGTACGGCGTGAGCTACGCGGCTGGCTTTCTGGTGTCGTGGCTGCTGATGCGCTGGATGAGCCTGACGCGACGGACACCCCTCACCGTGAACCAGGTGGGCGACTTCCTCAGCTGGCTGATCGCCGGCGTGATCGTGGGCGGTCGCGTGGGGCACGTGCTCTTCTACGACCAGCATCTGCTCTGGACCTTCACCGGCGAGTTCCCGTTCTGGGGACTGCTCTTCATCCACAAGGGCGGCATGAGCAGTCACGGCGGCATCCTGGGCGTGCTGGTGGCGTGCTTCTGGTGGGCGCGGCGCAACGCCGTGCCGGTGGGCCATGTGATGGATCTGGCCAGCTTCACCGCGTGTCCGGGGCTGGGCTTCGGTCGCCTGGCCAACTGGGTGAACGGCGAACTGTGGGGGAAGGCGCTGCCGGCGGACCTGCAGGCCGCCGCGCCGTGGTGGAGCGTGAAGTACCCCGAGCAGATGCTGCAG
>CAZKHO010000089.1:0-9934 GCA_964552505.1 uncultured Bifidobacterium sp. | reverse complement strand
ATCGCCTTCAGCTTGGCCACGTGTCCCAGCACGCCGGCCAGCTGCGTGCGCATGGCCTCCAGACGCTCGGCAGGCACCGCCAGCCGTGCCAGCCGGGCCACGTGCGCCGTCTCCTTCGCCGTCAGCGGATGCGTCTCCGACATCGGAGTCAGTGTATCGGTGGCCGCTTCACGGGCGCTACGCTCCGGGCCATGGGCAAGGATCGCATCGACGGCCCCGTGGTTGGGGTGGACCTGGGCGGGACCAACATGGCCATCGGCGTGGTGGACGAGAGGGGCCGCGTCCTGGGTCGTTGCAAGCGCAAGACCAAGGCCATGGAGGGACGCGACAAGGTGATCTCCCGGCTGGTGGAGGGCATCGAGCGCGCCTGCAACGACGCGAAGGTGGCCATGAAGGATGTGGCGGCCGTGGGCGTGGGTGCGCCAAGCGCCGTGGACTGGGACAAGGGCGAGGTGATCCACGCGGGCAACCTGGGCTGGAAGAAGCTGCCGCTGCGCGACATCCTGGCCAAGCGGCTGGATCGTCCGGTGGTGGTGGACAACGACGTGAACGTGGCGGCCTTCGGCGAGAGCCGCGTGGGCGCGGGCAGGGGCCGTGGCGACCTGCTGGCCATGTGGGTGGGCACCGGCATCGGCGGCGGGTTGATCCTGAACGGCCAGCTCTGGCGCGGTCCGCTGCACACCGCCGGCGAGGTGGGCCACGTGATCATGTTCCCCGGAGCCGGCCCCGGACACCGCAAGCTGGAGGAGCATTGCAGCCGCACCGCCATGGTGCGCAGCATGCTCATGCTCATCGGCCACTACCCCGATTCCATGCTTCGCGAGTTTCTCAAGCCAGGCGACGACGGCGCCGAGCCGTCCATCGGCAGCAGCGTGATCGCGGAGTGCTTCCAGAAGGGCGATCCGCTGGTCTGCAGCGTGGTGCACGCGTCGGCGGACCTGCTGGGCCTGGCGGTGGCCAACCTGCTCACGGTGCTCAGCCTGCCCACGGTGGTGCTGGGTGGCGGCGTCACCGAGGCGCTGGGCAAGCCCTGGCTGCATCGAGTGCGCGAGGCCGTGGAGCAGCACGTCTTCCCCAGCAGCCTGCGCAAGTGCGAGGTGGTGGCCAGCGAACTGGGCGACGACGCGGGCCTGCTGGGCGCGGCCATGCTGGCGCGCGAGACCGCGCAGGGCCGCAAGGGCTGAGTCAGGCGCTTCGGAAGGGAGGCGCGTCGACGCGGCTCACCAGCAGCTTCACGCCCGGCACGTGCGGGGCCAGCGCCTCCGCCAGGCGCGGGAGGTAGCCGCGTTCGGTCTGGCTGTGGCCCGCCAGCACCAGGTCGCAGCCGGCGGCGCGAGCGGCCAGCTGATCGTGATGGCGCGCCTCGCCCGTGACAAACAGCGTGCAGCCGGCGTCCACCGCCTTCGTCATCAGGCTGAAGCCGGCGCCCGGCACCACGCCCACGCGCTCGTGCCTGCGGCCGCGCCTGCGTTCCACCAGCTGGATGGCACCGGCCGGAAGCCGGAGCTGGCGGCGCAGCGTCGCCGCCACCCGGTCGCATGTCGTCGGTCGGTCCAGGGAGAGGATGCGCCCGTGGCCGTGCAGCGCATCCGCGGCAGGCTCCAGGCGATAGACCTCGATGGGAGGCTCCTCGTACGGGTGCGCGGCCCGCAGCGCACGCAGCACGCCGGCCCGCTGACGGATGCCGCACACCATCTCAAGCCGCACCTCCTCCACGCGCTCGAAGCGGCCGCGTCGGCCCACGGCCGGCCGGGAGCCGGCGCCGCCCTCGAAGGTTCCGGTGCCGCGCAGTTCGAAGCTGCAGCGGGTGTACGCGCCGATCACGCCCGCACCTGCCGAAGCCAGGGCGTCACGCACGGCGTCCACCGCGTAGGCGGGCAGGAAGGTCACCACCTTCAGCCCTTCGCCCGGACGGGCGCCGGCCGCCGGTTCGATCGGTCGACGGTCGCCGCGGCCCACGCACTCGGCCAGCCAGTCGGTCACGCCGCCCTGCACCGCGTCCAGCGCGGTGTGCGGCGAGAGCAGCGCGATGCCGCGCTCCATGCAGGAGAGCAGCAGGGCGCCGCGAGGATCCATGGTGGTGATGCGGGCCAGCGGCTCGAAGATGGGCGGGTGGTACGCCACGACGGCCTGGCACTTCAGTCGCACGGCCTCAGTGAGCGTCTCCTCGGTCAGGTCGATGCAGAGCAGCGCACGCCGGAGCGGGGCTGCGGGATCACCCACCAGCAGTCCCACCTTGTCCCAGTCCGCCGCCAGGCGCGAGGGGGCGACAGCTTCAAGCGCGAGGGCGAGTTCTCCGATCATCCGGGCAGGCTAGCGGCGGCCACGCCGCGGATCTGGGCGCCGCACTCCGGGCACACGGCCGATCCCGTCCGCACCGGATAGCCGCACTGGCCGCAGGCGCGACGGATCCACTGCAGTCGCGCCTCGCGCGTGCGCAGCAGCACCAGCATCGGCCCGCACAGCACCGTGAGCACGATCGTTCCCACCAGCATCGCGAACCAGCTGAACAGGCTGCAGAAGCAGCTCTCGCGCCGGGCGGCCACCGCGAAGGTGGGTGCCGCAAGCGCAAGCTCCACGCACGTGCCCGCGAAGAGCCAGCGCACGAAGCGGCCGACGCGGCTTGGATTGCCCGACACGCCGCCCTGTCGCAGCGCCCACGCCCAGATCACGCCGGTGCCGATCCAGGCGGCGACGAGCAGGAGGAGCACCATCCAGCCCATGGACGACGTGCCTGGCATCGGATCGTTCCTGCCGCTCGACCACACGGCGATGCGGACGATGTCAAGCAGCGTGAGCACGCACCCCACGCCGAGACCGCCGCCGAGCATGCCACCGCCGACGATCGCCCAACGCAACGGCACGCCCGAATCGCGGCGCAGCCTCACGCCCACGACGGGCGCCGCCAGCATGATTCCGCCCGCCAGGGCCATCGCCGTGGGCAGCCACATGAGCACCGCGAACGTCATGGAGGTGTGCCCGCCGTATTCCCGCAGCAGGTCCCACATCGACCCGCTCCAGATCTTGAGCAGGTGCTCCAGGACTCCCTGGGCCGCGTTCGGCTCGAACGGCCCGAGGCCATGCATCAGGTTCCCCACTTCGTAGGTCACGGAGCCCACGAAGGTGCCCATCACGACCATGGCGACCCAGGTCGCCGACAGCAGGGCCGAGAGCACGGCGAATCGGCGAAGGCCCGTCGCGTCGGCGATCAGCCCCCCACGCTGGCCCCCGGTGGCGCCCATCAGTTCCGCTTGCCGCCGCCAAAGATCATGGCGATCCGGAACGCGATCTTCAGGCTCTCCATGTAGATCCAGATCAGGCTGACCACAAGTCCGTAGGCCAGATACCACTCGGCGCTGGCCGGCGCGCCCGAAGCCACCGCCATGTCCACCTGCTGGATGTCGGTCAGGAGCACCAGCGACGCCACCACCAGGATGACCGCGTTGATGGCCAGGCCGATCATGGCGCCGTTGCCGGAGCCGGTCTCGGTGGGCAGGCTCAGGAAGGGCATCTGCACCTTGAAGAAGAATCCCAGCACGAAGGCCAGCAGGTATGCGATGCCGATGCCCAGCACCGCGCACCAGAGCATGAAGGCGAAGCGCTGGCTGATGCGCACCGCACCGGTGCGGTACAGAAGCAGGCACGCGGCCGTGATGCCGCCCGTGATCAGGAACGCCTGCAGCGCCAGACCGCCGGCCACCTGGATGCCCTTGGCCTCAAGGATGCGGTCCAGCACCAGCGCCACGGCGCCGATGAAGAACCCCTGCGTGGCGGCGTAGATGGGCGTCAGCACGGCCGCCCAGGCCGGCCGACCGTACATGGAGAAGGCGCACACCAGCGAGACCACCGCGGAGACCAGGCTGACGGGCATCAGGACGCCGGGGTGACTCTGCACCACGGAGTTCCCGATGGCGCCGAACACCACCGCCACGCCCAGGGCCAGGCACGTCTTGTTCACCACGCCGCCCACGGTCGCCCGGGCCTCCACCGGCACGGCGGCCTGCAGGGCGGTCTCGAGGCGTCCATCGGCCAGCACCGGATTCGTCGACTTGAACATGCTCATGGGGCGTCATTCTAGGGGGGTGGCTGTGGGCGGGATTCCGGTCCCATGAAGTTCCGGTGAACTTGACTTTCCCCGTCCCAGAATCGACGCTCCACCCGTCGATCGAGCCGATCACGGATGATCGGTTCGAGTCTCGGGATCGCAGCTTTCACAGGGGTCACCGCCTTGAAGCACGCTCCGAACGCCGCCCAGCGGCCCACGTCCGAGTCCGGCACGCACGCCAAGCAGCAGTCCAGCACCCACGGGGCGTCTTCCACCCGGAAGCACTTCGTGCTGGACACCAACGTGCTGCTGCACAACCCCAACTCGCTCTACAAGTTCGAGGAGCACGAGGTGGTGATCCCGCTCCAGGTGATCGAGGAGCTGGACCAGTTCAAGAAGAACAACGACGAGACGGGCCGCAACGCGCGCTCCGTCATCCGCTCGCTGGACAAGCTCCGCTCCATCGGCCGCCTCTTCGAGGGCGTGGTCTGGAACGAGCAGGGGGGCTCCATCCGCATCGAGCGCTGTGACCGCACCACGCCGTTCGCGCTGGACCTGGACAGCGCCGACAACCGCATCCTGGGCGTGGCGCACCGCCTGCACGAGGCCGGCAACCGCACCATCTTCATCAGCAAGGACATCAACGCGCGCGTGAAGTGCGACGCGCTGGGCATTCCCAGCGAGGACTTCGAGGCCGACCGCGTGGACGCCGACTGGCTCTACTCGGGCTACGCCACCATGGCGTGCCCGGGCGAGACCATCGACGAGCTGTATCAGGAGCGGCAGCTGAGCCTGGAGCAGCTGGACGGGCTGCTGCTCAAGACGCCCGAGGGCATGGACATCCAGCCCCACGACCTGGTGTCGAACCAGTTCGTGGTGCTGACGGACCTGGCCGACGAGGGTCACACGGGCCTGGCCCGCGTGCTGGCCGACACCGGCCATCTCATCCCGGTGGTGGGTCCGCGGAAGCCCGTGTACGGGATCATGGCGCGCAACCTGCAGCAGACCATGGCGCTGGACCTGCTGCTGGACGACGAGGTCCGTCTGGTGTCGCTCATCGGTCCCGCGGGCACCGGCAAGACGCTCATGGCCATCGCGGCCGGCCTGCACAAGGTCTTCCGCGAGGAGCGCTTCGACAAGCTGCTGGTGGCGCGTCCCATCATGCCGCTGGGCCGCGACATCGGCTACCTGCCGGGCGACAAGGACGAGAAGCTCTCGCTCTGGATGCAGCCCATCTTCGACAACGTCTCGTACCTCCTCAGCACGCGTGGCGGCGGCGGCACCGAGGCGGACAGCCGCACCGCCGAGCAGCGCATGGACCAGCTGGTGGCGGGCGGCAAGCTGGTGATGGAGCCGCTCACCTACATCCGCGGCCGCAGCATCCCGCACCAGTTCATGATCGTGGACGAGGCGCAGAACCTCTCGCCGCACGAGGTGAAGACCATCGTGAGCCGCGTGGGCGAGGGCACGAAGATCGTGCTGGCCGGCGACATCGGCCAGATCGACAACCCGTACCTCGACGCCGCGAGCAACGGCCTGGCGCACCTCATCGAGCGCATGAAGGGCCAGCGCATCGCGGGCCACGTGACCATGAGCAAGACGGAGCGCAGCGAGCTGGCCAGCCTGGCCGCCGACATGCTCTGATCGGATCGTCCGCGGGACGGTTCAGGCGGTGGCCCGGCCGGAGCGCTGGCGCACCAGCCGGAGCGCCGTCTCCGGGGCCGAGCTGGCCGTGGGCGCGAAGCCGTCCGCGCCCACCTTGCGCCACAGCCCGGGCGCCAGATGGAACGGCATGCCGCCCACCAGCACGGGCAGGTCCGCCTTCACGCGGTCCCGCACGGTGGCGATGAGGTAGGCCACGCTACGCACGGCCAGCGGCGTGCCGGCGCTCACGGCCAGCAGATCCGCGGGGCCGCGGTGGGGCTGCGCCGACACCGCCTCCGCCACGTCCAGCGCCGGCATGTTGGATCCCAGGCATTCCACGCGCCAGCCGGAGACCTCGAAGAGGTCGCTGACCATGCGGATGCCGAGTTCGTGCATGTCGCCGCCGCTGCCGCAGGTGACCGCCAGCAGGCCGTTGGGCTCGGCGCAGCGCACCTGACCGCGCAGCCGGGCCACGATGGCCTGCGTGGAGGCGGTGCAGTAGTGCTCGTCGGCGATCGACGCCTCGCGCATGTGCCACATGTGGCCGATCTCGTTCATGGCGGGCGCCAGCACCTGCTCCTGGATCGCGGCCAGGGGCATGGCGCCGTCCAGCAGATCCTGCACGATGCGTTCCGCCTCCGCGCGGTCGCGCTGGAGCAGATGCAGCAGGTACATGCGGGCGGAGTTGCCGCGCTCGCCCATGTGCTCCAGGGGGCTGGCCGGCACGCCGGGCGCCTGCTTCATGGACTGGATGGCGCCGTCGATGATGCCGCAGGCGAGCTGCGAGACCTGCGCGGGAAGGTTCTCACGGATCACCGCGCGGAGACACTCCAGGTTGCGCACCACGTCGGCCTCGCCCATGTCGCGGGCCAGGAACGCGGCTCGGCTCCAGGCGGCGCTGGCGGCGAAGAGCGCGGGCTCGTCGGCGGCGATCGCCTCCACCAGATGCGCCACGCGCTGCTGCACGTCGCTGCGCCAGAGGCGGCGGCTGTCCGGCCCGAAGCGCGGCTCCAGCGTGGCGTCCTCCTCGTGGTGCTGGTCCACGGTCCACTCGCTGATGGCGCGCGCCACCGCTTCGAGGGCCTCGGCTGCCTGCAGGTGTGCGGGATCCATGAGGGACGGTTTCGCCCGCCCCGGGAAGGGGGATTCAGCGTCCCGACGGGGAGCTGGCGGGCGCCGACGGCGCTTTCGTGAACCACTGAAATCCCGCCTTCCAGCGGATTTCGGGCCTTCAACGCCCCAGATGGTGCCTGGCGGGCTCCTCGGAGGGGTCCACCACCATCGTCCGGGACGCCCCCGTGAGCGCCGCGTGCCGGCGCCGGTACTGGATCACCGTGGCCATCAGCGTGGCGTGGCTCCAGGTGAGCGGGCTCACGGAGATCTGCGCGCCGCTGTAGGGGTCGTACTGCTCGGCCAGCACGCCGCTGGGCGAGGCGCGCCAGTTGGTCCACTCCAGGTAGTCCAGCGCCTCCTTGAGCTCCGTCTCGTCCTGCGCGCGCGCGATGAGCCACTGCGCGTACCACAGCGTGCAGATCACCCACGGGTTGCCGGGCACCTCGTGCAGCGCGTGGCGTTCCACCTGGTGATACGCGTCGCGCTCGTAGCGCGCGATGCCGCCCACCTCGGTGCGGACCCAGAGCTTCTCGCGGATGGCCTGCATGTGGCTGGTCACGCGAGGGTCGCGGGCCTCCAGCGCGCCGAAGGCGAAGAGCGCGTAGGCCGAGGCGTCCAGCGTGAAGTCCAGCCGGTAGGTGCCGTCCTCCTGCGGGTGGGCGGTGCGCGCGAACAGCCGGCGCTCCGGATCCCACATGTGACGGAGCATGGCGCCGCGCATGCGCTCGGCGGCCTCGCCGAACTCCGCCGCACGGTCCATGGCGCCCATGTCCGACGCGAACGCCGCCGCCGCCTGCAGCGAGCCGATGGTGGCGCACACGGTGAACAGGTGCACGCCGCGTCGCTCCTCCCACAGGTCCCAGCTGGGCAGCGGCAGGCCCGCATGGTCGCGGTAGGAGAGCATCCAGTTGGCGGTGTCCACCACCAGCGGGTTGTAGAGGCCCTTGATGAACTCCACGTCGCGGAAGGCCAGGAAGTGCTTGCGCAGCGACCAGGTGACCAGCGCCGTCTCGTCCTGCTGGATGGGGAGCCAGCGCGACTTCTCGGTGAGCCACGGATGCCACGAGCTGGCGAAGGTGCCGCTGGGGTTGTACTTGTGCAGGAAGTAGCCGTCCGGATGGCGCACCTTCTGGCAGAACAGGAAGAAGTTGCGGCTGAGCTCGCTCTGGCCCGCCAGCGTGAGCGCGTGGGACACCAGCGCGCCGTCCCGGGGCCACATGTAGCTGTAGGTGTCACCGGCGAAGTGGGTGATGTCGTAGTCGTTGGCGGCGATGATG
This sequence comes from uncultured Bifidobacterium sp., assembly GCA_964552505.1. Classification (GTDB taxonomy): domain Bacteria; phylum Planctomycetota; class Phycisphaerae; order Phycisphaerales; family SM1A02; genus SYAC01. The sequence continues at coordinate 1,855 of CAZKHO010000089.1, read as the reverse complement.
GCGCCGCCGTTGTCGATCTGCGTGCGCACGATCAGCGAGCTGCGGCGGTGAAGTTCGGCAAGGTGCGCCGGAAGCGGATCCCCCGGCGCGCTCTCCTTCTGGCTCCAGAGCCGCCAGTACGCCTCCGTGCGGTCCATCATGCGCTGCGGACTCTTGAGCCGGACCTTGTCGTTCAGTTCCCGCACGGCCTCGTGACTGTGGCCCGCCGCGATCCAGTAGAAGCAGTGTTCGGCGCCGCCGGCGGCCACCGGCAGGTGGAAGCCCACGGTGCTGTCCACGCTGCCCTGCGCGATGGCGTTCCGGCTGAGGAGGCCGTCCTCGGCGTCGCGCCAGGTGCCCTCGGCGTCGCCGATGCGCTTCTGGCCGGTGGCCCAGCTGCCGATGCCCCAGCCGCCCGGATGGAGGCCGTTGAAGAGGAAGTAGCGGTCGTCCTTGTAGTGCACCAGTCCGCCGGTGGACGGGTCGTAGGCCACCGTGTCGCCCACGGGGCTCTCGCCGACCGAGAGGTCCGCGTGGAAGAAGACGCGCACGTCGCGGGCATGGCCCAGCAGGTCGCAGACGGTGACCTTTCGGAAGAAGACCGGGCTGTAGTAGTCGACGGCGTCGTGGCAGATCAGTTCCAACCCCAGCCGTTCGTGCCGGAGCCGGACCTCGCTCACCAGCGTGTCGCGCTTGTAGCGCAGCTCACGCGTCCATCCGGGGCTGTCCACCCACGCGAAGTGGCCGTCGGCCCACACGCCGAAGCGCTGCAGATGCCCGCAGGTGTGGTTGGGCTGACCCACATGCGGCCAGTAGAGGTCGCGGATGCGGTACAGGTCGTCGAAGGCGACCAGCATCTCGCCGTTGCCGATGGGGATGTTTCGGGGCATGCGGTTCTCCTGGCCGGGCGCGGGGCGCTTCGGGCGTCAGGGATATCGGATTCAGGAAGGCGGCGGTGAAGCCCGGAGGCGCGAATCCGCGCCGGATCAGCCGCGGAAGCGGCCGAACACCAGGCTGGTGTTGTGGCCACCGAAGCCGAAGCTGTTGTTGATGGCGTACCGCACCGCCCGCTGCTGGGGCTTGTGGGCGACGAAGTTCAGGTCCATGCCTTCGTCCGGGGTGTCCAGGTTGATGGTGGGAGGCATGACCCCTTCCCGGATGGCCAGGATGGTGGCCACGCTCTCGATGCCGCCGGCGGCGCCCAGGGCGTGCCCGGTGACGCTCTTGGTGCTGCTCATGGCCAGCTTGGCCGCGTGGGCCCCGAAGAGCCGCTTGACCGCGGTCACCTCGGCCTTGTCGCCCAGCGGGGTGCTGGTGCCGTGGGCGTTGATGTAGTCCACGTCGTCGATGTTCAGGCCCGCGTCGCGAAGAGCCGCGGACATGCTGCGGAAGGCGCCGCTGCCCTGGTCGTCCGGGGCGGCGATGTGGTACGCGTCGCCGCTGCAGCCGTAGCCCAGGACCTCCGCGTGGATGCGGGCGCCGCGCTTCCGGGCGTGTTCGAGGTCCTCCAGCACGACGACCGCCGCTCCCTCGGCCAGCACGAAGCCGTCGCGATCCTTGTCGAAGGGTCGGCTGGCGCGCTGCGGGTCGTCGTTGCGGGTGCTCAACGCCTTCATGGCGCTGAAGGCGGACACCGCCACAGGACCGATGGCGCCCTCGGCGCCGCCGGCCAGCATCACGTCGGCATCGCCGCGCTGGATCATCTGGAAGGCCGCGCCAATGGCATGCGAGCCGGTGGCGCAGGCGGTGGCGGTGGCGATGTTGGCGCCCTGCAGGTTGAAGCGGATGCTGGTCTGCCCGGCGCACGCATTCACCATGAGGCGGGGCACCACGAAGGGACTGACCTTGCGGGGACCGCCCTCGATCAGCTTGGCGT
>CAZKHO010000088.1:0-10632 GCA_964552505.1 uncultured Bifidobacterium sp. | reverse complement strand
CCACGATCGACTTCAAGGACGAGATCATGGGCCGCGGCTTCGTGTTCAACAACCCCAACGCCACCACCACCTGCGGCTGCGGCAGCAGCTTCAGCGCCTGAACCTGGGCGAAGGACGGAACTTCCTGCGGGCCGCTCCCATGGGGGCGGCCCGCGTTCGTCGTGCGGCGCTGGAAGGGTGCCGGCGCGCGCCGGTTCAGCCAAGCCGTGTCGCCAACACGCCCGCAGCCACGGCCGCCACGCCCACCCAGTGCAGCCAGGTCAGGCGCTCCCCAAGCAGGCTCGAGCCCAGGACCGCCGCGAACAGCACGGAGGTCTCCCGAAGCGCGGCCACAAGCGCGATCGGCGCCGCCGTCATGGCCCACAGGCAGATGGCATAGGCCACGCCGGAGGCCGCGCCGCCGCCCAGGGCTGGCAGCGGGTGGTGCGCCAGGTGCCGCCAGACCTCCCGTCCACGGACCGCGCAGATCCATGCAGTGCACGGCACGGCGTTGGCGGCGAAGATCCAGGCGGCGTAGCCGAGCGCATCGCCCGATCGTCGTGCGCCCACGCCGTCGATCAGCGTGTAGGCGGCGATCACGGCGGCATTGGCCAGGGCAAGTCCCGTCGCACGGCCGCGTGGCGTGTGTCCGGGGGACCGCGCTCCAAGGGCGATCACGCCGGCGGAGACGAGCGCCACGCCCACACCAGCCTGTGGGGCGGGCCATTCGCCCAGCAGCGTCGCACCAAGCAGGGTGGCCAGGAGCGGCGCCACCCCCCGCATGAGCGGGTAGGTCAGGGCCAGATCGCCGTGTCGATAGGCGGCGGCGAGCAGGCCGTAGTACGCCATGTGCGTCACCACGGAGGCGCCGATGAACGGCCAGGCATCTGGTGCCGGAAACGGCACCCACGGAAGGCACACGGCTGCCATCAGCCCCGCCGATCCCACGGTGGCCGCGGTCTGCAGCTGCGCGTCCGCCGATCCCTTGATCATGGCGTTCCACGCGGCGTGCAGCAGCGCGGCAAGCAGCACGGCAAGGGCGACGATGGAGGTCATGCGTGCCGTCCAAAGATAGGACGGACTGCGTTCCCACTCCGTGCACCAAGGTGTGGGGCGGGCTCAGCTCCGGCGCCGTCGCGCCACCAGCGCCGCGATGCCCGCCAGCGCCGCGGCCCCGGGAGCGGGAACCGTGACGCTGCTGAGGGTGGAGGTCAGCTTCTCGGAGACCGAGCCGCCGCCGCTTCCGCTGGAGATGCCCTTCACATGGACCACGAAGTCCCAGGCGTTGACGCCGTTGAAGACGGACGGGCCCGACACCGCCGCCAGTGCCGCCGCGGTGCCGCTGACGGAAAAGACCCATGTGCCGGACTGGCCCTTGGCCAGTCCCGTGGTGTTGCCGCCGCCGTTGAAGGTGCCGGTGGAGGCCGAGCCCCAGTCGTAGTCGCCGAAGGGCGTGGCCTTGAGGCCGTTGCCCGTCAGTTGCGCGAAGTTGGCCGGCGCCAAGACCTGCGTGACCTGCATGGAGGTGTCCGCCAAGCCCACCACGAAGGCCGCCAGGTTGCTCTGCACGCTGGACGTGTTGGTGAGGGAGACCGTGACCGTGGCGGCGGTTCCGCTGGTGTAGGACCACTGCAGGGTCCCCTGATACGACGCGCCGTAGCTGATGCCGCTGCCCACACCGGTGGCGCTGTTCACCTGCAGGGTGACAAGCCCGGCATGGGCCTGCGGGGCCAACCCGGCGGACAGAGCAAGCGCGGCGATCGTGACGGGAACCGATGCACGGATGTGCATTGCAACACCTCAGAACTTCAGCCTGCCAAGGGTGGCAGGGCAATGCACCGATGCCGTCGGTGAGCGGCGCTGATGGATGGATGCGTCAACGCGCCGCGCGAGGCGGCCACGAGCGCACCACAACCATCAGGGGGAACAAAGTCGGGAACGAGTGAGGGAACGTGCAGGGGAACGGACAGCCTTGGCGGGAAACCAAGGTGCGTGACTATGCACCGAAACGGCGCATGCGCAAGGCGGATCGGGCGCCATTTTGGCGGAGCATGAGCGCTCTCAACAGCTTGGCGTTGAAGGTCCGCGAAACCCGAATGATGAAAGTCTCGATCTGGGCGCCGTGCATCCGTGGGGGCATCCAGAACCGTCCGGATCATCAGAAGCATCAGAAGACCAACGGCGTCCTCTCTGTTGAATGTGCAGCGGCACGCCTGGGTGCGTGCCGTCCTCAGGGGATCGACGGGAGCGGTAACTTGGCCGCGTGAAAATGATCTCCGCACTCGTCCGATCCGTTCCGCTGGTGCTTCTGGGACTGGGCGGATGCGCCTCACGTTCACCGACGCCCGCCATCGTTCCTGCCGCAACCACGCAGGTCCAGCGCGACGCCTCCGGTCGTCCCGTGCCCCCCGTGGCCCGTCAGGCGGCCTTCGTGGTGAAGAGCCCGCATGGAGAGCGCGTGGACGAGTACTACTGGATCCGTGACGACCATCCCAAGGAGAAGCGTGCCGAAGTGATGGAGCACCTTCGGGCCGAGCAGGCCTACACGGAGGCCATGCTGGAGCGCCTGCAGCCGTTGGAGGCGTCGCTGCTGAAGGAGATCCGCGGCCGCATCCAGGAGGACGACGGCACCGCGCCGCAGCATGACCGCGGATGGTGGAACTGGCAGGCCTACCGCGCCGGCGGCGAGCACCCGATCTGGATGCGCCGGCAGGGTGGCGTGCAGGGTCCGGAGCGAGGGGCGCCCGAACAGGTGGTGCTGGACGGAAACGAGCTGGCGCGCGGTCACGACTACTTCCGCGTGGGCGACGTGCAGGTGAGTCCGGACGGCTCCCGCGTGGCGTGGACGGAGGACACGCAGGGGCGGCGAGGCCACACGCTTCGCGTGCGCGACATCCGCACCGGCCGCGACCTGCCGGACCAGGTGTCCGGCACGCTGGAGCGCGTGGTGTGGTCCAACGACGGTCGGAGCCTGTTCTACGTGCGCCAGGATCCCGTGCTGCTGCAGAGCGGACCCGTGTGTCGGCACGTGCTGGGAACGCCGGCCCAGCAGGACGCGATGGTCTTCGACGAGCCCGATCGGACGCTCTTCACGGAGATCGCGCCCACCGCGTCACGACGGTTCCTGGCCATCCAGACGGAGGGCTACGACGACAACGAGCTGCGGGTGGTGCCTCTGGACGCGCCCGACACCGCGCCGCGCGTGGTGCTGCCCAGAGTGAAGGGCGTCCGCAACTACGCGGACCATCTGGGGACCCGATGGGTGATCCGCACCAACCAGGATGCGCGCAACTTCCGGGTGGTGATCGCGCCGGAAGCTTCGCCGGCGGATCGGTCGGCATGGACCGCGTTGGTGCCGCACCGCTCCGACGCGGCCGTGGACGGCGTCGCCCTGTTCAACGACGGCGTGGCGGTGGCGGAACGAGGCGACGCCAATCCGCGCGTCCGCGTGATCCCCTGGTCCGGGGGGCTGGGACGCGTGGTTCCGGTCACCGAGAGCGCCTACAGCATGTCGCTGGGCGACAACCCGGATCCGTCCAACCCTTTCGTGCGCGTGAACTTCACCAGCATGGTGACGCCACGCACCGTGATCGACGTGAACCTTTCCGGCGGACAGCAGGTGACGCGCAAGGTGCAGCCGGTGATCGGCTACGAACGCTCGCGCTATGAGACCATCCGCCAGTGGGCGCCCAGCCGCGACGGCAAGCGGATCCCGGTCTCCATCAGCTGGCGCAAGGACGCCTGGAAGCGCGACGGTGCCCATCCCATGGTCGTGGAGGCCTACGGCGCCTACGGCTACCCCAGCGACGCCAGCTTCGATCTGGCCGGCGTCTCGCTCATGGACCGCGGCTTCGCCCTGGCCACCGCGCACGTGCGTGGAGGCGCGGACCTGGGACAGGACTGGTACGAGGACGGCCGTCTGCTGCACAAGCGCAACACGTTCAACGACTTCGTGGACGCCACGGACTTCCTGGTGCGCGAGCGGTGGGCCGATCCCGCGCGCGTCTTCGCCACGGGCGGCTCCGCCGGAGGCCTGCTCATGGGCGCGGTGGCCAACATGGCCGGCGACCGCTACCGCGGCATGGCGCTGCATGTGCCGTTCGTGGACGCGCTCACCACCATGCTGGACGCCTCCATCCCGCTCACCACCAACGAGTGGACGCAGTGGGGCAACCCGGTCGAGTCGAAGGAGGCGTACGAGTACATCCTGTCGTACTCGCCCTACGACAACGTGCAGGCCAAGGCCTATCCCGCCATGCTGGTCACCACCGGCGTCTGGGACTCGCAGGTGGGCTACTTCGAGCCCGCCAAGTTCGTGGCGCGACTGCGGCGTCTGAAGACGGACGCCAACCCGCTGCTGCTGCACGTGAACATGGAGGCGGGGCACGGCGGCAGGAGCGGCCGCTTCGAGCGTCTGAAGCAGGTGGCGCGAGAGCAGGCGTTCTTTCTGGATCTTGCCGGCACGGGCGTCCCTGCGCCGCGGTCGGAGTGACGGTCCGCCGGCGCCATCCGAGCCGGATCAGCCCGCCGCCGCTTCCGCGAACCGGCCGCGGAGTCGGCGCAGGCCCGCGATGCTGGTCGGCAGTTCGCGCGCCTCCACGGGCTTGCCGATGAGCCAGCCCTGCGCGGCGTCGCAGCCCTGTTCCTTGAGCCACGCCCACTGCGAGGCGTTCTCCACACCCACCGCGCTGGCTCGCAGTCCCATGGCGTGCGCCATGGACAGCATGGCCTGCACGGCCGCCCGATCGGACGGCGCGCCCGGCAGCGGCTGCACCAGGTCGCGGCTCAGCTTGATCTCGTTCACGGGCAGCCGGCGAAGGCTGTCGAGCGAGGTGAATCCCGAGCCGTAGTTGTCCAGGCAGAGTTCCACGCCCAGCGAGCGGATGGCCTGCAGGGTGTTCAGCAGCGCTTCGCGATCCTGCAGCAGCAGCTGTTCGCCCAGTTCCAGCACCAGCCGCGACCCCGCCAGACCGCTCTCGGCCAGCGCCTGACGGACCGCCTCGATGAACCGCGGCGTGGACGCCTGTCGCGGCGTCACGTTCACCGCCATGCGCAGCGAGAGCCCCATCTCCTCCAGCGCCACCGCTTCGCGGCAGGCCTGCCGAAGGCTCCAGGTGCCGATCTCGTCGATGAGGCCACTCTCTTCGGCCAGCGCCACGAACCGGTCGGGCGGCACGCTCACGCCGTCCGGAAGGGTCCAGCGGATGAGCGCTTCCACGCCGATCGGATCGCCCCGGTCCATGCGCAGCTGCGGCTGGAACACCAGGCGGAACTGCGCCAGTTCCACCGCGCGTCGCATGGCGCTTCCCAGCTCCAGATCTCCCAGCAGTCGTGCGCCCAGTTCGTCGGTCCAGGCCACGGGGGTGCCCACGCCTCGGTGGCGGGCCTCGCGCGCCGCGGAGTCCGCGCGGCGGATGAGCGTGGCGGCGTCGGCGTCGGCGCCCGGACACGCCACCCAGCCGGCGTGCGCACGGAGGCGCATCTCCCTCCCGTCCACCTCGATCGGGCGGCGGGAGGCGTTGAGCAGGGCGGCGGCCGGCTCCGAGGCGTCCGGCGCGCCGGTGACGGCGGCCACCGCGCCGTGATCCAGCAACGCCAGCTCCGCGCCCACGGGAAGCGCGTCCGCCAGCGCCTCGCGAACGGCCTCGCGAAGCAGGCCGGCGCCGCGCGGCCCGAGCGCCGCCGACGCCTGTTCCAGTCGGTCGATGCGGAGCGTGATCACCGCGGCCAACGCCCCGGACTGCGCCATGGCCTGGACCATGGTCTCCGCGGAGCGCCTGCGCGCGTCCGGGCCGGCGAAGTCCAGCAGCTGCTGGCGGCGGGTCAGGCGCCCCTGGATGGCGGTGGCCGCGGCGTCCGGCGACGCGTCTGGATCCAGCGCCTGATCCAGCCCCTCGGCCATCAGCGCAGCGTGCCGGTCGGGCGCCGCCAACGCCAGGCTCATGCAGGCGTGCAGCGTGGGGTCGGCGCGGAGCGTCCTCAGGATGGCCAGTGCGTCGCAGGCGGGCGAATCCACCATCAGCAGGGCGGCGGCGTGCGCCTCGCGTGCCAGCGGCGCGGCATCGGCGGCGTGCGCCGTCACCGTGACCTGATGCCCGGCCGCCTCCACGGCGCGAAGAAGCGCGTCCCGGCGTTCGCCGACATCGCAGGCAAGCAGGACGCGTCGCATCCCGCGAGTCTAGCGACGCACCGCCGCGCTCACGGGCACGGGCCCGTCTCCAGCAGCGTCAGCGCGATGTCGCCGAAGTCGACCACGCCGCTCCCGTCGATGTCGGCCAGGCAGCCAGGGCAGGGGCCGTAGTCGAGCAGCTGCAGCGCGATGTCGCCCTGGTCCACCACGCCGGAATTGTCCAGGTCGTTCGGGCAGGACGGCACGCCGCGGAGTTCCCACGCGGCGCTGTAGCCGGCGTCCGCGGTCCAGGCGCTCCAGGCTGAGCCGTTCCACTGCGTGTATCGCACCCCGGCACGCGAGCCGGGACTCCAGAGCCAGGCGTCGCCGTTGACGCCGTCGATCAGGTTGGCGCCCACATGCATCCACCAGGTGCCCGCTGGCAGGGTGCCCGGCACGTTCACCTTGCACTGGATCTCGCGGCCTCCGTAGGAGTTGACCCGCAGCGTGGAGGTCTCCTGGATGGCGGCCCCGCGCAGAAGCGTGAACTGCAGACGCGGCGTGGCGAAGGTGGCGTCGTAGAAACGGATCTCGAAACCGCGGACGTTGTTGAGTCCGGTGTAGACCGTGTTGTCGCTGCTGCCCCAGAAGGTGAGCGTGGAGAGGCGTGTGGCACGCGACAGCGTGAAGTTGACGGCCACGCTCTGGGGATAGAAGTGGGTGGCGGCGTTGGGGTAGGCCCCGGAGGGAAGCCCGTCCAGCGAAGCCACCTGCAGACTGGACGCCACGATCGGATCCACCGCGAACGCGGGGAGCGTGGCCAGCAGGCAGGAGCAGAGCGCCGCGCGCCAGTGCATCGAGGCCATTGTGCCCGGGTTGCAGGTGAAGTCCAAGGGCGACTGGCCCATCCTGACGCGAATGGGATGGACACAGGGGTGCTGGCGGGCACTTATGCGACGCTCGGGCGCCGGATGATGGAAAAAGGGGATGGAGAGGGAGTTGGTGCGCCCAGCGGCCCCATGCTGGCCCGCATGAGCGTTCGGGTGCACGGATTTGCGCTGCGCGGCATCGACGCCGTGCCCTGCGAGGTGGAAGTGGACCTGAGCGGGCGGGGGCTGCCGCGCACCACGCTGGTGGGGCTGCCCGACGTGGCCGTGCGCGAGGCCATCGACCGTGTGCAGACCGCCGTGGGCAACGCCGGATTCGACTGGCCGGGCGGTCGCGTCACCATCAACCTGGCGCCCGCGGACCTTCGCAAGGAAGGACCGGCGTTCGACCTGCCCATGGCGCTCTCGGTGCTGGTGGCGGGTGGAGCGCTGCGCAAGAGCAGGGGCGCGGAACGGGAACTGGAGGGCTGGCTGATCGCCGGCGAACTGGCGCTGGACGGGCGTGTGCGGCCGGTGCGCGGCGCCATCTGCCTCTCGATCCTGGCCCGGCAGGCGGGGTTCCGGCGGGTGATGGTGGCGCGAGAGAACCTGGCCGAGGCCGCGGCGGTGGAGGGCGTGCAGGCGGTGGGGGTCCGCACGCTGCGCGAGGCGATCGAGGTGCTCGCCGGCACGGCGTCCGGCGCTGCATGCGAGGCGCGCACCACCACCATGCCGGACACGGCGGCTGAGGTGGACTTCGAGCGCATCAAGGGGCAGGCCCTGGCGAGGCGGGCGGCGTGCATCGCGGCGGCGGGCGGACACAACCTGCTCATGATCGGGCCGGCCGGCAGCGGCAAGACGCTGATGGCGCGAGCGCTGCCGGGGCTGCTTCCGCCCATGACGCTGGACGAGCGCATGCAGGCCACGCGCATCCACTCGTGCGCCGGAACCCTGCCGCCCGGCGCCGGGCTGCTGCTGCGACGGCCGGTGCGCTGTCCGCACCACACCGCCAGCGCCGCGGCCATGGTGGGCGGCGGAAGCGTGCCGCGTCCGGGTGAGGTGAGCCTGGCGCATGGTGGCGTGCTGTTCCTGGACGAGGTGGCGGAGTTTCCGCGCGGCGTGCTGGAGGCGCTGCGCGAGCCGTTGGAGGACGGCTTCGTCACGGTGAGCCGTGCACGCGGTGCGGTGCGCTTTCCCGCACGGGCGCTGCTGGTGGCGGCCATGAATCCCACCGCACGCGGGGATCTGCGGTCCGGCGGCGGCGCGGAGATGCGCCGCTATCTGGAGCGGCTCAGCGGCCCCGTGATCGATCGCATCGACCTGCATGTGGAGGTGGCGGCGGTGCCGTTCGACGCGCTGGTGGCAAGCCGGCCCGCCGAGGGGACGGCCGCTATGCGGGCACGCGTGACGGCGGCGCGGGAGCGTGCCACGGCGCGTCAGGGGGAGGTCCCCAACGCCGCGCTGGCAGGGCCTGCACTGGACGCGGCGGCGCCGCTGGATCACGCGTGCGCCGACCTGCTTCGTCAGGCCATGGCGGAACTGGGACTGAGTGCGCGCGCCTTCGACAAGGTCCGGCGGATGGCCCGAACGGTGGCGGACCTGGAGTCCAGCGCCGCGGTGAAGCCCGAACATGTGGCCGAGGCCATCGGCTACCGGCTGCTGGACCGGTTTCGCGGTGCGGAGGGATCGCTGGCGGCCGCTGCGGGATGACGGCGCGCGCCGCCCGTGCCTGGCCGGCGGCCCACGTGGGTGGTCACGTGCTCGCGGGGATCACTCCAGGCCGGGCGCAAATCCGCGTCGCATGGTGTTCTCGCACAGCGCGCGAGGCACCACGAAGTGCTCCAGGTAGCCCGCGCCGCCCGCCTTGCTTCCCAGACCGCTCATGCCGAAGCCGCCGAAGGGCTGTCGACCCACCAGCGCGCCGGTGATGCCGCGGTTGAGGTAGAGGTTGCCCACGCGGTACTCGCGCTTGGCGCGCTCCAGGTGGGCGGGCTTGCGGCTGAAGATGCCGCCGGTGAGCTTGTAGGCGGTGCCGTTGGCCACGGCGAGCGCCTCTTCGAAGTCCTTCACCTTGATCACCGCCAGCACGGGGCCGAAGATCTCGTCGTTGGCCAGTCGGTGCTCCGGGCGGATGCCGCTCAGGATGGCGGGGCCCACGTAGGGCTTGCCCACCTTCGCCTCGAGGCCTTCCGGAACCGGCAGCTGCAGTTCCAGCTTGCCTTCCTTCGAGCCGATCTCCACGAAGCTGCGGATGCGCGCGGCGGCTTCGGCGTCGATCACTGGGCCGATGTCCGTGCCTGGAAGGGTGGGGTCGCCCACCGTCAGGCAGCGCGTGGCCTCCACCAGCCGGTGCAGGAACTGGTCGTGCGCGCTCTCCACCACGATGGCGCGACTGCACGCGGAGCACTTCTGGCCGCTGAAGCCGAAGGCGCTCTGGCGCACGGCCAGCACCGCCTCGTCCAGATCGGCGCTGGCGTCGACGATCACGGCGTTCTTGCCGCCCATCTCGCAGACCACGTGCTTCACGAAGTGCTGGCCGTCGGCCACCTCGGCGCACGCCTTCACGATGTCCAGCCCCACGGCCTTGCTGCCGGTGAAGGCCACCAGCGCCACGCGCGGATCGCGCACCAGCGCCGCGCCCACGGTCTCGCCCTGACCCGGCAGGAAGGCCAGCGCGTCGCGCGGAGCGCCCGCGGCCCACAGGATCTCGCAGAGGATCCGGGCGATGGTGGGCGTCTGCTCCGCCGGCTTCACCAGCACGGTGTTCCCCGTCACCAGCGCCGCCACGGTCATGCCGCAGCAGATGGCCAGCGGGAAGTTCCACGGGCTGATCACCACGCACACGCCGCGCGGCTCGTGCATGACCTCGTCCAGCTCGCCCACGAAGCGGCCCAGGCGGCGGCGCTCGAAGAGCGGCACGGCCTCGCGCGCGTAGTACTCGCAGAAGTCGATCGCCTCGCACACGTCGGCGTCGGCCTCGCGCCAGGTCTTGCCGCTCTCGCGGATGATGATCGCGCTCAGCTCGTCCCGGCGCGCGCGCATGTCGGCGGCGGCCTTCACCAGCACCGCGGCGCGCGCCGTGACCGGCACCTCGCGCCAGCTCGCGAAGCTCTTCGAGAGCAGCGTGACCGCGTCGCGCGCCTGCTGCACGGTTCCGTCGTTCGCCACGGTCGGCACCCGCGCGGCGGCGATCGCCTTGGCGTAGGCCTCGCGCACGGACGCCTTCGAGAAGTCGCGCATCGGCTCGGTGAAGAACGGCCGGCCGTCGCCCACCTCGGGGTGCGCCACGCTCAGACGGTGGCGCTCGGCGGCGCCTGCGCCATCGGCGGGCATGGCGGCCGAGTGCGGGCTCGCCAGCAGCTTCGATGCGTCGGCGTTGTCCAGGAACCCGGCCTTGAGCCAGCTCTCGTTGCTGGTGTTCTCCAGCAGACGGCGCACCAGGTACGCCATGCCCGGGATCATCTCGCCCACCGGCACGTACTCGCGCACGCGCAGGCCCAGCTCGGCCGCCGCGCCCTTCAGCTGGTCGGCCATGCCGTGCAGCATCTGCAGTTCCACGGCGGCGGGGGGCAGGCCCAGGCGCTCCGCGGTGGCCAGCGTGGCCGCGATGCTGCGCGCGTTGTGGCTGCCGAGCGCGAGCTTCACGCCGCCCTCGCCCGCGCGCTTCGGCGTGCTCTC
>CAZKHO010000087.1:0-10728 GCA_964552505.1 uncultured Bifidobacterium sp. | reverse complement strand
CGGAAGAAGCGCGCCACGGGCCCCAGTCCGTCGATGCGCGCGGCTTCCTGCAGCTCCTCGGGCACGGCCTGCAGGCCCGCCAGGTAGATCATCATGCCGCCACCCACCATCCAGAAGCCCATGATGGCGAAGGCGGGCGCGCCCCACGCGGCGGCGTCCTTGCCGAACCAGTCCGGCGGGGTCAGGTGCACCAGCGAGAGCACGGGCCGCAGCGCGGCGTTCATGAGCCCGCCGTCGGTGTCGAACACCCATCGCCAGAGCACGGCCACGCCCACGCCCGCCAGCACGCTGGGCAGGTACCACGCGGCCCGGAAGAGGTGCATCCCCTTCACCTTCTGGTTCATCAGCACCGCGGCCAGCAGGGCAAGCGCCTGTCCGCCCGGCACGGCGATGAGCGTGTAGTACAGCGTGACCTTGAGGCTGGTGAGGAAGCGCGGGTCGTGCGCCAGCAGCTGCGAGTAGTTGGCGCCACCCACCCAGGTGGCCGTGTCCAGCGTGCTCACGCCGCGCCACTTGGAGAGGCTGAGCAGCAGGCTCATCACGATGGGGAACGCCATGAACAGCGCAAAGCCCAGCACCCACGGGCTGGCCAGCAGCCATCCCCAGCGCGCCTCGCGCGTGTCGGCCTGCGCACCGCGGGGAGCCAGCGCCAACCACGCCAGCGCCACCGCCGCCACCGCCGCCACCACGCCCAGGGCCGTGGCCACCGGCCGCCACGGGAACGCGGGGAATCCCGGCCTGGCCAGAGGGCTCTCCTTCTCCGCCTTCCACTGGGCCTGGAACTGGTCGATGGCCTGCGGCAGCGTGAGATCGCCCACCTTCAGCGCGCGGTCCAGGTTGCCGCCCAGCAGCTGCTCGAAGCGCGGATCCGCCGGCCAGTCCACCACCTCGGCGGAGAGCGCGGGATCCAGGTAGCCGCGGTTGTTGGAGGGCTTCTGCGAGGCGTCCAGGAACGCGGGACTTTCCGCCACGGCGCGGATGGTGGGAATGGCCAGGCCCAGTCGCGCATTGGCCGCCTGGCTCTGCGGGCTCACCAGCCAGCGCAGCAGGTCCCATGCTTCGTCCTTGTGGCGACTGCGGGCGCTGAGGCTCCAGGAGACGGTGGCGATGACGTTGGCGCGGGTCGTGCCGTGCGGCAGTGGGGCGAAGTCCCAGTCGAAGTCCCGGATGCGGCGGTATTCCGGCACCACCCATCGGCCGAAGGGCCCCGCCATGCCCACGCGTCCCGTGGTGAACACGGCGGCGCCGGTGGCCAGCTTGCTTCGGCCGCTGGTGAGCGTGCCCACCTCGTCCTGTCGCCACGCGCGCAGGCGCTCCAGGGCGGCCACGGTCTGGGGCGCGTCCAGTCGAAGCTGGTCGAAGTCCGCACCGCGCACCTCCGTGCCCTCGGTGCGGAGGTACGCGCGCACCATCATGGGCCAGGTCACGAACTCGCTGCCCACGTACGTCTCTCCATCGGGACCCTTGGTCTTGGCGATGGCACGCGCAGCGGCCAGATAGTCGTCCCAGCTCCAGTCGTCCCTGGGGAAGGGCACGCCCGCCTTCCGGAAGATGTCCTTGTTGTAGTAGAAGCCGACGGTGGTGAAGTCCTTGGGGATCCCGTAGAGCGCACCCTGTCCGTTGCGTGCGCCGTCGTAGCGGAAGGCGGCCACGGTGCTGGGGAAGAAGCCAGCCAGGTCGATGGCGTTGGGTGCGCCAGCCTTGGCGTCGGCGGCCACGCGCGCGTCCAGCGGCTCCAGCAGCCCCATGTCCGCGAAGCTGGCCACGCGTTCGGCGCCCACGTAGAACAGGTCGGGGGGTTCGCCGGCCGCCAGCATGGTCTGCAGCTTGGTGTAGAAACTGCCGGCGTCGCCGGGGTTGATGCGGCGGACACGCACGCCGGGGTGCGCCTTCTCGAAGTCCCGGAGGGCGCCCTCCACGATGGCGTCCTCTTCCGGACCGCCTTCGCCGCTCCAGTGCAGCACCACCAGTTCCTTGTCCACGGCCGCGCGGTCGCGCCAGTTGGAGAGCGTGCGCCAGCCCACGCGCGCGAAGCTCCACGCCACCAGGGCCGCCGCCAGCACCGTGAGGATTCCGCGCAGGAATCGGCCTGCGATCGAGCCCTTTCGGCTTCCGCGATGCATGGCGCGAGTATAGGGTTGCGCCATGCGGAACCGCCTCATGGCAGCGATGGTCGTCGCGTGGTCGGTGACGGCGTGGGCGGCCGAGGGCTTCCCGCCGGACCTGCCCGCCGCACCGATCCCCGCCGACGCCGGGCCGGGTGCGTTGCCGACCGGATGTTCCGCGCAGCGCGCTTCGCCCACCGAGTGGACGGTCACCTTCGCGACGCACCCGGCGGGATCGCCGCGATCGGTGTCGCTGGCCGGTGCGTTCAACGGCTGGAACGCCGCGGCCACGCCCATGCGGCGTGGTGCGGACGGCACTTGGACCGGCACGGTGCGCCTGCGCGAAGGGCGCCATCCGTACAAGTTCGTGGTGGACGGGTCCGACTGGCGGGCGGATCCGGCCAATCCGGTGCGTGAGCCGGACGGACAGGGCGGCTTCAACAGCGTGCTGGCGCTGGGCGCGGACCTTTCGCTGGACGCCGCCGGCGCCACGGTGGGCGACGGCCACATCGACGCCCGCGGACTCCGTCATGATCCCTCGCGCCTGGCGTGGCTCCAGCGTGGCGCGCAGGCCTGGACCATCCGCTATCGCACCCTCGCCGGCGACGTGCAACAGGTAGCATTCGTCGCCCGCGACGGGCGGCGCATGGCCATGGAGCGCGCGGGCCGGACGGGCCCCTTCGACTTCTGGCAGATCTCCCTTCCCGTCGGCGGAACTCCGACCGACTACACCTTCGTGATCCAGGACGGCCCCATGTCCGTGCGCGACCCGCAGACGTACTCCCTTGACGCCAACCGAACGCCGGGCATCTCCACGCCGGAGTGGGCGAAGAACGCCGTCTGGTACCAGGTGATGGTGGACCGCTTCCGCAACGGCTCCACCGCCAACGACGGCCCGAACACGCGCGACTGGCGTCAGGAGTGGTACGAGCCCAGCGCATGGGAAGGGCAGGACGGCCAGACCTTCTACAACCACTTCGTGTTCCGCCGCCAGTGCGGCGGCGACCTGCAGGGCCTGCGCAGGCAGCTGCCGTACCTGAAGTCGCTGGGCGTGAACGCGCTCTACCTGCTGCCCATGTTCCAGGCGGACAGCAACCACAAGTACAACGCGACCAACTACCTCCACATCGACGAGCGCTTCGGCGCCGGCGGCGACTACGCCGAGACGGAAGCCCGGGAGGACCTGCTGGACCCCAAGACCTGGACCTTCAACGCCAGCGACCGGGAGTTCCTGGCGTTCCTGAAGGAGGCCAAGTCGATGGGCTTCCGCGTGATCATCGACGGCGTGTGGAATCACGTGGGCACCCGGCATCCGGCGTTCCGCGACGTGCGCGAGAAGGGCCGGGACAGCCGGTTCGCCGACTGGTTCAGCGTGAAGAGCTGGGATCCGTTCGACTACGAGGGCTGGTTCGGCTTCGGCGAACTTCCCACCTTCCGCAAGAGCGACGAGCACGGGCTGGCCAGCGAGGCGGCGCGCCGTCACATCTTCGAGGTGACGCGACGCTGGATGGATCCGGACGGCGACGGCGATCCGTCGGACGGCGTGGACGGATGGCGGCTGGACGTGGCCAACGAGATCCCCATGCCGTTCTGGCACGAGTGGTGCAGGTTCGTGCGGTCGATCAATCCGCAGGCCTACATCACCGGCGAGATCTGGCAGCGCGCCGAGCCGTGGCTGGACGGCAAGGCGTTCGACGCCGTGATGAACTACGAGTTCGCCAAGCCCGCCATCCGGTGGGTGCTGGACCGGAAGAACAAGATCAAGGCCAGCGAACTGGACGCCAAGCTGGCGGACCTGCGCCTGGCGTACCCCACCGAGATCACCTACGTGATGCAGAACCTGCTGGACAGCCACGACACCGACCGGCTGGCCAGCATGGCGAAGAATCCGGACCGCGAATACAACGCGCTGAACCGCGAGCAGGAGGTGCAGACCTACGACGCGGCCAAGCCCGGCCCGGAGCACTATCGGCGCGTGCGCCTGCTGGCGCTGCTGCAGATGACCTACGTGGGCGCGCCCATGGTCTGGTACGGCACCGAGGTGGGCATGTGGGGCAGCGGCGATCCCAACAACCGAAAACCGATGCTCTGGAAGGATCTGGAACCGTACGGTCACGCCGAAGAGAACCGCGTGATGGAGGACCAGCTGGCGCACTACCGACGCGTGATCGCGCTGCGAAACGCGCATCCGGCGCTGCGGACCGGCTCGTTCCGCACCGTGCTGGTGGACGACGCGCAGGACACCTGGGTCTTCCTTCGCGAAGGTTCCGGCGAGCAGGTGCTGGTGGCGCTGAACGCCGGCGGCGCGCCCGCCAAGATCACGCTGCCCGAGTCGCTGGGCACGGGCTGGAAATCGGAGTTCGTCTCGGCGCCCGTGGGCACGGCCGAAGGCGAGTTCCCCGCGGTGGAGGTTCCCATGGAGGGTGGCCGCGTCTGGGTGCGGCCTGTCAAGTGATGGCCGGCTCGCCCGTCGTTCCCCAGCTCTTCCGTCAGCGCCGTGCGGGCGTGCTCATGCACCTGACCAGCCTGCCCGGCCCCCACGGCGTGGGTGACCTGGGGCCCGCCTCGGACCGGTTTGCGGCGTGGTGCGCGGACGCCGGCCTCACGCTGTGGCAGATGCTTCCCATCGGCCCGGTGGGTTACGGTGAGAGTCCGTACAGCGCCACCAGCAGCTTCGCCGCGGAGCCCATGCTGGTCAGTCTGGAGCGTCTGGCGGAGGATGGGCTGCTGCCGCGGGCCCGCCTGCTCGCCCCCGCCAGCCTGGGCCGCGGAGACGCCGACTTCGCCGCCGCGCGCGCCTTCAAGCGTCCGCGCTTTGCGGAGGCGTTCGCGCGCTTCCAGGCCAGAGGTGGCCTGCGGAGCGCCGCGTTCCGCGCCTTCGAGCGCCGCACGCGCGACTGGCTGCCGGGCTGGTGCCGATTCGCCGCGGCCAAGGAGGGCGCTTCGCGGGAGCTGCACGCGTTCGTGCAGTTCCAGTTCGAGCGGCAGTGGGGCGCCTTCCGCGACCGCTGCCACGCGCGTGGCGTGCGACTGGTGGGAGACCTGCCCATCTTCGTCACGCTGGACTCCGCCGACGTGGCCGACCGACCGGAGCTGTTCCGACTGGAGCGCGACGGGCGCCCCAAGGTGGTGACCGGCGTCCCGCCCGACTGCTTCAGCGCCGACGGTCAGCTGTGGGGCCATCCGCACTACGCATGGGCCGCGCATCGCAAGGAAGACTTCCGATGGTGGATGCGCCGCGTGGCCACGGCGCTGGACCGGTTTGACGCGCTGCGCATCGACCACTTCGTGGGCTTCGTGCACGCCTACGAGATCCCCGGTTCCGCCCGCACCGCGCGCAAGGGCCGCTGGGCGCCCACGCCGGGACGCGAGCTGCTCACCACCATCGAGCGCCGCCTTGGGCGGCTGCCGCTCATCGCGGAAGACCTGGGCGCGGTCACGGCGGAGGTGGTCAGACTGCGGGACGACTTCGGTCTGCCCGGCATGAAGCTGCTGCACAACGCCTTCTACGGTCCGGACAGCGGCGACCTGCCGCATCACCACCCGGCCAACTGCGTGGTGTATCCCGGCACGCACGACAACGACGTCAGCCGCGGCTGGATCCGTCAGCTGTCGCCGGAGGCTCGTGCGCGCTTCCGAGCGGTGGCAGGGGGCCACCCGCGTCGGCCCGAGGAGGCCCTGATCCGCCTGGCCTACGGCAGCCCGGCGCGCACCGCCATCGTGGCCATGCAGGACTTCCTGGGACTTGGGCCGGAGAGCCGCATGAACGTGCCGGGCAAGGCGGACGGCAACTGGTGCTGGCGCCTGGCGCCCAACGCCGTTCCTGCGTCGCTGGCGCCGCGTTTGCGGGCGCTGGCCGCCGATTGCGGCCGTCTTGCCAAGTGACGGTTTTTGCGGGACATTCGCGGGTTCCATGCCTGCCGCCCAGTCGAAGAAGCCCGTCTCGCCCAAGCCCGCCGCCAAGCCTGCCGCGAAGGCCGCTGCGTCCGAATCGGCCCCGCTGGGTGCCATGGTCACCGCCCCCGCCAAGGTGGCCAAGGAGATGCGCCGGGACCTGGAGAAGGTGGCCCGCGACCTCTGGTGGAGCTGGAACGAGGTGGGGCAGCGTCCCTTTGCGGCGCTGGATCCGATCACCTGGGAAGCCAGCAACCATGACCCGCTGGCGGTGCTCCGTGCCGTGGACGAGCCTGTGTTCGCCGCGCGCTGCGCCGACGCGGACTTCCGCGACCTGGTGAAGCACGCGCGCGACGCCCTCCGCGCCTACCACCACACCGTGCCGTGGTTCGAGCAGCAGGCGTTTCCCGGCTCCAAGGGGCTGCACATCGCCTACTTCTGCAGCGAGTACGCCATCCACGAGAGCCTGCAGCAGTACTCGGGCGGCCTGGGCGTGCTGGCGGGTGACCACCTCAAGAGCGCCAGCGATCTGGGCCTGCCGCTGACGGCGGTGGGCCTGCTCTACCAGCAGGGCTACTACCTGCAGCAGCTCCGCGCCGACGGAAGCACCCGCGTGATCGAGCCGCGCTGGAACCCGCGGCACATGCCGCTGGAGGACACCGGCGTGGACATCAAGGTGCCCATCGGCGACCGCAAGGTGGAGGCGCGACTCTGGACCATGAAGGTGGGTCGTGTGCGGGCCGTGCTCATGGACACCGACCGGAAGGCCAACCGTCCGAAGGACCGTCGCCTCACCGAAGGTCTCTACAAGGGCGAGCCGGACCTGCGCATGCGGCAGCAGGTGCTGTTGGGCGTGGGCGGCGTGATGGCGCTCAAGGCGCTTGGCATCAAGGCCACCGTCTTCCACCTGAACGAGGGTCATGCAGCCTTCGCCAGCGTGGCACGGCTGGCGGCCTTGCGGCGCAAGGGCCAGTCGCTGGAGGACGCGCTGCAGGCCATCCGCCGCAGCACCGTCTTCACCACCCACACGCCGGTGCCCGCGGGCCACGACCGCTACGACGCCGACATGGTGGCGGACGCCCTGCAGTCGTGCTGGAAGGAGGCGGGCCTGAGCCGAAGGGTCTTCCTGGACATGGGTTCCGAGCGTCCCACCGATCCCAAGGCGCCGTTCTGCATGACCGTCCTGGCCCTGCGGACCGCCGAGCACGTGAACGGCGTGGCCGCGCTGCATGGCCGCGTGAGCCGCGAGATGTGGCAGCAGGTCTACGGCGTGGCGGACGCGGCCATGGTGCCCATCGGTCACGTCACCAACGGCGTACACGCCCGCACCTGGCTGGCGCCGGAGGCCGAGGCGTTCTGGAAGCGTGCCATCGGGCTGGACCTGGACGCCATCGAGCGCGGACGCGATCCGTGGGCCCAGGCCGACAAGGCCGATCCTGCGGAATTCTGGGCGCTGCGTCGCCGCCTGCGCGAGCGGTTGGTGGGCTTCATCCGGGACCGGCTGGAGCGACAGGCGCGTCGGCGCGGCGAGAGCCCGGAGCAGGTCATCCGTGCCCGGGCGGCCTTCGATCCGGACGCGCTCACCATCGGCTTCGCCCGTCGATTCGCCACCTACAAGCGGGCGCCGCTGGTCTTCCGGGATCCGGAGCGTCTCCACCGGATCATGGGCGATCCGAAGCGCCCGGTGCAGATCGTCTTCGCCGGCAAGGCGCACCCGCGTGACCGCGACGGCCAGGCGTACGCCGCGCAGGTGCACCGCTGGGCCCGGGAGAACGGCTTCGAAGGTCGCGTGGCGCTGATCGAGGAGTACGACATGCACGTGGGCCGGATGCTGGTGAGCGGCTGCGACGTGTGGCTCAACAACCCGCTCCGCCCGCACGAGGCCAGCGGCACCAGCGGCATGAAGCCGCCCATGCATGGCGGACTGAACCTGAGCATCCTGGACGGCTGGTGGCCGGAGAGCTTCGACGGCACCAACGGCTGGGCCATCGGCGACGGCAGCGAGGGCACGGACCGTGAGGCGCAGGACGCGCTGGACGCGGAGAGCCTCTATCGCCAGCTGGAGGACGAGGTGGTGCCCACCTTCCACGACCGCGGCAAGGACGGTCTGCCCCGGCGCTGGATCGAGCGTGCGCTGCGCAGCGTGGCCACGGTGCCCGGTCGCTTCAACACGCACCGCATGGTGGCCGAGTACCTGGAGAAGGCCTACCTGCCGGCGGGCGCCTGACCGCTCACGGGCAGGTCAGGCCGAAGTCCATCAGCAGGAACGCCAGGTCGCTGTTGGTGACCAGGCCGTCGCCGTCCAGGTCGGCCGGTCCGCCGGCGGTTCCCATGTCCAGCAGCAGCAGCGCCACGTCCCCGCCGTCCACCAGGCAGCTCTGGTCCAGGTCGGAGGCCAGCGTGGAGACCGGGTCGCCCTGCGAGTACACCACCAGCGAGTACGGACCCACGCGGAAGAGACCGCTCTGCGCCATGCCGTCCCACGCCGTGGCGGAGGCGTCCACGTCCGGCGAGGGCGTCCCGGAGTTGTCGGTGGCGTAGATGGCGGCATCGCTGTTGAAGCGGCACTTCCAGGTGCCTGCGCGGGGAAGGCCCACGCGGTAGTTGTTCACCGGCCAGCCGCTGAAGTTGGCGATGATCACCGTGTCGTCGCGATCCCCGCCGTCCTTCCAGCGGTGCCACGCGATCTGCTTGTTGGCGTTGTTCACGTGGTGCACGTTCACGCCGTCGCCCGTGAGGCCGGCGGTCAGTCCGGCCAGGTTCCGTCGGAGCGCGATCATGTCCTTGTACATGAGCCTCGTGCCGGCGAAGGTGGTGGCCCTGGTCCAGTCGAGCGGGTCGGTGTCGTCCCAGCCGCCGTCCTCCAGCAGCTCCTGACCCTGGAAGAGCATGGGGATGCCCGGGCTGCAGAACATCACCGCGGCGGCCAGCGTGCTGCGCTTGCGGGCCTGCACGCCCGTCGGTGCGGCCGCGCTGATGGCGCTGGTCAGCCGGAGCTTGCCGTTGTCCGTGGCCACCTCGTCGTGGCTCTCCGTGAAGATCACGCGCTGCAGGGGCGCCCCGTTGTAGTTCTTGGCCACCGCGTCGCGCACGGTGTTCATGTCCCGGCCGCTGTCGCTGGACGCGGTCACCACGCCGCGCACGGCGAAGACGAACGAGTCCCACTGGCTGTCGAATCCCGCGCCACCCTGGGCCACCGGCTTGGTGACCCACGCGTTGTCGTCGAAGTCCTCGGCGATGCTGATCTTGCCCGGGTGCTGCGCGTCGATGTCGGCGTTGGCCGCCTGCAGCAGGCTCCACCCGCTGGGGATGTCGGTGCCGCCCGAGTCCGTCTTTCGGATGAACTTGGTGGCGTCCCAGCGCAGGCCGTCCATGCGGAACTCGCCCAGCCACAGGAGCGCGTTCTCCCGCACGTAGGCCTGCACCTCCGCGCGGGAGGAGTCCGGCCGCGGGCCCCACGGCGTGTTGGCGCGGAGCGTGTCGTTGAAGAAGTAGATGCCGCCGGCCCCGTTCTGGCTCCAGCCGTCGAACTGCCACATGGAGAGGTCGTTGGGCCCCCAGTGGTTGTGCACGATGTCGCCCAGCACGGCGATCCCGCGGGCGTGGCAGGCGTCCACGAACTGCTTGAGCGCGTTGGGACCGCCGTACGCGCTCTCCACGCTGAACGGGTAGCTCAGGTTGTAGCCCCAGCTGATGTCGCCCGGAAACTCGCACACCGGCATCAGCTCCACGGCGTTGACGCCCAGGTCCACCAGGTCGTCCAGGCGCTGGATCGCCCGGCTGAACGTGCTGGGCACGGTGGTTCCGGTGGTCACGTTGAAGGTGCCCACGTGCATCTCGTAGATCACCAGGTCGTTCCACGACGGCGCGGTGAAGGCCGGGGTGGACCAGGCGTACGCGGCCGGATCGTGCACCACGCTGTTGCCCACGCTGTTGATCAGCAGTCGCGAGCGGGGATCCTGCTTCTGCTGGTAGCTGCCGTTGATCTTGACGGCGAACTTGTACTGGGCGCTGAACGGGCAGTTGACCACGTCGCCGGACCAGTAGCCGTTCCCCTCGGCGCTGAGCTGGTGCGCGGTGTTGTTCCAGAAGTTGAAGGTGCCCACCACGCTCACGGCCTGCGCGTTGGGCGCCCAGACGCGGAAGGTCACGCCCTTGGCGGTTCCTGCGGTGTACGGCGTGGCACCGATGCCGGACCGGGTGGAGACGGGCAGCACCACCGCCTGCGCCGCCCCCGTCAGGGCCAGGACGGCCACGGCCGAGCACCACATGCGGCGTGGGGTGGTCATGACGCGCTTCAGTTGCAGGTCCAGCCGAACTCCAGGAGCACGATCGCGATGTCGCCGCTGTCCACGGTGCCCGACTGGTCCAGATCCGAGGCGCCGCCCGTGGTGCCGAAGTCCAGCAGCGCGATGGCGATGTCGCCGGCGTCCACGGTGCAGCTGCCGTCCAGGTCGGCCGGGTTGCCCGGCACCTGCACGTCGCCCTGCGAATAGACCACGATCGAGTAGGGGCCCACCTTGAAAAGGCCGCTCTGGGCCAGGCCGTCGTACGCGTAGCCGTTGGCCTCCACGTCCAGCGCCTGGGTGTTGCCGAAGTCGCTGGAGTAGCCCGTCCAGTCGCCGTTGAACCGGCAGTGCCAGAGGCCCGGGCGAGGCAGGCCGATCCGGTAGTTGGTCCACGCCGTGGCGCTGAAGTTGGCCAGCACCACCACGTCGTCGCCGGCGCC
>CAZKHO010000086.1:0-10875 GCA_964552505.1 uncultured Bifidobacterium sp. | reverse complement strand
ACCTTGCCCTGCATGGGCTTCTCCTTGGCGCTCTCCGGAAGGAAGAGGCCGCTGGCGGTCTTGGTCTCGGCGTCGAGGGGCTTCACAAGGATGCGGTCTTCGAGCGGGCGGACGGTGGACATGGGTGGAATCTCCTGGTGTCTCGTTGGGGTGTTCGGGAAGGGGATCAGTGCGCGTGGCCGTGGTGGGCGTGCTCGCCGCCCTCGTCCTTGGGCTTGGGCGCCTCGGTCACGATGCAGTCGGCGGTGAGCAGCAGGCCGGCCACGCTGGCCGCGTTCTGCAGCGCGCAGCGATCCACCTTGGCGGGCGTGATCACGCCCGCCTTGATCAGGTCGCCGTAGGTGCGGGTGAGCGCGTTGAAGCCCTCGTTGCCCTTCATCTCGGCCACCTTGCTGACCACCACGGTGCCCTTCTCGCCCGCGTTCTCGGCGATGGTGCGCAGCGGCACGGCCAGCGCCTCGGCGATGGCCTCGAAGCCGAAGCCCTCGTCGCCCTCCACGGACAGTCGCGCCTTCTTCACCGCCGCGATGCAGCGGACGAAGCTGACGCCGCCGCCGGCCACCACGCCTTCGGCCACGGCGGCTCGGGTGGCGTGCAGCGCGTCCTCCACGCGACCCTTCTTCTCCTTCAGCTCGGTCTCGCTGCTGGCGCCGACCTTGATCTGCGCCACGCCGCCGGCCAGCTTGGCCAGCCGCTCCTGCAGCTTCTCGCGGTCATAGTCGCTGTCGGTGGCCTCGCTCTCGGCGCGGATCTGCTCGCAGCGATCCTTGATGGCCTTGCTGCTGCCGGCGCCTTCCACGATGGTGGTGTTGTCGGCGTCCACGGTGAGCTTCTTGGCCTGACCCAGCTGGGCCAGGGTGACCTTGTCCAGATCGATGCCCAGGTCCTTCATGATGGCCTGGCCGCCGGTGAGGATGGCGATGTCCTCCAGCATGGCGCGGCGGCGGTCGCCGTAGCCCGGAGCCTTCACCGCGCAGACGTTGAGCACGCCGCGCATCTTGTTGATCACCAGCGTGCTGAGGGCCTCGCCGGTGATGTCCTCGGCGATGATCAGCAGCGGGCGCTTGGCGTCCATGACCTTCTCCAGGAAGGGCACCAGCTTGGTGATGGAGTCGATCTTGTCCTCGTAGACCAGGACCAGCGCCTTGTCGAACTCCACCGTCATCTTCTCGGTGTTGGTGACGAAGTTGGCGCTCAGGTAGCCGCGGTCGAACTGCATGCCCTCGACCACGTCCACCACGGTCTCCAGGCCCTTGCCTTCCTCCACGGTGATCACGCCGTCCTTGCCCACCTTGTCGAAGGCCTTGGCCATCATCTGGCCGACCTCCTCGTCGTTGTTGGCGCTGATGCTGGCCACGGCCGCGATGCCGCCGCTCACGCCGGCCACCGGCTTGGCCATGCCGGCGATCTGCTCGGTGGAGATGGTGACGGCCTTGCGGATGCCGCGGACCAGGGCGTTGGCCTCGGCGCCGGCGGTGACGTACTTCAGTCCTGCGCGGAAGATGGCCTCCGCCAGCACGGTGGCGGTGGTGGTGCCGTCACCCGCGTCGTCGCTGGTCTTGCTGGCGGCTTCCTTCACCAGCTTGGCGCCCATGTTCTCCACCTTGCAGCGAAGCTCGATCTCCTCGGCCACGCTGACGCCGTCCTTGGTGACGGTGGGGCCGCCCCAGCTCTTGTCCAGCACGGCGTTGCGGCCGCGGGGGCCCAGCGTGCTCTTGACGGCGGCGGCAAGCTTCTCCACGCCGGCCATCAGGCTCTTGCGTGCGTCGGTGTCGAATGCGAGTTCCTTCACGGCCATGGGTCGTCTCCTCGTCAGGAAGTGATGGGTTCGAACGGTCGGTCGACGGCCAGAGCCGCCGGGGCCGGAGAGAGATCAATCGGCGTGCCAAAAGCCACGCGGCCTAGCCGAAAGAATGGTTCTCGGACATTGAATTCCAGTTCATGAACCCATTGTGGACAAGGACTTGCGTCCACCTTCGGGACTGCCGGGCGAAACAAAGTTCGGTCGGTCGCCCGCGCTGGCCAGCCCGCATGGTGGAGTCGAAACCCCGCTGCCAAGTCGGCAGCGTCAGGCGGAGCCGTCGAGTTCGCTTCGGTCCGGAGGCAGCGTCAGGCTGCGGGCGATCCACCAGGCGTTGGCCACCAGATAGGCCGACCCGAAGAGCAGCAGGGCGGCCAGGCAGGACGCCGCCACTCGGCTGGTCACTCCCACCAGCACCTGGAAGTCCTGCCCCTGCACCACGCGCGTCTGCAGGATGAGGCCTGCGATCGTGATCACCACCAGAAGCGCCGCGGTGCCGTTGAGCAGCCGGACGCTCTGGCGCGCGGAGGCCGCCTCATGGAAGGTGCGTGATCGACGGCCCGTGACCGCAAGCAGCACGTGATATCCGCTCAGCATGGCCGCCATGCCGGGCAGCTGGATGGCGGCGCCGGCCCACGGCAGCGCCTCGATCAGCCACACGGGCAGCGCTGTCACGCGCCACGCCACCACCGTGTCCAGCAGCACGGCGGCCAGCCAGCACCAGCCGCCCAGCAGCAGCCACAGGCGCCAGCGTCCAAGTTCCTTGCGGAGCATGTCTTCCCTGGACGAGAGCGCCAGGTGCGCCAGCAGCAACGCCGACGACAGCGCCAGCGCGGATCCCGCCCATCCCCAGAGCCGCATCCGATCCGGGAACGGACTGCGCTGGCCGGTGAACGACTCGATGGTGGCCAGCATGGGCGCGCCCATCTGCAGCGCCACGCAGCACAGCACGGCCACGGCGCAGCTCACCAGTGCGGCGGCCACCCGATGCGGCTTGCGCAGATCCGCCATGGCGCGCTGCGAATGCTCCATGCTGGAAGCCAGGCTGGTGGCCACCGGGAGCCCGCACTCGGGACAGGAGCCCAGGAGCGGCTGTCCCAGCAGCTGGTATCGGCAGCGTGCGCAGGGGAGTGGGGAGGTGACGGTCACCATGCGTGCAGGTTTATACTCGCGTCACCCTCGCGCGGCGCGCTCTTCGCCAGCATTTCCATGACGTCCAGCAGCCCACCCAAGCCCCCGTCCGGAGACGGTCGTCACGCCGTGGTCCTCCTTTCAGGAGGTCTGGACAGCGCGGTGACGCTGGCATGGATGCGCGCCGGCGGCTTCCGCTGCACGGCCCTCAGCTTCGACTACGGGCAGCGTCACCGGTTCGAGCTGGAGTGCGCGGGCCGTCTGGCGAGGGCGCTGGGGGCCCAGTCGCATCGCGTGGCGCCGGTGGACCTGCGCGCCTTCGGCGGCAGTGCGCTCACGGCCGACATCGCCGTGCCCAAGGATCGCGACGTGGCGCACGCGCACGACATTCCCGTCACCTACGTGCCCGCTCGGAACACCATCTTCCTGTCGATCGCGCTGGGCCTGGCCGAGGTGCTGGGCGCGCACGACCTGGCCATCGGCGTCAACGCGCTGGACTACAGCGGCTATCCCGACTGCCGGCCGGAGTTTGTGCAGGCGTTCGAGCGGCTGGCCAACCTGGCCACGCGCGCCGGCGTGGAGGCGGCCGCACAGGGCCGGACGGCGTTCGCGGTGCACGTGCCGCTGCTCCACCTCACCAAGGCGCAGATCATCCGGATGGGCGCGGACCTGGGCGTGGACTTTGGGCTGACCAGCAGCTGCTACGACCCCGGGTCCGACGGCAGGCCGTGCGGTCGATGCGACAGCTGCCTGCTCCGGGCGCAGGGCTTTGCGCAGGCCGGTCTTCGCGACGCGCGTGCGGGCTGAGCCGCGCGCTCAGACGTCCAGGTTCTTCACCTCGAGCGCGTGCTTCTCGATGTAGCCGCGGCGACGCTCCACGTCCTCGCCCATGAGCACGGTGAACAGCGCGTCCGCGTTGCTGGCCTGATCCCAGGTGACGCGGAGCAGGGTGCGGCGCGCGGGATCCATGGTGGTGTCCCACAGCTGGACCGCCTCCATCTCGCCCAGGCCCTTGAAGCGCTTCACCTCGATGCCGCGGCGCCCCACCTCGTGCAGCTTCTGCAGGATGCTGGGGATGTTGGCCACCTCCACCGTCTCCGCGGGCTTGCCCTTCTCGCCGTCCACGGTCCAGGCGAACTTGGTGGGCAGCTTCTCGCCGGTGACGCTCTCCTCCTGCACGCGGGTCCAGTCGCGGCTGGAGAGGCCGTGCTTGGCCAGCTGCTCCAGCAGGCGCTCGATCTCGCGGTTCTCGTGCAGCACGCGAAGGGTGGCGCGCTTGGCCGGTTCCACCTCGCTGCCGGCGGCGCCCACGTCCACCAGGGTCAGCCCCAGGGCCTGCACGCGCGCGGCGGCCTGCGCCTCCGAGTGGAAGAGCTCGTCGCCGTCGCGCCAGACCAGCTGCCAGCCCGGCATGCGGCCCTTGCCTTCCGGATCGGCGTCGCGCGCGGCCAGCAGCCGGGGAAACTCGATGCCGCGGTAGAGGCTGACCTTGGACAGCTCCTCCAGCCGGGCCAGTTCGCGCACCAGGCGGCGCAGCGGCTCGCCATGGATGGTGCTGAACACCTGACCCTTGTCGTCCCGCAGGCTCAGGGTGGCGTTGGCGCGCATGGCCAGGTCCACCAGCACCTCGTTCATGCGCTCGTCGTTGAGCACGTATTCCACGGTCTTGCCGCGGGCCACCTGATAGAGCGGCGGCTGCGCGATGAAGACCTTGCCGCCGCGGATCAGGTCGGGCATCTGGCGGAAGAAGAAGGTGAGCAGCAGCGTGCGGATGTGGCTGCCGTCCACGTCGGCGTCGGTCATGATGATGACGCGGCCGTAGCGCAGCTTGCTGGCGTCGAAGTCCTCGCCGATGCCGCACTGCAGCGCCTGGATGAGCGTGCGGATCTCCTCGAAGGCCAGCACCTTGTCCAGACGCGCCTTCTCCACGTTCAGCAGCTTGCCGCGCAGCGGAAGGATGGCCTGGTGCACGTGGTCGCGGCCGCCCTTGGCGCTGCCGCCTGCGCTGTCGCCCTCCACGATGAACATCTCGGTCCTCTCCACCTCGTTGCTGCTGCAGTCCGCCAGCTTGTGCGGCATGCCGCCGCTGTCCAGCGCGCCCTTGCGCTTGATGAGCTCGCGGGCCTTGCGCGCGGCCTCGCGGGCCTCCGCGGCCAGCTTGGCGCGGTTGACGATGCCCTTGGCCTCGCCGGGGTTCTCCTCCAGCCACGCGCCCAGCTGTTCCGTGATGGCGGCGCTGACGAAGGGCTCCACCTCGGGGTTGAGCAGCTTCTCCTTGGTCTGGTTGTTGAAGGTGGGGTTGCGCAGCTTCACGCTCACCACCGCAGTGAGGCCCTCGCGAAGGTCGTCGCCCGTGGGCACGAAGTCCTTCTCCTTGAAGAGGCCCATGCGCTTGCCGTAGCCGTTGATGGCGGTGGTGAGGGCCTTGCGGAAGGCCGTCACGTGGGTGCCGCCGTCGCGGTTGGGGATGTTGTTGCCGAACGCCAGCAGGTTCTCCGCCATGGCGTCCGTGTACTGCAGCGCCAGATCGCAGCGCATGCCGCCGTCCGTGTCCTCCCGACGGATGCTGATCACGGGGCTGCTGGTGGCCTTGGACGCGTTGAGGTGCTTCACGTAGCCGGCCAGGCCGTTCTCGTCGAAGAAGGTCTCCTCACGGACCTTGCCGGAGGCGTCCACGCGCTCGTCCACCAGCCGGATCTTCACGCCTGGGTTGAGGTAGGCCAGTTCACGCAGCCGGTGCTGCAGGATCTCGTATCGCAGGTGCGTGTCCGGGAAGATGTCCGGATCGGGCCGGAAGCTGATCTTGGTGCCGCTGCCGGAGCCGGGACGCTCGCCCGCCTTGTGCAGCGGCTCGGTCACCGCGCCGCGTTCGAAGCCGATGCGGTGCAGGACGCCTTCCTTCAGCACCTCCACCTCCGTCCACTCGCTCAGCGCGTTGACGCACTTCACGCCCACGCCGTGCAGGCCGCCGGAGACCTTGTACGCGCCGCTGTCGAACTTGCCGCCGGCGTGCACCTCCGTCAGGATCACCTCCACGGCCGGGCGCCCGTTGATGGCCGGGTTCTCGTGCTTCATGGGGTCCACGGGCATGCCGCGACCGTCGTCGCTCACCGAGCAGCTGCCGTCCACGCCCAGCACCACGGTGACCGCGGTGGCGAAGCCCGCCATGCACTCGTCGATGGCGTTGTCCACGCACTCGTAGACCAGGTGATGCAGGCCCTCCAGTCCCGTGCCGCCCACGTACATGCCGGGGCGCTTGCGGATGGCCTCAAGGCCCTCCAGGACCTGGATGCTTTCGGAGGTGTACTGGGGCTCGCCGTCGTTGCTGGCGGCGGACTTGGCTGGCTTGGTCATGCTGGACACGGCAAGGGGGGCTCTGGAAGGGTCCGTCGCGGACCCCTGAAGGCGCTCTTCGGAGGCCCTCGCAGGGCCCCGATCGGGAGAGCCGGATTCTAGTTGAAACCCGCAGGATCTGCGCGTTCCACGGCCCTTTCTCGGCCCTGAAAATCGAGGGGTTTTCCCGGGCATTCCGGGGGTCCGGGATCTCACGAAATCTGGCACCCTCCGTAAAGACTGCAGGCGGCGTCGGTGCGTGTCCGATGCCATGGTTCCGCTTCCCCGTGAGGTGCCACATGCGTGAACAGCCCGACCCGGCGCCCTCGGCGCTCGAACCCCTGCTGCGCGGTGTCCTGCCGCTGACGCGGCGCGGCTTTCTGGCGCTTGGCACGCTGGCGGCGGTGGGCTGCGCCACCGGGACGCAGCGCTCCAGCGTGAAACTGCCGGATCCTTCGGGCCTGGGAACCAAGCCGACGGTCTGCCCGCCCATCAAGCCGCGCCCCAAGGAGTTCAGCTTCGTCATCGATCGGCAGTACTGGTGCCGCGGTGACGGCGTGGCGTCCTTGATGAATCCCATGCTGCCCGCCAAGTACATCACCGTCCACCACGACGGGATGAGCCCCTTCATGGCCAAGGACCAGAACAGCGCTTCCGCCCGGATCGAGATCATCCGCAACGGCCACCGCAGCAAGGGCTGGGGCGACATCGGCTACCACTACGTGGTGGATCGCGGCGGTCGGGTCTGGGAGGGTCGCGAACTGAGATGGCAGGGCGCCCACGTGAAGGGCTGCAACGAAGGCAACATCGGCGTCTGCAATCTGGGCAACTTCGACGAGCAGAGCCCCAGCGACGAGCAGCTGGAGGCCCTGGAGAAGTTGCTGACCTGCCTCATGGACAAGCATTCCGTGCCGGTCTCCCGGGTCCGGACCCACAAGGAGTGGCCCAGTGCGGCCACGGCCTGCCCCGGCAGGTCGCTGCAGCGCGAGATGGTCACCATGCGATCCGCCAAGTTGGCCCGCCTGTCCATCCCCGGCGGTGACGTCCGACTGGCCTGAGCCGGCCTCCGGCCCTCACTCCGATTCGTGCGCAGGGCCGTCTCCGCGGTCCTGTCCGCCGGCCGGCGGCGGTGTTCCGGCGGTGCGGCGGGCGTCGGCCTGGCGGTTGGCCATGGCGCGGCGCTCGTCGGCCTTCAGCCGGCGCTCGAAGTCCGGGTCTCCGGCCTCCTGACGCGCCAGGATCTTCCAGAGCACCAGGGCGATGGCACCCATCGTGAGGAATCCGAGCAGAACATGCATGCGGGCATTGTGGCCGGGATCCGGGGCGCGCGCCGCTTGCCTTGTGGGGGGTTCCCGCGACAATGCCCCGAATGTCCACGGCGGCCCAGGTTCGGCACCCCCACTCCGTCCGACACGGACGCCTCCCGGCGCTGGTGGCGCTGGCCGCGTGCGCGGCCCTTGGTTTGTGGTGGGTGGATGGGGCGCCCGGCCAAGGGGATCCGGACGAAGGCGTGGCCGTGCTCATGTACCACCATGTGGGCGACTGGGGACCGCCGGGCGACTGGGCCCCGTGGGTGGTGAAGCCGGCCGACTTCGAGGCGCAACTGGACTGGCTTCTGGCGCACGGACACCACCCGATCACGCTGGACCAGTTCATGGCCCACCTGGAGCGAGGTCAGGATCTGCCCCCGAAGCCCTTCCTGGTGACGGTGGACGACGGCTGGGGTGAGGACGCCGACATCGCCCGACGCTATCTGGACCCTCGAGGCATTCCTGCGGTGTTCTTCGTGTATTCGGGTGCGGTGGGTGCGCCTGGGTATCTGAGTTGGCCGCAGGTGCACCAACTGGAGGCCGCGGGGCACACCGTGGCCAGCCACACGGTCTCCCATCCCAACCTGGTGCAGCTGCCGGACGAGCGTCTGGCCTTCGAGCTTCGCGAGTCGCGCGCGCGACTGGAGCGGGAGCTGGGTCACCCGGTCACGGCGTTGGCCTATCCGTTCGGCAGCTACGACGCACGCGTGGCGGCCGCGGCCCAGGCGGCCGGCTATCGGCTGGCCTTCCGAGCCGAAGGACCCGACGCGCACCAGGGGGATCGGCGGCTGGAGATCCCGCGTTGGAAGATGGACTACGGCGAGCCGCTCCAGACCTTCGCCCAGCGACTGCAGGCGCCCTGAGCGGATCCCGCGCGCACGCCTTCGGCGGCTTCACTGCAGGATGCGGAACGCGTGCGAGAAGCGCGTGTAGTACCAGCTGCTGGAGGTGAACGGACGGATCTGCACGCCGCACGGCATGGGGCTGCCGTAGAAGTCCGTGGCGGTGGTGCTGGTGGCGTCCAGGATCAGCGGCGCACTGCTGGGACCCGCGCCGAAGCTGCCAAGCCACATGAACACGTGGGTGATGGTGGTGGAGCTGCTGCTGGAGTACACGAAGCACAGGTCGCCGGGCTGCAGCGCCGCGCAGAGCGCCGCGTAGCCGCCGCTGGCAGGCTTGTTGATCCGCACCGGCGTGATGGCGCTGCCGCCGGTCACCGCGATGGAAGTGTCCGCGGCCTGCACGTCGATGTCGGTGTCCAGCTGGATGCCGAAGCACCAGTTGTAGAGCCAGCCCGTGAAGTTGCTGCAGTCCACGCCCTGACCCTGCTCGGTGGTGCAGACCTGGTCCCACGGCCAGTCGGCCGGCGGATCCCATTCGGGCAGATGATGGTGCTCGTAGGCCACGCCCATGTAGCGCTGCGCGAAGGCCATGAGCCGCTGCTGCCGAAGGTCCAGCGGCCACGCCAGGATGTCCGAGGTGGGCTGACTCATGGACTTGCAGCGTGGCCCCCACGAGCCGTAGGTGTTGCGCGTGGAGGTGGAGTACCAGTTGGCAGAGCTGACGTTGGCCCAGTTGCTGACCACGCCGCGCGAGCCGGCCATGTCGGGGATGAGGCTGTCCGAGGGCACCGTGAAGCGGAAGCGGTAGGGGCTCTGGTACGGGATCGGACCGAAGTTGAGCAGGATCAGCGCCAGATCGCCCGGGTCGGTCTCGCCGCTGGCGTCCAGGTCGCTGGGGCAGCCGGCGCAGGGACCGAAGTCGAGCAGGGCCAGCGCCACGTCGCCGCTGTCCACGTTGCCGCTCAGGTCCAGGTCGCCCATGCCGTACTCGCACGCGTCCGGAACGCCGTTGGTGTTGAGGTCGTTGCCGTAGGTGGCCAGCACGCACGCGTCGCCCACGCCGTCGCCGTCGCAGTCGAGCTGGGTGGGGTTGTAGCGGTCGGGGCAGTTGTCCACGGGATCGGCGATGCCGTCCGCGTCCGCGTCGCCGTCGCTGCTGCCCACCACGGTCAGGTCGTCGATGGCCAGGCCCGCGTCCGCGCCGGTGTTGTCCACATCGCGCCATCGGATGAAAAGGGTTTCGCCCGGCTTCCACAGCACGCCGGTGATGGTGAAGCCCTTGTTGGACACCTCGGTGGGCGAGCCGTACACCGTGCTGGTGGTGGCCGCGCCGCTCACCAGGTCGCCGGCAGGATTGGCCACCATGGCCGTGGAGGAGAGGAAGTTTGACAGGGTGATGGCGGGATCGGAGGAGAAGCCGTAGGCGAAGCTGGTGGTGTTCACCACGCCACCCGTGTTGGGCGACCTCCACTGCTCGGCGGTGAAGGAGATGTTGACCGCCGTCACGATGTACGAGCTGGTGTTCCTGAGGGCCAGGCCCGCGGCGGGCGTGGTGGTGCTGCTGGCGAACAGGCCCAGCGACCGGTCGCTGGTGCCGGTCATGGCGTAGCTGTACAGGCCGCCGGTGTTGCCGGAGCCGTTGCCCACGTTGAACGGCACGGCGGTGGTGTTGGTGCCTGCGATGCGTGCGGCCTGCCACGTGGCGTCCGTGGAGGAGATCTGCGTGATGTTGGCCTGCAGGTTGACCGTGCCGGTGCTGGCCACGCTGGTGGACGAGGTGGGCAGCGCGTCGAAGTTCTGCGTGTAGGTCACGATGGCGTCCGCCATCAGGCGGGGCGTCACCAGCGACGCCGCCAGAGTGGCGGCGATGGAGGACAGCGCGCGGATGGATCGGCGGTGGGGGTGGGTCATCTCTCTCGCTTCAGGCACGGGGGTGGTGCGCCCATAATTGTCTCCCGTCCGGGAGCAAACGCAACGCGCGGGGTGGGTAAAGAGGTCAATTCGTCCCTTGCATCCCTGAAAGCTTGGAGTCCGGTCCCGGTGAAGTCTGGTTACGGGGCAGTGGGTGACCGCTTGGATTCCAGTTCCTGCCAGCGGGCGTACAGCGCGGTCACAACGGCCTGCGTGCGGTCCAGTTCCGCGCAGGCTGCCGTCATCTTCGGATGGTCTGCGGCCACCGCGGGATCCGCCACGCGCTGTTCCGCGGCGGCATGGGCGGACTCCGCCGCCTCGATGGCGGCCTCCATGCCGTCCAGTTCGCGCTGCTCCTTGTAGCTCAGGCGCGTGCGCGTGGGTTGCGCGAAGGGCTTGGGAACGGCGGGCGCCGGCGGGCGCGCGGCGCGTTCGCGCTCCTGTGCGGTTCGTTCGGCACGCTCCAGCGCGGCCAGCGCCTGATCCAGGCTGGCCACCACCGACACGCTCGCGTCGGGCGCGCCGATCACCACGATGCGCTCGGCCA
>CAZKHO010000085.1:0-10890 GCA_964552505.1 uncultured Bifidobacterium sp. | reverse complement strand
CGTCGAGCGACAGCAGGCCCTTCGCCAGCGGCAGCAGCGACTCGTGCGTGGCGCGGGCCGAGTCGAAGTCGTTGCGGTTGCACGCCTCCACCAACGACTGCACGCGGTCAGGCACCAGGTTGCTCACCACGCTCACCACCCCGATGGCGCCCACCGACTGGAAGCCGATGGTGAGCGAGTCGTCGCCTGAGAGGATGGGCAGCGCGCAGCGACGGCGGATCTCGCTGGCGGAATCCAGGCTGCCGGTGGCCTCCTTGATGGCCACGATGTTGGGATGCGCCGCCAGCCGCTCCACCGTCTCGGGCAGGATGGCCACACCGCAGCGGCCCGGGATGGAATACAGCACGATCGGCAGGTCGCACGAATCCGCGATGGCCATGAAGTGGCGGTAGATGCCCTCCTGGCTGGGCTTGTTGTAGTACGGCGCCACATGCAGCGCCGCGTCCGCACCGGTGGCCGCCACCATGCGATGCAGCTCGACGGCATGGTGCGTGCTGTTGCTGCCCGCGCCGCCCATCACGCCCAGCCCAAGCGGCTTCGCCACCTCCACCGCCTTGGCGATCAGCGCGCGCTGCTCGGCCATCTCCAGCGTGGGCGCCTCGCCGGTGGTGCCGCAGGGCACCACGCCGCGCACGCCCCCCTGCGCCTGGAACTTCAGCTGCGCCTCCCAGCGGCTCAGGTCGAGCACGCGACCGTCCGCCGAGAACGGCGAGGTCATGGCGGTCCAGCAGCCTTCCGGCTTGAACGATCGACTCATCGGGTGACTCCTGCGGCCATGGCCGCCTTCATCTCGCGCACCGCTTCACGCATGCCCACCATGACGGCCCGGCCCACGATGCTGTGGCCGATGTGCAGTTCGCGCAGCCCCGGGAGCGCGGCCACCGGACCCACGTTGCGGCAGTCCAGCGCATGTCCCGCGTTCAGCTGCATGCCCGACGCCAGGACCATCGCCGCGGCCCGCGTCAGGCGCTCCAGTTCCGCCCCCTGCTCCGGGGTGCCGAAGGCGTGCGCCCACGGCCCGGTGTGCAGTTCGCAGATGGACGCCCCCGCGGCCTTCGCGGCCTCCACCTGCCGCGGATCCGCGTCGATGAACACGCTCACGGGGATTCCCGCACCTGACAGACGGCGGATGATCTCGCGCACGTGGGCCATCCCGCCCGCCACGTCCAGCCCGCCCTCGGTGGTGAGCTCCTGGCGCCGCTCCGGCACCAGCATGGCGCTGTGAGGCTTCACCTCCGTGGCCATGGCCACCATCTCCGGAGTGGCGGCCATCTCGAAGTTGAACCGCGTGGTCACCGCCGTGCGGAGCGCGCGCACGTCGGCGTCCTGGATGTGACGGCGATCCTCCCGCAGATGCACGGTGATGCCGTCGGCGCCACCGGCCTCCGCCAGCGCGGCGGCCTCGAGCACGCACGGGTGCACCCCGCGGCGCGCCTGCCGCACGGTGGCCACATGGTCGACATTCACGCTCAACAGCGGCACGCGACAAGGGTAGCGGCTAGCATGTGAGGATGCCCGGATTCGACGAGCGTCTGGCGCTGCTGCGGCAGGAGATCGTCACGCAGGGACGCCGCGTGCTGGACCTCTGCACGCGCGCGGTGGACTGCTTCTTCGACGACGACGCGCAGAAGGCGCGCGCGGTGATGGCCGGCGACGACGAGATCGACCGCGCCGACGTGGCCATCGAGCGGGCCAGCGTGCCCCTGCTGGGCATGGGCCAGACGGACGAGCACGCCATCCGCAGTGTGCTCACCATCGTCAAGGTGAACAACGAGCTGGAGCGCATCGCCGACGACGGCGTGGCCATCGCGGAGAAGGTGCTGGAGCCCACCCGGTTCAGCGAGCGCGTGCCCGACGTCTTCCGCGTGATGGCCAACAGCGTGCTGGGCATGCTGCGGGACGCCACGCGCAGCCTGGAGCGCGAGGACGCGGAACTTGCCCGCCAGGTGCTGCTTTTCGACGACACGGTGGCCCAGTTCAAGAAGCAGATCCTGCTGGAGGCCGAGCAGGCCGTGGCTCGCGGCACCTTCAGTCCGGGCTTCGCCTTCCGGCTGCTGGCCGTCACCAAGGCGGTGGAACGCATCGGCGACCACGCCACCAACATCTGCGAGCAGGTCATCTACCTGCGCCGCGGCCTCATCGTGCGCCACCGGCCGGAAGGCTGGAGCGAGCCCGAGGCCCCCGAGACCGGCGCACGCCGCGCCTGAGCCACCCGATCCATGAGTTCCGATCCACGACTGGAGAAGACGCGTTCGCGCCTGAAGGCCCTGGGCCAGGATCACCTGCTGCACTTCGTGCCCACGCTGGGCCCCAGCGCGCTGCGCTCGCTGCTGGAGCAGCTGGAGCAGCTGCCGCTGGAGGAGCTGCCGGGGATGATGGCGGAGACCGATGCGCAGGCCGCGCAGGACCTGTCGGCGCTGGAGCCGGTGCCGCAGGTGCGTCGTGACGGCGCGGACGCGGCGGCCTTCCGCGAGGCGGGCGAGGCGCTGATCCGCGCGGGCAAGGTGGCCGCGTTCACCGTGGCGGGCGGCCAGGGCACGCGGCTGGGCTGGCGCGGCCCCAAGGGCACCTACCCCGCCACCGTGGTGACCGGCAAGCCGCTCTTCCGCGCCTTCGCGGAGCAGCTGCTGGCCACGGAGCGCCGCTATGGCGTTCGCGTGCCGTGGTACGTGATGACCAGCCCGCTCAACGACGCCGACACGCGCGCGTTCTTCAAGGACAACAACTGGTTCGGGCGCGATCCGCAGGATCACGTCTTCCTGCCGCAGGGTCTGGTGCCGTGCGTGGACGCGCAGGGCAAGGCCATGCTGGCCTCGCCGCACGAGGTGGCCACCAACCCCGACGGACACGGCGGCGCGGTGCGCGCGCTGGACCGCAGCGGCGCGCTGGAGCAGATGGCCCGACGCGGCGTGGAGCAGGTGAGCTACTTCCAGGTGGACAACCCGCTGGTGCGCTGCCTGGACCCGGTGTTCCTGGGCGCGCACGTCTCCGCGGCGCACTCCAGCGGCCAGATGAGCAGCAAGGCCGTGGCCAAGCGCAACGCCGGCGAGAAGGTGGGCGTGCTGTGCCGCGGTCCGCACGCGGGCGCCACGCGCACCATGGTGATCGAGTACAGCGACCTGCCCAAGGCCGCGGCCGAGCGCCGCGGCGCCGACGGGGAGCTGGTGTTCAACGCGGCCAACATCGCGGTGCACGTGATGAGCCTGGACTTCATCCGTCGCCTGGCCAAGGGCGACGGGCCGCGCCTGCCCTGGCACCGTGCGCACAAGAAGGTGCCCTTTGTGGACCTGGGCAGCGGCCGCACCGTGGAGCCCGAGAAGCCCAACGCGTACAAGTTCGAGTGCTTCATCTTCGACGCCCTGACGCTGGCCGAGCGCAGCCTCACCATGCAGGTGCAGCGCGTGGAGGAGTTCGCCCCCATCAAGAACGCCGAGGGTGAGGACAGCCCCGCCAGCAGCCACCGCATCCAGAGCGACCGCCACGGCGCGTGGCTGGAGTCGCACGGCGTGTCGGTGCCGCGCCGCGGCGACGGCAGCGTGGACGCCAAGATCGAGATCGGACCGCTGGCCGCCATGGAGGCCGCGGACCTGCGCGGCCGCGCCCTGCCCAAGGCCGTGCAGCGCGGGCAGGAGCTGGTGATCTGAGCGGACGGCCGCTCAGTCCACGAAGCGGAAGTCCGTCACCACGAAGTCGTCGCCCCACTCGGGACTGGATCGCGGTGTGCCCACCACGTCGAAGCGGCGGCCGGTGCGGAACTCCGCCAGCTGCGCGCCCGCGTTCCAGATCATGAGACCGGTGGTGCGCGCCGAGCCGGCCTCCTGCACCTTCACCTTGAGGTGCTCGCCGGTGCGCGTGGTCTGCGCCGTGCGCACCCGCAGGTCAGGACAGTGGATGAGCGGCTCACGGAAGTCCTTGCCGAAGGGCTGCAGCGACTCCACCTGCGGGATGGCGTCCATGGCCTGCCACGCGGGCATGCTGGCGTCCACCTGCAGCGCCGCCGGTCGCGCCCCGCCCTCCACGCGACGGCGCACCGCCTGCTCGAACGCCTCCGCAAAGTCGCCCACCTTGGCGGCCTGGATGGACCCGCCCGCCGCCGCCGCATGGCCGCCAAACTTCACCAGCAGGTGCCCGCACTCCTTCATGCAGTCGTGCAGGTCGATGCCCAGCGGCGACCGGCCGCTGGCCTTGAGCACGTCGCCCTCGCCGCCAAAGAGCACCACAGGGCGGTGCAGCCGATCCACCAGCCGTCCCGCGGCGATGCCCAGCAGGCCCGGGTGCCAACCCGGGTCCGCCATGGCCACCGAGCGTCGCCCGGGCGCGTCCATGCCCAGCTCTCGTGCACGGGCCTCGGCGCGATCGGCCAGCTCGGCCTGGCGCAGCTTTCGTTCCTGGTTCACGCGCTCGATGCGCGCGGCGATGGCGGCGGCCTCGGCAGGGTCGTCCGTCTCCAGCAGGCGCAGCGCGTCGGCGGCGTCGTCCAGACGTCCCAGCGCGTTCAGCCGTGGACCGATGGAGTGACTCAGGGTCTTCGAATCCAGCCGCTCGCGGTCGATGCCCGCGGCTCGGATCATGGCCTTCACGCCCACCAGAGGACACTGCAGCAGCCGCCGCAGCGCGTGCGCCACCAGCACGCGGTTCTCGTCCAGCAGCGGCATCACGTCCGGCACCAGACCCATGGCCGCCAACGGCACCGCCACGTCGGTCACCCACTGCAGCAGCGCCTGCGGCGGCCGCTCGCCCGTCCGCAGGCGGATGAGCCGCTTCGCCACCTTGAGCGCCACCACGCTGCCCGAGATCTGCTCGAAGGGACACGGACCGATGGACGGATGCGCCACGGCCTGCGCCACGGGAAGCCGCGGCGCGCCCGCGCCGTCGAAGGTGGGACGGTGGTGGTCGGTGATGGCCAGACGAAGGCCCAGACCCGCGGCCACCTGGGCCTCCGCGAAGCTGCTGATGCCGCAGTCCACGGTCACCACGGCGCGCACCCCCTGCCCGTGCAGTTCGCGGAGCGCCTCCGCATGCAGCCCGTAGCCCTCGTCCACGCGGTGCGGCACGAAGGTGCGCGGCGTGCCTCCAAAGAGACGCAGCACCCGCGCCACGATGGCCGCGGCGCAGACGCCGTCGGCGTCGTAGTCGCCGTAGACCGCGATGGGAAGGCCCTCCTTGAGCCAGCCGTCCAGCGCCTCGGCCACCTGGTCCGCGCCCGGCAGGCTGCCCGGTTCGCGCAGAAGCGCCAGCGGCGGCAGCGGACCGGCGAACAGTTCGCGATCGCGCGGTCCCGTCAGTCCCCGCCGGGCCAGCACGCGATCGCGCAGCGGCCCTTCGGCCGGCCCCTCGGGAAGGATCCATTCGGGACGCACATCCATGGCCGGTCAGCCTATCCAACTCGCGTCCACCCGCGGCCTCTGGCATACTCCCGCGCAGGAGTCCATCCACATGTCCGATCGCTACAAGTGCATCCTGCTCGTGGGCGCCCCCGGCGCCGGCAAGGGCACCCAGGGCAAGATCCTGGGCCACATTCCCGGCTTCTATCACCTGGCCTGCGGCGACGTGTTCCGCTCCCTGGACCTGACCAGCCCGCTGGGCAAGAAGTTCCTGGAGTACTCCAGCCGCGGCGAGCTGGTGCCCGACGAGCTCACGGTGGAGATGTGGCAGCAGAACATGCACGCGCAGACCGTGCTGAGCCTCTACAAGCCGGCGCAGGACCTGCTGCTGCTGGACGGCATTCCGCGGACCGTGGCGCAGGCCAAGGCGCTGGAGAAGTATCTGGACGTGCTGCTGGTGCTGCACCTGATCTGTCCCGACGAGGACGAGATGGTGCGCCGCATGCGCCGCCGTGCGCTGAAGGAGAACCGGCTGGACGACGCCGACGAGAAGGTGATCCGCCGGCGCTTCGAGGTGTACCGACGCGAGACGGCACCGATCCTGAACCACTACCCCAAGTCCATCATCCGGGAGGTGCCGGCCACCGGCAGTCCCGCCATGGTGCTGATGAAGGTGCTGGACATCGTGGCCCCGCTGCAGGACCACCACTTCCGCAATCCGCTGAACGCCTGAGCGCCGCCCAACCGCCTCAGCGCGCGGGTTCCACGTCCGCCGGCACCACCAGGGGCTCCGGCAGTTTCCGCGCAAAACGCCGTTGCAGCAGGGCCGCCTGCTCGCGCCGCTGTTCCAGCGGGCTGTTCACGTTGCCCAGCCCGCCCGGCAGCCGCTGACCCGGAGGCTCGAAACGGTCCAGATCGTTGGCGTTGCCCAGCGGGAGACGGAACTCCATGCGGCGCTCCACGGGCTGGCCCGCGGGTCCCGCCAGCGGACGACCCTGCGCGTCACGCTCCGCCCGAAGCACCACCAGCGTGACCTCGGTGCCGGGCGACTTCGACTGCAGCGCCTCCACCAGGTCCGGCGTCTCGCGCACCGCCACCCCGTCCACCTTCTCGATGACGTCACCCACCTTGAGCACGTTGTCCGCAGGCAGCCCCGGCAGCGTGGCCTGCACCTGCACGCCCGGCCGCTGCGGCGGCGAGTTTCCCATGCGCACCCCCAGCGCCCCGCGCGGCCGATCCAGCACGCGCCGCACCGCCACCTGCAGCAGGCGATCGTGGGCCTCGTCGTCCAACGTGGCTCGGTCCAGCACCGCCCAGATCTCCGGATCGTCCACCGTGGGACCCATCAGCGCCTGGGTGGCCGCCTGCCGGATCTCGAACGACGGATCGGACAGTCGAAGCACCAGCGTCTGCGTGGCCTGACCTGGACGCGCCGAGGCGACGGCCGCGTCGAGCGCCGACTCCTGCCGCCGCCGACGCTCCTGGATGGACGGCATCTCCACGGCCGCCGCGCCGTTCACGCCCGGCCGGAACCTGGGGACGAACCTGGGCATGGGCCGATCGAGCGCAGGCTCCGGCTGCGGCGGATCGGCCAGGCTCAGCGCTGCAGCGAGGAGCGCAGCCACTCCCGCACCTGCGCGCCCTGCCGCAGCAGCCAGGCGGCGCGTCGCGCCACCAGCTGCAGCATGTCCGCGGCACGCACCGGACCGAACCGGCCCTTGCGCGCGATGGGAAGGCTGGCCTCGGCCACGCATGCTTCGATCATAAGCGGCGTCACCAGGTCCACCCATCCGCGCACGGGTTCGTCCAGCCGCTGGACGTAGCCGTGACAGAAGGCGGCCAGGCGCAGCGGATCCAGTTCCGCGGGCCATTGCGCCACTCGATCGGCCGGACCACGGAAGCAGGAGAACTGCAGCAGACCGTTGGCGAAGTCCAGCACGGCCGGTTCCAGCCGCACGGCGTCGAAGTCGATGGCCCCCGCCACCTGGTCGCCGCGAAACAGCAGGTTGCCGGGATGGAAGTCGCCGTGCACCACCTGGGCGTCCTGATCGGCGAAGCCGGCGCTCTCCGCGTGCGCCGCGGCGTGACGGTAGCTCTGCGCCAGCGACTCGCACGCCGTCTGCAGGGCGGCACGGTCGGCGTCGGGCTCCACGCGCAGCACGGACTCCGGCGCCAGACGCAGCGCCTCCATCACCGTGAGACTTCCGTGGAAGCTGACCGCGGGCACGTGGCCGTGCCATCGCAGGGCCAGGCCCGCGCCGTGCATCAGGCCCAGCGACTCGCCGGCGGCGCGCGCCTGCTCGGCGGTGCGCGACCAGCGCTCGCCCTGGACGAACGGGAAGAGCTCCCACGTGCCGTCGGCGGTGCCTTCGAAGAGCCTTCCGGAACGCGCGGCACGCGGCAGGACCGCCGGAACGCCGGCCCGGACGGAAGCGGCGATGAACGCGTGCGCCAGCGCGATGCGCTCGGGATCGCTGGCACCGCCCGGCGCGCGTCGCTTCAGCACGAACCGACCGGCCTCCGCGGTGATCACGAACTTGGGGCTGGCGCTGCTGCCGCGGACCAGCGGAACCGTCTCCTGCACGGCCCCCAGGTCCCATCGCGCCAGGGCCTCCCGCACCTCGCGCGAGGGCGGCCCGGCCGCGGGCGCCTCATTCGGCATTCGCGGCCTGCTCCTTGATGCGGTCGATGGAGGTCTTGATCTCCACCACACGACGCGCGATCTCCAGGTCGCTGGCCTTGCTGGCGATGGTGTTGGCCTCGCGCAGCATCTCCTGCGCCAGGAAGTCCAGCGTTCGGCCGACGGCCTCGGGATGCTTCGGGTCGAGCAGCTTGCGGAACTGCGTCAGGTGGCCGCCCAGACGCTGCACCTCCTCCGCGATGTCGGCGCGCTCGGCGAAGGTGGCGATCTCGCGCAGCACGTCCTCCTGCCGCGCGGCCACGCCGGCCTCGGCCAGCAGCGCGGCCAGACGGGTCTTCAGACGCTCGCCGTAGAGGCGGCTCACCTCGGGCGCGCGCTCGGCCACTTCCTTCAGACGCTGCTCGATGCTCTCGCCGAACGCCAGCAGCTGGACACGCAGCGCCTCGCCTTCGCGCTCACGCATGCCGAACAGCGCGCGTGCCGCGTCCTCCAGCAGCCGCTCCAGCACCGGCCGGGCCGCCACGCAGATGGCCGCGCCGCCGTCGTCGATCACCACGCCCGGCAGCGAAAGCAGCGCGCCGGGGTCGATGCGCGCCGCGCCGTCGCCGCTGACCGCCCGAAGCTGTTCCAGGTAGCTGCGGAGCGCCTGGGCGTTGATGCGACCGGCGCTGCGGGCGGTGCCGTCGCCGATGCGGACTGTGAGCGAGACCGTGCCGCGACCGATGCGCCGCGCCAGCCACG
Source organism: uncultured Bifidobacterium sp. (assembly GCA_964552505.1). Taxonomy (GTDB): domain Bacteria; phylum Planctomycetota; class Phycisphaerae; order Phycisphaerales; family SM1A02; genus SYAC01. The sequence continues at coordinate 2,184 of CAZKHO010000085.1, read as the reverse complement.
CCTCCAGTTCCCCCTCGAGCGAGCCCAGAGCGTCCGGCAGGCGGAGCATGGCCTTGAACGAGCGGTTGTTGACGGAGCGCAGCTCCACCGCAAGGTGCATCCCCTCGTGCTCGCACGAGGCCGCACCGTGACCGGTCATGCTGCGGATCATGGGGCTTGCGCGCTCAGGGCGTGGTGGGCGGACGCGCGGGCGTGGGCTCGGCCGGGGGCGCCGGAGCCGGTGTGGCGGCCGGAGCGGGCGCCGCAGCAGGAGCCGCGGGCGCAGGAGCCGGTGCGGCCGGAGCCGTGGCAGGCGCGGGAGCGACGGGCGCAACCGCAGGGGCCGAGGAGGCGGGAGCCGCTGGCGCGGCGGCATCGACGGGCGCGGGAGCCGGCGCGGCCGGAGCGGCGGGCGCTTCGGGCGCCTTGGGTTCCGCTTCCTTCTGCTCGGTGGCGGCTTCCTTTGCGGACGAGCCGCCCACCTTGTCGAACACGTTCAGGCCCACCGCCAGCAGCAGGTACACCGCGAACACGGTCACCGTGGCCACGGTGAGCGCGTCACCGGTCCGTCCACCAAAGGCCGTGTCGGTTCCGCCACCGCCACCAAAGGCGCTGGCCAGGCCACCACCCTGCGGACGCTGGACCAGAATGACCAGGACCAGCGCGATGCTGACCACGATGAAGAGGACGGTGAGGATGGTGAAGGCGATGCCCATGGTTGCTCCAAGCGGTCAGCCGCGACGGCCCTTGAACGCGGTCGCTGCGCTTCCAAGGATGGAGGCGAAGTCGGCGCTCTTCAGGCTCGCGCCACCCACCAGCGCCCCCTCGATCTCGAGGTGGGCGAAGAGGCCTGGCGCGTTGGCGGCATTCACGGAACCTCCGTAAAGGATCCGCACCGCCGCGGAGGAGGAACGATCATACAGGTCTTCGAGGTCCTTTCGGATGGCCTCGTGGGCCTGCGCCGCGTCCTTGGGGGTGGCGCTCTTGCCGGTGCCGATGGCCCAGACCGGCTCGTAGGCCACGTTCAGGCTGGTCAGTCGATCGGCCTTCAAGCCCTCCAAAGCCCCTCGAAGCTGCTTCCGGACCACTTCCACGGCCTGCCCGGCGCTTCGCTGCTCCCAGGTCTCCCCCACGCAGAGCATCACCTTGAGCCCGCTTTCGAGCGCCATGTGCACCTTGTCGCAGATCAGCTTGTCCGTCTCGTGATGGAACTGCCGCCGCTCTGAATGACCGATAATCACATGCTGCACACCTAGGTCCACCAGCATTTCGGCGCTCACTTCGCCGGTCCGAGCCCCGTTGGCCTCGGCCGAGCAGTCCTGCGCGCCCAGTTCGATGCCGGAATGCCCCAGCGCGCGCGCCATGGCCTGCAGGTACGGGAACGGCGGAAAGATCACGGCGTCCGCGTCCTCGCGCAACGGCTGGAAGGCCGCCGCCACGCCCTCGGCCAGTTCCACGCCGCCGGCCAGGTCGCCGTTCATCTTCCAGTTGCCGCCGATGAGCAGTCGACGCGGATGCATGGCGGTGAGGGTACCCGCGAAAACCTAGAATCGCCGAATGCGCTCCGCGGCAGACATCCGTCGAACCTTCATCGACTTCTTCGTGCAGAAGGCCGGGCACACCCAGGTGCCCTCCAGCCCCGTGGTGCCGCTGGACGACCCCACCCTGCTCTTCACCAACGCGGGCATGAACCAGTTCAAGGACGTGTTCCTGGGACGCGGCTCGCGCCCGTACACCCGCGCCGTGGACACGCAGAAGTGCATCCGCGCGGGCGGCAAGCACAACGACCTGGAGGACGTGGGCCGCGACGTCTATCACCACACCTTCTTCGAGATGCTGGGCAACTGGAGCTTCGGCGACTACTTCAAGAAGGACTCCATCGACTGGGCGTGGGAGCTGCTGACCCAGGTCTACGGTCTGCCGAAGGACCGGCTGTACGCAACGTACTTCGGCGGAAATCCGCAGGCCGGTCTGGAGCCCGATCTGGAGGCGAAGGAACTCTGGTGCCGCTACCTGGATCCCTCGCGCGTGCTGCCGGGGAACATGAAGGACAACTTCTGGGAGATGGGCGAGACGGGCCCGTGCGGCCCCTGCAGCGAGATCCACTTCGACCGCATCGGCGGGCGTGACGCCGCGAAGCAGGTGAACAGCGGCGACCCGGACGTGCTGGAGATCTGGAACCTGGTGTTCATCCAGTTCAACCGC
>CAZKHO010000084.1:0-11147 GCA_964552505.1 uncultured Bifidobacterium sp. | reverse complement strand
CCGCATGAGGCTGCCCATGAGGCTCTTCGGACTGAGGACCCTTGCGGTGTGCGTGACGCTGGCGCCCGTCTTCGGGCGGGCTCCCGCTCTGGCCCAGGTGGCGGTGCAGCCGTCCGCAAGCGAGCAGGAGCTCCGTTCAGCACTCGCCGTGAGGGGACTTCGGGTCACCGATGTCCGCATTCTCAACGGCGACCCGCAGCAGTTCGGGACCTACGCGGGCTTCTCGCTGCTGCCGGTGACCATCCCGGACGGCATCGTGCTGTCCACGGGACTGGTGAGCTCGGTGATCCCCACCGCGGACACGCAGGTGCCTGACTACGACCCGTCCTGGCCGCCGGAGTACCTGCGTGCGGATCTCCAGTCCGGCACCACGACCGAGTTCACCGACTACGGCATGCAGACCGGCGCCATCTTCAACTTCTACAGCGTGAACGACGTGGCCAGCGTGGAGATCACCTTCGAGCTGGACGAGCCTGGCAACGTGAAGTTCGACTTCGTGTTCGGTTCGGTGGAGTTCCCGTACTGGACCAGCGCGTACACCGACGCGTTCGTGGCGTTCGTGGACGGCGTGACGCCCACCGACCAGGTGAGCTTCGATCCCAACGGCGCCGCCATCCAGGTGGGCCAGTCCTTCGCCAGCCTGGTCACGCTGAACGACTCGAACACCGCCTTCTCCTCGCCGCACGGCCTCATCCGAAAGCTCACCACCACCACGCCGGTGCTGGAGGACGGGGAGCACACCATCCGTTTCGAGGTGGGTGACGTGAACGACGGCATCCTGGACAGCGCGGTCTTCATCGCCAACCTGCGTGCCGAGGCTGGCGATCCGGGCACCGACCAGTCCCCTCCGGACGACTGCGTGGCGGACTTTGATCGCGACGGTTCCGTGACGGGGGCCGACCTGGCGATGCTGCTGATGAACTGGGGACCCGGTCACGCCTACGACATCGACGAGGACGACTGGATCGGCGGGTCGGACCTTTCCATGGTGCTGCTGGAATGGGGCGAGTGCCCCGCGCAGCGTTGAGGAGGGCGTTCCGAAAGACGCGATCGCTCAGCGGCCCACGGCCCCGTGCCGCAGGATCGCCTCCAGCTGCTCCGGCGAGATGGGCCGGTGGAAGAGGAAGCCCTGCATGGAGTCGCAGCCGGCCTTGGCAAGCAGGTCGGCCTGTGCGCGCGTCTCCACGCCTTCGGCCACCACCTTCAGTCCCAGTGTGTGCGCCATCACGATGATGGCCTCGCACAGGGTGGCGTCGCTGGAGCGGGTCTCCATCGCCGTGACGAAGGCGCGGTCGATCTTGAGCAGGTCCGTCTCGTAGCGGTGCAGGTAGGCCAGGGACGAGTAGCCCGTGCCGAAGTCGTCCACGGCGATCTGGATGCCCGCCTCGCGCAGCCTTGCCAGCGTCCCCGTCATGTCGCCGTCGGCCTGCAGCAGCAGTCCCTCGGTGATCTCGGCCACCATGGTGTGGCGCGGCATCGAGCCGTCGCCCACGCGGGCCAGCCAGGAGTCGCGTGAGGCCGCCGCCTCCGAGCGGAACTGCACCGGCGAGACGTTCACGGACACCTGGAAGCCCGGGATGATGCCGCTCCAGCGCGCGGCCCACTTGGCCGCCTCGTGGAAGACCCAGTCCCCGATCTGCACGATTAGTCCGGTCTCCTCGGCGACGCCGATGAACTGCTCGGGCTCCACCGGTCCGCGCACCGGGTGGTCCCATCGAAGCAGCGCCTCGGCCTTGTGGATGTGTCCGGTGGCCACGTCCACGATGGGCTGGAAGTGAAGATGGAACTGGCCACGCTCCAGAGCCTCGCGCAGGTCGGCGATCAGTCGCTGACGTTCCTGCGCCGCCGTCTGAAGGCCCGCCGTGAAGTGGCTGAAGCGGTTGCGTCCCTGGCGCTTGGCCACGTACATGGCCTGATCGGCGCTCTTGAGCAGGTCGTCAGCATCCCGGGCGTCCTGGGGATAGACGGTGATTCCCACACTGGCCGAGACCACCCGCTTCTCGTCGCCCAGCTGGAAGGGTTCCTGCAGACGCTCGATGATCTTCACCGCCACGCCCTCGGCGTGCCGCGGGTCGGTCAGGCGCGTGAGCAGCACGATGAACTCGTCGCCGCCCAGGCGCGCCACGGTGTCGGTCTCGCGGGTGCACGCGCTGATGCGCCGCGCCGCTTCCACCAGCAGGTCGTCGCCCACCGAGTGGCCGAGCGTGTCGTTGACTTCCTTGAAATGGTCCAGGTCGATCAGCAGCAGGCCGATGGAGCGCCGTGCACGATCGGCCTGGCGCATGTCGTGCTCCAGCCGCTCGCGCAGCATCCGGCGGTTGGGCAGGCCCGTCAGGGCGTCGAAGTTGGCGTGCCGCCACACACGCTCGTCGGCCTCCTTCTTCTCGGTCACGTCCGCGAAGAGCACCACGTAGCCGTGCGGCGCGCCGTCCTCGCCCGTGAGGCGGTTCACCACCATGGACTTCACGTAGGCGTCGCCGTTCTTCCGGCGGTCCCACACCTCGCCGCTCCAGTAGCCGTGGGCCTCCAGCGAGGCACCCATGGCCCGGTAGAACTCCGCGTCCTGACGGCCCGCGTTGAACATCTCCGGCGTCTTGCCCTTGATCTCCTCCAGCGCGTGCCCGGTGATGCGGACGCCGGCGGGGTTGATGTCCACGATCCGCAGCTGCGCGTCCAGCACCAGCATGCCTTCGCCGCTGTGCTGATAGACCAGCGCGGCCATCCGCGTCTGCTCCTCCAGACGCCGGCGCTCGGTCACGTCGCGGCCGATGCCGATCAGGCCCAGCGTGGCGCCGTCGGCGTCGAAGTAGGGGGCCCGCAGCATCTCCAGGCACCGTGTCTCGCCCGTGGGCAGCTTCAGCCACTGCTCGCGCAGGTCGGGCTGGCCGGACGCCAGCACCGTCTGCTCGATCTGGGTGATGTCCTGCGCCATCTCCGGCGGAAGAACGTCATGGACGGTGCGGCCGATCACCTGGTCCTCGCGCAGGCCCAGGAACTTCTCGAAGGCCGGATTGCAGCCGCGATAGGTGCCCTGGGGCGACTTCACGAAGAACAGGTCCGGCACGGAGGTGGTGAAGCTGCGGAAGAGCGCACGCTCGGCGTCCGTCTGGGCTCGGAGCCGCGCGTAGAGACCCTCCAGCTCCTCGGAGCTCACCGCCAGCGCGTTCTCGATGAGCGCGCGATCGCGGTCCACCTGACGGTAGTACTCGTCCACCAGCTCCAGCAGGGGCTTCCAGCGCTCGTCGGGGACGAAGTCCTGGCCCAGGGTGCGGCGGAGCTGGCGAGTCAGCAGGCGATGGAACGGCTCGGCCAGACGCTCACTCCTGCAGGGTGGTCATGCACATGGTCTGGTTGTGCAGGTCGCAGACCTCGGCCTTGCCCAGCGGACCGATCTCGCCGTACGAGTAGAAGCCCGTCATCACCACCTGATCGCCGATGCGGCGCTGCGCGGCCTCCAGCTCCTCGTCCACCATCTGGCCCAGCACGATGCGCCGCCCCAGGCAGGTGAAGACCACGCAGAGCGCGGGTCCGGGCTGGCTGGGCACCACTTCACGGGACGCCACGTCCACGCTCTCGATCAGATGGTCCAGGTTGGTGCGCATGAGGCGGCAGCTGCTGCCTTGCGGCACCTCGCCGGCGAAGGTGAGGCTCTGGGACTTCTCGTCCACGGCCAGCAGGGTGCGGGTCAGGACGTGGCCGCTGGGCTTGGTGGTGATGCTGAGCGGGAAGCGCATGCCGCTGGCCGGCAGGCTGCTGGCCAGGTCGCCCAGGTACTTCTTGTACAGGCCCAGCGCGGGCTGGCCGTCGATCTCGTAGACGGTCTTGCCCTGCGAGCGCGTCACCACACGCTCCGCACCAAACTCCGTCCAGCCGGTGCAGAACACGTTCTTCACCTTGACGTCGCCGTACAGGCCCACCAGCACCACCTGGTTCTGGTGTGCGGGACCGTCGGCCATCACCCAGGTGGCCTGGAAGCGGTCCGCGTCGCCGGCCAGTCCGCCGGTCACGCCCACGCCGGCCGCGTTCAGGCCTTCGGCCAGCTGCGTGGCGTTCACGTTGAGTCCGTCGCACAGGGTGAGCACGTGACGCAGGTCCGGCGCCTTCAGCTGCAGCGCCAGTTCGCGGGCGCGTGCCGACACGTCCTCCCCCGCCTGGATCTGCGCGCCGATCAGCCGGACCGACGCGTGCTCGAAGCGCACGGCGGTGGCCAGCACGTCGCCGTCGGTGATGTCGGCGCCCAGGAGGTTCCCCGAGGACGAGCATCCTGCGATGCGTGCCTTGGGAAACCGCGTGCGCAGCTCCTCGAAGCACTGAGGCGTGTGGAAGTGCGCATGCTCGCCAAAGACCAGCAGCAGGTGCGCGTCCGGCAGGTCCGTTCCCCCGACCCATCCCGAACCTGGCGTCCATCGAAGGGTCGAAATCTTCATGCGGAGAAGTCTACCCGTGGTTCCGAGTCTTTCGGCGGAATTCGGGGCTCCGAAAGGGTGGTAGCGTGGGCCAGATGGACCCCCACAGCGCCCCTGGGACCCCGGATTGGCAGCCCACCCTGCAGGACGACCGAGTCCACCTCCGTCCCGTCCGTCCTGAGGACCTGGACGCCCTGCACGCCGCCGCCTCGGATCCGCTCATCTGGGCGCAGCACTCGGAGACCGACCGCCACCAACGCGCCGTCTTCCAGAAGTTCTTCGCCGGCGCACTGGCCTGCGGCGGGGGACTGGTGGCCGCGCACCCGCGGACCGGCGTCCTGATCGGCTCCAGCCGCTTCTACGACTGGAACCCGGACGATCGCAGCGTGGTGATCGGCTACAGCTTCCTGAGCCGCGCCCACTGGGGCGACGGCACCAATCGCTCCATGAAGCGGCTGATGCTGGACCACGCCTTCCGATGGGCGCGAACGGTGTGGTTCCATGTCAGTCCGGGCAACCTGCGTTCGCAGAGGGCGCTGGAGCGCATCGGCGCCAGGCTGCACGATCGGCAGCAGGTGATGGTGGGCGGCGTGCCCAGTCCGCGACTGATCTACGCGTTGCGGCCCGGCCAATTTTCCGCCGGCTGACGCGCTCCGCGGATTCCGTCAGCCACCGTGGCCCAGCAGCACCAGTGCGCCCGCGCACAGGATGAAGTACGGCACCAGCGACGCGGCGCCGGCGTAGTCCTTGGCCAGACGCTGGCCGAAGAACAGCATCACCACGTTCAGCGCCGCCAGCCGCGCGCCCCAGATCGCCAGCACCGTGGTGTCATGCACCACCAGATGCAGCAGTCCTGCGGCGGACAGCGCGCCCGCCGCGGTCTCCGTCAGCGTGACCGAGACCAGCATGGGCAGCACCACGCCGCGCAGGGGGCTCTTGGAAAAGTGCCCTGTGAGCCAGGCCAGATTGCCGCGGAAGTCGAACACCTTGTCCAGCCCGGACTGCAGGAACAGGATGGCCAGCATGGCCATGGTCAGGCACTGGGCGAACGGAATCGGCTGCAGGAGGCGGTCGAGCATGGCAGGCAGGGTAACGGCCACGCGCAACCGCGCGGTGTGGGGGCCGTGTCAGCCGTCGCAGCCTGCGCCCATGTCCAGCAGCACCAGCGCCAGGTCGCTTCCCGTGACCACGCCGTCGGCATCCAGATCGGCCGCGGAGCCCGTGGTGCCGAAGTCGAGCAGCAGCAGGCCCACGTCGCCCGCGTCCACCGTGCCGGAGCCGTCCACATCGGTGAGCGGTCGGCATGCCTCGGCCAGCGCGGCGTTGTAGAAGGTCCAGTTGGCCAGCCCCATCCCGGTGAGCACGGCGCTGGCGGAATGGTCCACGCCCGGCACCACGGTCAGCGTGTGGGGCACACCCAGCTCCGAGAGCAGCGCCTCGAACTCCAGGTTCATGGGCAGCAGCGTGTCCAGCGAGCCGATGCCCTGGCGCACCACCGTGTGTCGGCCGATCACCGCCGCCGCGTTCTGGGTGAGCACCGTCTTGGGGTGCTGCAGCGTGTAGTACGCGGGGTCGCTGCCCCAGACGTTCTGGTAGATCTGCGCGCGCTTGGCCGGCGGCACATCCGAGCCCAGCGGCGCCTGCAGGAAGTCGTCCTGGATGGGTCCCGCGCCCAGCATGGAGACGCCCGCGAACAGGTCGGTGCGCCGGAAGCCCAGCCGGCCCGGGCCCTGACCCCCCATGCTGAAGCCCTCAAGGATCCGGTGCCGTCCCCCCATGGTCCGGAACTGCGTGTCCACCTCCGGCAGCAGGTCGTCGATCACCACGCGCTCCATGGGAACGATGCCGCTCTTGGAGTCGCACCACATGCTGTAGTTCCAGCCGTTGGGGAACAGCACGATCATGGGCGGGATGACGCCCTGGGCCATGGCGGTGCCGAAGTAGGCGGAGAGCCAAGGGATGCCCAGCGTGCCGTCGCCCGAACCGTGCAGCCATACCAGCAGTGGAAAGGTGCGCGAGGGTTGGGCGTCGTATTCCGGCGGCAGGTAGACGTGATAGCTCACCGTGGCTCCAGCGGCCGCGCTCTGGAAGGTGTGGTACTGGACGCCGGGTGCGCTCACCGGGGTGGTCACCCATTGCGCCATGGCCGCGGCGGAGATCCAGAGCGCGCTCAGGGCGGACAGAACGCTTCGGGAGGTGGATCGGGCTGGGGGCATCTGCCGTCTCGAACATAGCCCGCAGGGGCCCGATTGCCGGGGAAAGCGCAGATTTTCCCGAATGGCTTCCGTTGAAAACGTCAGTTCAGCCGCCAGATGGCGAAATTCAGCGCCGCCGCAAAGCTCACCCACGACAGATAAGGCGTGAGCAGGGCCGCCGCCGCGCGATGCACCCGCCAACCCACCGTCACCGTGGCCACGATGGCCACCCACAGCGCCACGATCTCCGCAAAGGCCAGCCCTGGTGCGTGCAGGCCAAAGAAGAGCGGTGTCCACGCCAGGTTGAGCGCCAGCTGCACCACGAAGAGTGTCACGGCCGCGCGCCCCAGCGTGGCGTCACGCCTTCGCCACAGCAGCCACGCGGCCACGCCCATCATCAGGTAGAGCAGCGTCCACACCGGGCCAAACAGCCACGGCGGCGGTGTCCACGGCGGCTTGTTCAGCTTCCAGTACCAGTCGCCGGGCGGCGTGGCCAGACCGCTGGCGGCGCCGCCCACCACGCAGAGCAGCATGCTTGCCGTCAGCGAGGGCCATGATGCGGAGCGGAGGGGAGGGGCGGGATGAGGCGTGGCGGCGTTCATGGTGACGGTCCGGATCCCTCGGGTGGCTCCGAGGTTGCAGCCCATGCTAGGCCCTGCCCACTGGCGTGCATGCGAGAGGTGGGGCGTTTGCGACCATGATCCGTGGATGGAGCGACGCGCGTGTCGCATGCTGTCCGCATGAGCACCATGCCCCACCCATCCTCGGTCACGTCCACCACGCCTCTGGAGCGGACGGAGGCCGCCGGAGCCGTGGCGCCGCGTCGTGCCGGTGTGGCGCTGGCCATCCTGATGGCGGCCTCGCACCTGGGATGGTCGTTCCTGGTGGCGGTGGGATGGGCGCAGCCGCTGCTGGACTTCCTGTACCGGATCAACTTCATCCAGTCGAGCGACGAGGTGCAGCCGTTCAGCGCGGGCACCGCCGTCATGCTGGTCTTCGTGAGCGCCGGCATGGGCTACGGCGTGGGCTGGTTCGCGGCCCGGGTGTGGAACCGGGTGGCGGGCGTCCGGTGAGGGGATCGGCCGGAGCGGGTCAGTCCACGATCGAGGCGTGGATCTGGCAGTAGGTCTCGAAGTCCTCCAGCAGCAGCTGCACCAGCTCCGGATCGAAGTGGTTGCCCGCGCTTCGCTCGAACTCCGCCCGCACCTCGGCCGGGCTCCACGCGGGCTTGTACGCACGACGCGACATCAGCGCGTCGAACACGTCCGCGATGGCCACCAGCCGGCCCACCATGGGGATGCCCTCGCCGCGCGGCTCCGGCACGCCGGAGGCGTCCACGCCCAGCGCCTGCAGCGTCTCCACCAGTTCGGCGTGGGTGGGATACCCGGTGCCGTCCCACTTGGCGTGGTGATAGAGCGTCACGTCGCGCACCGCCAGGTCGAAGGCCGTGCGCTGGCCCTTCAGCGCCGCCTTGGCGCCGATGGTGGTGTGGGTCTTCATCCTGGACCGCTCGTCGTCCGTGAGCGGGCCGGCCTTCTTGAGGATGGCGTCCGTGATGCCCACCTTGCCCACGTCGTGCAGCATGGCGGCGGGGCGCAGCGTGTCCAGTTCCTTCAGGATGCGGTCCTCGGTCCAGCCCTTGCGGCTGGCCCAGCTCACGAAGAGGCGTGCGGCCACCTGGGACACGCGGCGGATGTGCGCGCCGGTCTCCTTGGGGTCGTGCAGTTCCGCGATGCCCATGATGCGGAGCACCAGGGTGCGCGTGAGGTTGGAGCGCTCCAGCGCCACGGCGGCCAGGCTGGCGAAGTTGCGCACCAGCGCCTGATCCTCGGCGGAGAACTCGATCGGACGCCCCGATTCCGGATCCCGGGGGTTGATGAGCTGAAGGACGCCCAGCAGCTCCTCCTGGTTGCTCCGAAGCGCCACGCTCACCACCGCGCGGGTGCGCAGGCCCGTGAGGCGGTCCATGGCCGGGTTGAAGCGGAACGGCTCGCTCTCCGGGATGTCGTAGGCGTCTCGCACCACCACCATGCCCTCCAGGGCGGCCGCGCCGGCCATGCTGGTGCGGTCGATGGGCAGTCGGGTGGGGTCGTCGGGGCGGATGAGCAGGCGGTCGATCGCGCCTTCCTCCGAGTTGAGCGTGTGCCGGAACACCAGCGCGCCGTCCTCCACCAGCAGGATGCTGCCGGCCTCGCAGTGGAACGCGTGGCCCGCCTCGGTCAGCAGACGCGTGAGAAGCGTGTCCACATCCTGCACCGTGCTGAGCGCCAGCGAGAGCCGGTTCAGCGCCGTGGTCTTGTCGTGCAGGAGGCGGAAGTTCTCCTCCAGCAGATCCTCGTGCGACTTGGTGGTCAGGATCCCGGCGATCCGGTCGAGCAGCGCATGGGGCACCCAGTTGGTGCCGGCCTGGTAGTGGCGAGCCACCTTCCACTGGCGCTCGTCGCGGCGCTCCGCAGGGATGGGCGGCGGCGGCTGCACGGCGGTCACCAGGTCGCACTGGAGCGCGCGCGCCGTGCCGAGCCGCGTGAGCGAGACCTCCAGACGCGCCGGGGCCAGGGCCATCACGCGGCGCGCCATCTCGCTCAGGTCGCTGGCGGCTCGTGCGGCGGCCTGCGCGTCGCCCGTCAGCAGCTCCATGCACGCATGCAGCTTGGAGCGTGCGCTCTCCAGGTCCTGCGGGCGGCGCATGGGCAGTTCGGCAAGGTGCATCAGTTCCTCCACCTCAGCACCATGCAGCCGGCGTCGTCGTGCGCCTTGCCCTGACGCTCCACCAGGCCGTCGGCCAGTTCCTGCGCGCCACGCATGGTGTCACGCGGGCTGACCGCGTCCGGCATGCCACCCAGGCCGTCGGTCCACAGCACCAGCAGGTCGCCGGACGCCAGATCGGTTCCCTGCTCCAGCAGGGTGGGGAGACGATGTCCCAGCATGCCGTCCTTGGAGACGGGTCGCCAGGATGCACCCGCGCGACGGGCCAGTCCGGTGTTTCCCACGCCCAGATACCGTGCGTGCATCAGGCGAGGGGAGACGAACAGCAGGCTGACGGCGGCGCCCACCGTTCCAAGCAGCGCCTGATGCGCGCCCTGCATCAGCGTCTTGAGATCGGCCGAGGCCCACGAGGTGAGGTGCACGCGGATCCGGTCGGCCGCCAGGGCCGCGTTCTCGCCGTGGCCGGTGCCGTCCACCAGCGCCAGCAGGAGTCCGTCCGCCATCTCCAGCGCCAGCGCCAGATCTCCGCAGCGGAGCTCGCCTGGCATGGGGCGTGTTCGCAGGCCGATCTCCCACGGGCCGATCATGCGAGGTGCCACCGTGGGAGCCGAGTGCGGTCTGGCGGCGGGAGGGGGTCCGCCCGAATTCCGCCGACCCACCGTCCGCCTCCGCACCTCCACGCGCGTGCCCTGCCCGGGGGCGGATCGGATCTCGAAGTGGTCCGCCATGCGACGCACGCCGGGAAGACCCAGGCCCAGCGTGTTGCCGGTGGTGAAGTGATCGCGCATGGCCTGCTCCACGTTGGCGATGCCCGGGCCATGGTCCTCGGCGCGCACCACCACGTCCACGTCGGCGCCGGACGCCTGTCGCTCCACCTGCAGGGTGCCGCCGCCGGCGTACTTCATGATGTTGGTGGCCAGCTCGGAGATGATGGTGATCATCAGACTGCGCTCCACCTCGTCGGCGTCCGCCAGCAGGCCGGCCTGACGGATGCGCTGCAGGCCCACCAGCAGGTCGGCCTGGTCACGGACCCGGAACGAGACGGCGGGCGGCGTGGGATCACGCATCCCGGCCCCTGCGGATGCCGCGCATGGCCCGCAACGCGTCGTCCAGGCCCAGCATGGCGCGCAGGCCGTCCACGTTGGCGTCGCACGACATGAGGTGCATGATGATGCCGGGCTGCAGACCCACCAGCATGCAGCGTGCACCCAGCAGCTCCGCCATGTGCATGAGCCTTCGGAGTCCGTCGAACTCGTGCGAGTCCATGAAGGGCACGCCCGATGCGTCCACGATCACCGCCGAGGCGCCGCCCGACTGCACGCCGTCCAGCGTGACCTTCCGAGCCTGATCCAGCGTGTCGCCGCCCAGATCCCGGCTCAGGGTGACCACCAGGCAGTCCTCCACGCGGGTGCCGGTGACGGAGGTGGACGACGACATGCGCGACCGCGGTTCAGCCGGTGGTGGGCAGGCGGCGCTCGCCGCCCACCGCCTTCAGCGCCAGCTCGAAGGAGTCGCGCAGGGTGGCCGTGGTGCGGACTTCGCCGATGTTCACGCCCAGCTCCACCAGGGTGCGCGCGATGGCGGGGGAGAGTCCGGACAGGATGGTCTCGCAGCCCATCAGCTGCGTGGCCTTGGTGATCTTGAGCAGCTGGTTGGCCACCGCGGTGTCCATGGCGCTGACGCCGCTGATGTCCAGAACCAGGGCCTTGGAGCGGGTCTCGGCGATCTTGCTCAGGGTCTTGTTCATCACGTCCTGCGTGCGCTGGGAGTCCAGGATGCCCAGCAGCGGCAGCAGCAGGATGCCCTCCCAGATGGGGGTCACCGGCGTGGACATCTCCAT
>CAZKHO010000083.1:10508-11274 GCA_964552505.1 uncultured Bifidobacterium sp. | reverse complement strand
TCGGTCGGAACTCGCCGTAGCCGGCCACCTGCATGCGGTTGGCGGTCACGCCGTCGCTCACCAGCGCGTCACGGACGCTGATGGCGCGGTGCGCGGAGAGGTGCATGTTGGTGGGGTGCTGCGCGGCCACGCGCTTGATGGGCTGGTTGTCCGTGTGGCCCACCACCTTCACCTCGAAGGGCTGCGCGATGGGAGTGTTGAGGATGCCCGCCAGCTTGGCCACCAGCGCCTCCGCGTTCTTGTTCAGCGACGCCGAGCCGGAGGCGAAGGTGAAGTCGCTGCTGAAGCGGAGCATGCCCGAGCGCTGGTCGAACGTGAGCACGTCGGGATACTGGGCGGCCAGGTCCGCCAGCGCCTTGTTGAGTTCCGCCGGCAGGGGACCCACGTTGAGGTTGCCCACCTGCCTCAGCAGGCGCTCGTAGTCGGCCAGCATCTTGTCGATGTCGCCCTTGGCGCCGTTGCGGATCTTCTCCAGCTGCTCCAGGTCGCCGGCGGCCGACGCCAGCTGGCTGCGGAGGCGCTCCTCGTTGGCGCGCGACGTCTGCAGGTCGCCCTGCATGGCCAGCAGCTGCTGCTCCTGACCCCGGTACGCGGTGAGCAGGTCGTCGTACTTCTGCTGCGGCACGCAGGCGCCCAGGGCCGCCGACGCGATCGCAAGCACCGAGAAACGCTTCCAGTCCATCCTTGGATCCTCCGCCTGAATGTGGTTCACGCCGCAGGAACCTTCCGGCGGCGGGCGGAGTGTAGCGAATGGCCGAATCGCGCG
>CAZKHO010000083.1:0-10498 GCA_964552505.1 uncultured Bifidobacterium sp. | reverse complement strand
GCGGCAAGGAAATCCAGCGTTCTCGGGGCGGCCGAACCTTGAGCAGATCGGCGGGAATCCGGCCAGTCCCGGCAACGGAGTCGTCGTCAGGCGCCTACGCTGCGCCTCCAGCGAAGTCCCGGCCGCGTCCGAGCCGATATCGTCTCCCGAGACCCCATGTCCCAAGCCGCCGCCGAAGTCGACCTCCGACGCCTCGCCGCCAAGTCCGGGCCCTATCCGGCGGAGGCGTTCCAGTTCGTCCGCGACGGACTGCAGCGCACCATGGAGCTGGTGCACGGCCACGGGATGAGCCCCGAGGGTGACCGCCACGTGACGGGCCAGCAGCTCTGCCTGGGCCTGCGGGACTTCGCCATCGAGCGCTACGGCATGCTGGCGCTCACGGTCCTGCATGGTTGGCACGTGCAGCGCACCGACGACTTCGGACGGATCGTGTTCGCCATGATCGAGGCCGGCCTGATGAGCAAGACCAACCGGGACAGCCACGACGACTTCTGCGGGGTGTTCGACTTCCAGGAGGCCTTCAGCCGGGATCGGCTGGCGGCCGCGATTGGAAGGCGGCACGGATGAGCGCCACCCCTTCGGCTGGACGCGGGCCCGAGTCCGAGGAGCCTGGGCGGCTGGCACGCCTGCATCTCTGGCAGATCCAGGGCGTGCGGGACGTGGTGGTGGTGGCGCTGGTGATCTCCATCATCTATCTGGGCTACGCCATGCGGAGCGTCAGCGTTCCTCTGCTGGTGGCCTTCGGACTGGCGTACCTGGTGGAGCCGGTGGTGCAGGCCCTGTGCCGCAAGTTCGGGTTGAGCCGGACCGCCGCGGTGGGGACGCTCATGGCCACCGCCGGTGTGGCGCTGGGCGCCGCGGCCATCCTGACGGGCGTGGTGGTGGTGAATCAGAGCGCGGCGTTCATGCGCACGGTGCGACAGACGGACCTCAAGGCGCTCTCGGGCCGCATCGTGAACCAGGTGCCGGACCAGTACCGCGACGACGTGGAGCGCTGGTTCGGAGTGGCCGATGGCATCCTGCATCAGGGGCAGGTGGCCGTGGCGGTGGAGCCGGCGAAGGCACCGGAGAAGGGTGCCATCGAGGCGCCGACTCCGGCGCCCGCAGCCGTCGGAACCGTGGATGGCGCGGCGCACGTGGAGTCTGTGGCCAGCCCCGATTCGGAAGCCATCCGCAAGGCCGTGGAGGCGGAGCTGGACCGTCGCGGCGTGGGCGCCGCGACGCGGGCCGATCCGAACGAGGTGCCGTGGGCGTCCATCCTGGGCACCAGTGCGGAGCAGGTGCTCTCGACCGCGCTGGCGGTGCTCTCCTTCGGCTTCCTGGCGGCGCTGGTGCCGTTCTACTTCTGGTTCTTCTCCGTGAACTTCCCGGCGGCGCTGGCCTTCCTGCGGGGCCTGCTCCCCGTGGCCAAGCGAGACGACGTGCTTCGGCTGGCGGCCGAGATGGATCGCGCCGTGAGCGGTTTCGTGCGCGGTCGCATCGTGGTGAGCTGCATCATGGGCGTGCTCACGGCCATCGGCTGGTCGCTCTGCGGCGTGCCCTACGCGATCACGCTGGGCGTGGTGGTGGGGGTGTTCAGCCTGGTGCCGTACCTGAGCGTGGTGGGCCTGCCCATCGCCATCTTCCTGCTGGCCGCGCGGCAGCTGGGGCTGGAGGCGGACGCGCCGCACATGGCGTGGCTCTGGGTGGTGCTGGCGCCGTCGATCGTCTACGGCGTGGTGCAGTTCCTGGAGGGCTACGTGCTTGTCCCCGTGATCGCGGGCAAGGCCACGGATCTGGATCCAGTGAGCATCTTCGTGGCCGTGCTGGCCGGCGCGGCCATCGCCGGCGTGTACGGGATGCTGCTGAGCATTCCGGTGGCGGCCTGCCTGAAGATCTACCTGCGCGAGGTCATCATGCCGCGCCTGCGGGCGTGGAGCAGCGGGCAGGCGGTGGATCCGCTTCCCTTCGACCGCGCCTGAATCGCGTCAGCGCTTCTTGCGCTGCTTGAACCGTGACTTGACGCTCTGCGTCTGCGTGCCCGCCCGGCTGGGCAGACTGGGCATGCCGCCGCCGGCGCCTGACATGTCGCGCATGGCGCGCATCTTGCCCAGCGCGCCCATGCCGGCCATCTGCTGGGCCATCTTCTGCATCACCTCGAACTGCTTGGCAAGCCGTCCCACCTCCTGCAGGGTGGTGCCGCTTCCCTGGGCGATGCGGCGCGCGCGGCTCTTCTGCTGATCCACCAGACGCACGTTCTGGCGCTCCTTGGGGGTCATGCTGCGCACGATCCCCTCCACGCGGTCCAGCTGCTCGTCCTCGATGGGTAGGTCCTTCAGCATGCCGCCCACGCCGGGGAGCATGCCCAGCACCTTCTTGATGGGGCCCAGTCGGCGGATGGTCTTGAGCTGGCCCAGGAAGTCGTCCAGCGTGAACTGGCCCTTGGCCATGCGTTCCGCGGCGCGCTCGGCCTCGGCGGCGTCCACCTCCTGCTGGGCCTTCTCCACCAGGCTGACCACGTCGCCCATGCCCAGGATGCGGCCGGCCACGCGTTCCGGATGGAAGGGCTCCAGCGCGTCGAAGCGCTCGCCCACGCCGGTGAAGAGGATGGGCGCGCCGGTGACCTTGCGCACGCTCAGGGCGGCGCCGCCACGCGGATCCGCGTCGAACTTGGTGAGGACGACGCCGTCGATGGGCAGTCGCGCGTGGAAGGCCTTGGCGGCCACCAGCGCGTCCTGGCCCGCCATGCCGTCCACCACCAGGAGCACCTGATGCGGCTGGACGGCGGTCCGGACGCCCTCCAGTTCGCGCATGAGCGCGTCCTCCACGTGGAGGCGTCCGGCGGTGTCCACCAGCAGCGTGTCGAACTTGCCGTCGCGTGCGGCGCGGACCGCGCGCTGCGCCACGGAGACCGCCACGCCCACGGCCTTGCCGTATTCCGCGCACTTGTCGGGCTCGCCGTAGAAGTCCACGCGGGCGCCGCCCTTGGCCTCCGCGGCCACCTGCTCCACCACCAGTCGGAGCTGCTCCACGGCGGCGGGGCGCTGCAGGTCGCATGCGGCCACCAGCGTGCTGCGGCCCTGCTGACGGAGCAGCGCGGCCAGCTTGCCGGCGGTGGTGGTCTTGCCCGAGCCCTGCAGACCGCAGAGCAGGATGACGGTGGGGCCGGGGGAGGCCTGCGCGATCTTGGGATCGCCCGGCCCCATCAGTTCCACCAGCTTGCGGTGGACCACGCCCACCATCTCCTGCGCGGGCGTGAGGCTGCGGGTGACGCCCATGCCGATGGCGTCCCGGGCGGTCTCCTCGCAGAAGTGGTTGGCCACCTCCACGCTGACGTCGGCCTCGAGCAGGGCGGTCCGGACCTCGCCCATCACCTCGCGGACGTTGTCCTCGCTGAGGCGCCCGCGGCCGGAGAGGTTGCGGAAGGCGTCTCCGAGGCGTTCGGTCAGGCGCTCGAACATGGATCGACGGCGCTCAGCGCGCGGCGGCGGTGGTGGGCGACGGGGCGGCGGCGCGCGGGGCTTCCGGCGCGGCGGCCACGGCGGCTCGGATGGCGCGCGCGATGGCGCCCGCATCCAGACCTGCCTCGATCAGCTGCTCACGGCGCTCACCCTGGTAGATCCAGTGGTCCGGCAGGGCCAGACGGGAGACCAGACGCGTGTCCAGGCCCAGATCCGCGCAGGCCTCCAGCACGCAGGCGCCGAAGCCGCCTCGGATGGAGTGATCCTCCACGGTCAGCACCGGCACGCCGCGACCCAGAAGATCGCGCAGCAGGTCCGCATCCACCGGCTTGGCGAAGCGCGCGTCGTAGACGTTCACGCGGTACTCGCCGTCGAGCGCCTTCACGGCCTCCATGGCCTCAAGCGCCATCACGCCAAAGCCCAGCACCGCCGCGTCGGGGCGCTCGTGGGTGACCAGCGCGCGCGCCTTGCCCAGCTCGAACGGCGGGCAGGGCTGCGAGGCGAACATCGGGCTCACGGCGTCGCGCGGGTAGCGCAGCGCGGAGAGGCCGGCGTCGTAGTGGCGCATGAACTCGAGCGCCGCCTTCAGGCTGGGCTCGTCCATGGCCGCCATCAGGGCGGCCTTGGGCAGCGTGGCCAGCAGCGAGACGTCGCAGAAGCCGTGGTGCACGGCGCCGTCGCCGCCCACCAGACCCGCGCGATCCAGGAGCAGGCGCACGGCGAGTCCCTGGAGCGAGACCTCCTGGAACGCCTGGTCGAAGGCGCGCTGCAGGAACGTGCTGTAGACGGCGAAGAAGGGCTTGAGGCCCGACTTGGCCATGCCGGCCATCATGTCGAGCGCGTGGCTCTCGCAGATGCCCGTGTCGAAGCTGCGCTCCGGGAACTTGGCCAGCGTCTTGCTCACGCCGGTGCCGTCAGGCATGGCGGCGGTGGCCACCACCACCTTCTCGTCGCGCGCCATCAGGTCGCACATGGCGTCGCCCACGGCGGAGGTGAAGCTGCGCGCGCTCTTCTTGAGCTCGATGCGACAGCCTTCGTTCTCCATGTCGTCCGGGACCGTGAACGGGCCCGGGGAGTGGGTGGCGCTGGGATCGTTCTCGGTGAAGGAGAAGCCCTTGCCCTTCACGGTCTTCACGTGCAGGACCATGGGACGGTCGAAGTGCTTCGCCTCGTTCAGGAACTCCAGCAGCGTGGGGAAGTCGTGGCCGTCGATGGGGCCCACGGCCACCATGCCGAAGTGCTCGAACCAGGCGTCCTGACTCACGGCGGCCTTGCTCATCTCGCCCATGCGGTGATAGAGGTCGGAGAGTCCCTTCCCGCCGGGGATGTGCCGGGCCAGCTCCTTGGCGCGCTTCTTGAACTCGGCATAGCCGTGGCTCAGGCGCATGCGATCGAAGGTGCTCGCCATGGCGCCCTGCGGCTTGGCGATGCTCATGCCGTTGTCGTTCAGGATCACCAGGAACTGGCGCTTCAGCGTGCCGGCGGCGTTCAGTCCTTCCATGGCCAGCCCGTTGACGATGCTGGCGTCGCCGATCAGGCTGACCACGCGGCGGCCCGCGTCATGCTCGGGCGCCCAGCCCTCGCCGTTCAGGGCATCGCCACGGGCCATGCCCACGGCGGTGCTGATGGCGGTTCCCGCGTGGCCCACGCTGAAGAGGTCGTAGCCGCTCTCGCGCGGCTCCGGGAAGCCCGCCATGCCGTCGCGCTGGCGCAGGCGGCCCAGCAGGTGGCCGCGGCCCGTCAGCAGCTTGTGGGTGTAGCACTGGTGCCCCACGTCCCACAGCATGCGGTCGTGGCCGAAGTCGAAGGTTCGGTGCAGCGCGATGGTCAGTTCCACCACCCCCAGATTGGGCGCCAGATGGCCGCCGCTCTTCATGCACTGGTCGCAGATCGCCTTGCGGACCTCCGCGGCAAGCTCGGGCAGGGCCGAGACGGGAAGGGCGCGAAGATCGGCGGGGCCGTGGATGGTGGGGAGGATGGCCATGGGGGTGTTGGGACCGGAGGATCCCGCAGGGGTTAGATGGTAGCGGCGGAGGGGCCCCGAGTCGCCCCCCGAAGGGGTCAATGCGTGCGGACGGCCAGTGCTCGGGCCATGGCGCGCAGGGGTTCGGCGGGATCGCCCAGGTGTTCGAGCGCCTTCAAAGATTCGGTCAGCAGCTCCTGCACCACCGCTCGACTTTGGTCCAGCCCGTGCACGGCTGGATAGGTGGTCTTGCCCTGCGCCTTGTCCTTGCCCGCGCTCTTGCCCAGCGTGTGGCTGGACTGGGTCTCGTCCAGGATGTCGTCCACCACCTGGAACATGTGTCCCATGGCCTCGCCGTAGCGGGTCAGGCGATCGACGGTGGCGGGCACCGCGCCGGCGGCGATGGCGCCCACGCGGCAGGCGCCGCGCAGAAGGGCGCCGGTCTTGTTGCGGTGGATGAGTCGAAGGCGATCGGCTGGGTCGTCGCAGCCCGCGGGGAATCCACCGAGCGTGTCGTAGACCTGCCCCGAGATCATGTCGGTGCAGGCGCGGGCCACCTCGCCGGCCACGTGGGCGGGGGACACCGGACTGGCCAGCGCGGCCTCGATGGCCAGCGCCTGAAGGCCGTCGCCGGCCAGGATGGCCAGCGCCTCGCCGAAGGCCTTGTGCGCGGTGGGGCGTCCACGGCGCATGTCGTCGTTGTCCAGGGCGGGCAGATCGTCGTGCACCAGGCTGAAGGCGTGGATGAACTCGAAGGCGATCGCTCCGGGCAGGAGCGGCTCCACGCTGGTGGCGCCCGCCGCCAGGCCGCAGCGGACGGCCAGCAGCGGTCGCACCCGCTTGCCGCCGCCCAGGCTGGCGTATCGCATGGCTTCCGCCAGCCGCGGCGCCAGAGGACGGTGTGCGATGGCGGACGTCAGGGCGGCCTCCACCGCGTGCAGGATGGCGGCGTCGTCGATCCGGGCGGTCGCGGTGGTCACGCCACCGAGTATACGGATGCCGCGAGGGAAAACCGTATGATCGCGGCCCTCATGGGACCCATCCAATCGTTCCTGTCGTTCATGCAGAAGGGCGGCTTCGTCCTCTGGCCGCTGCTGGTGCTCAGCGTGCTCTCGCTCAGCGTGACGGTGGAGCGCATCGTGTTCTGGGCGCGCACCTCCGGCGGCTTGGCGCGACGGCGCGTGAACGCGCTGATGGAGGCGCTGCGCGCGGGCCGGCGTGACGAGGTGCTCCGTCTGTGTGACGGCAACAGCCAGCCCGAGATGATGGTGGCGCTTCGGATGGCCCTGGACGGTGCGGACGACGGCGTGGCCATGGCGGCGGCGGAGCTGCAGCGTCACCGACTGGAGCGGTTCAGCGTGCTGCTGTCCACGATCATCACCGCCAGTCCCATGATCGGCATCCTGGGAACGGTGATCGGGATCATCAAGAGCTTCAACGTGCTGGGCGCGCAGACGCAGCTGGCCGACCCGCGCGGCGTCTCAGGCGGCATCGGCGAAGCGCTCATCACCACGGCCTGCGGTCTGGCGGTGGCGCTGTTCACCCTGTTCCCGTACATGAGCTTCAAGGGCCTGGCGGACCGGGCGATGGGGCGGATGGAGTCGGTCATCGCCGCCGCGCAGACGGGTCTGCCGCGGCGCCCGGCTCCCACGGCCCAGGCCGAGCGAGCGGCGGAGCGGGTGCCGGCGTGAGCGGAAAGCCGCTGCGCATCGCCTTCCTCCAGCCGCAGCGCGACGCGGTGGAGCTGAAGCCCGGAAGCTGCGTGTCCATCGGGCGCGCGCCGGACGCGGGCCTTCGTCTGGAGGCGGCCCAGGTTTCCAGCCGGCACGCCACCATCGAGGACCACGACGGCCGCTGGACCCTGATCGATCAGGGAAGCCGCAACGGCACGCTGCTCAACGGCTCCATGATCGGGCCGCAGGTGCCGTGCGAACTGCGCCACGGCGACGAGATCTCGATCCATCCGTTCCGCCTCCGCATGGACCTGGGCGGTCCGGCGCGCATGACCACCATGGCCAACCTCTCCGGCGAGGAGGGCACCGCCAACGTGCGAGCCATCGCCGAGAGCGAGCTGGAGTCCATGGCCGGGCGGAGGCTCCGGCTGCTGATCGACTCGGCCGCCGAGATGGGCGGGGCGGCCACGGTGCCCGAACTGTCCACGGCCGCCGCGCGTGCGCTGCTGCAGGGGACGGGCTTCCGTCGCGCCATGGTGCTGCGTGGGGGCGAAGGCGCTCTGGAGGTGCTGGCCAGCGAGACGGCCACGCCGGGCCGCGACGAGCCGCGCGTGAGCCGGAGCCTGCTGCGCGCCGCGTCGGCCGGCAAGCCGGTTCGGCTGGAGGATTCCAACCTGAGCATGGCGGAGAGCATCGTGGGCGCGGGCGTGACGGCCGCCATGTGCATTCCGCTGCTGGTGGGCGAATCGATCGAGGCCTTCGTGTACCTGGACTCGGTGGGCGGGGCGCGGCCCGGCGAGGACGCCGCAGCGTTCGCCGTGGGACTGGGGCGGTTCCTCTCCATGGGACTGGGCGAGGTCCGCCGGCGGGAGCTGGTGGATCGCCAGCGCTCGCTGGAGGCGGAGCTGTCGGCCGCGCACGGCGTGCAGCGGCGGCTCATGCCCGCCGATCGCGGCACCATGGACGGCTGGCGCTGGCGTCTGCATTCGGAGCCCGGTCGCGTGGTGGCGGGTGACATCGTGGGTGCGGGCGAGAGCCCCGCAGGACCGTGGGTGTTCCTGGGCGACGTGGCCGGCAAGGGCGCGGCGGCGGGCATGCTGATGGCCAGCATCCAGGCCCACCTGGCCAGCGACCTCACGCGCGGCATCGGATTGGTGGAGAGCGTGAGCCGAGTGAACGAGTACGTGCGGCGCCACCGCGGCGATTCCGAGTTCGCCACGCTCTTCGCGGTCCGGCTGGCGCCGGACGGCTCGAGCGCCGAGATGGTGGACGTGGGTCACGGACTGGCGGCCCTGGCGGGCGGCGGGGAGGCGGCACGGCGCATCGAGGCCGAAGGCGGCCCGCCGCTGGGCGTGGCGGACTTTCCCTACGAGAGCACCCGCTTGGCGCTCTCTCGCGGTCATCGCATCGTGCTGTTCAGCGACGGCGTCAACGAGCAGCGCTCCGCCGCCGGCGAGGAGCTGGGCGTGGACCGGGTGAACGCCTCCCTGGAGCCCGGTGGCGACGTGGAGACCGACGTGGAGTCCATGATGGGGCTCCTGCGCGGACACGCCAAGGGCGTGCCGTTCGCGGACGACGTGAGCGTGATCAGCCTGTCCTTCGACGGCGCCGACATGACGCGGGCCTGAACGCCCACGCGTCGCTCACGGATCGTCGCCGTGGAGCCCCTCGAACTGGACCTCCGTGGGCAGCTTGGCCACGTCGATCCAGTGGCGCATGTCGCGCAGCTGACCGTAGCTGCCAGTGGAGGTGGAGCCGTCCACGGTCACGAAGGGCATGGGCGTGCCGGCGCGCGAGAGCGGGACGGCCTCGTTCTGAAGCACCTTGATGCCGTCGTCGCTTGCGGCGGAGGTCTGCCAGATGGCCTTGCTGCCCAGGAAAGGCGGCACCACGTACGGAGCGCCCGGCGCGTTCGGCTGCGGCTGGGCGTAGCCCATGTCCGAATCACTGGCGCCCATGAAGGCGCTTGGCGCGAAGAGCAGGAGCTGCTCGGGGTACCGGGCGGCGCCCACCTTCTGCATCACCACCGGCATGCTGGCGCTGGCGCTGATGCCCATGGCCGTGGCCGCCTTGGGCGAGGGCTTCACGTCACCGAACACCAGCTTGGGGCGCGTGGTGGGACCGCCCGCGGGCATCTGCCAGACGCCGCCCACGTAGTACGCGTTGTAGCCGTAGGCCGGCTGCAGGGCCAGGGTGCGTCCGGGCGTGTTGTCGGGCGCGTCGCCGAGCGTCTTGAGGAGCGCGGGCGTGGCGGCCCCGGGCAGCGGCGACAGCGGCGTGATGGTCACCTCGAAGCCGGCGTCGCCGCCGTCCGCCGGGCGATAGTCCATGATCACGTCCCACGCGTGGTCCAGGAACGGCATGAGGCGCCACGGATAGGCCTGGGTGGAGACCTTGGGCAGCTTGTCCGAGATCTGCGCACCGGTCTCCTGGTCGGCGGTCTTGGACTTGGCGCGGTACTTGAGCTTCCAGTAGTCCTGGACGCCCTCGCTCATGACGCCCGGGAGGCAGGTGGTGCCGAACTGGTCGGCGTACATGGTCCAGGCCACGTGCAGCTGGCGGAGGTCGCTGAGCTCGCGGCTTGCGCGGGCGGCGCCGCGGGCCTTGCCGATGCCGCCCATGAGCAGGCCCATGAGCAGGGCGATGATGCCGATGGTCACCAGCAGCTCGACGATGGTGAAGGCGCGACGCATGGACGGCGTGTTCATCGGCCGCCCACGGTGACCTTCTCGACGAGTCCCTTGCGGATCCGGTCCACGCCGGAGCCGAGTTCGCCGATGGGATCCGGGGGCACGATCTCCACGATCTTCTCTCCGAGCTTGGCCTCGCCGCGGTTCACCTTGGCCTCGAATTCCTTGCATTCCTGCAGGAGCCGGGGAAGGATCTCCTCCTCGGGGACGTTGGCCACGCGCTGGCCCTGCACGTAGATGATGCCTCGGCGGTCGCCGGCGAACACCGCCACGTCGGCGCCCTCGGCCTCGCCGGGTCCGTTCACCACGCAGCCCATGACGGCCACCTTGATGGGGAGGGTGATCTCCTTGTCCAGCTTGCGCTCCACTTCCTTGACCAGGCTGAACAGGTCCACCTGGATGCGGCCGCAGGTGGGGCAGGCGATCAGTTCCACGCCCTTTCGCGTGCGCAGGCCCAGGCAGTAGAGGATCTCCAGCCCGTCCTTCACCTCGTCGATGTGGTCGCTGGCGTAGCTGATCCGGATGGTGTCGCCGATGCCGTTGGCCAGCAGCGTGCCCAGCGCCACGGCGGTGCGGATGGTGCCGGTGGACTTGGGGCCCGCGTGGGTGACGCCCAGGTGCAGCGGGTAGGGGAAGCGCCGGGCGATCTCCGTGTAGGCGTCGATGCAGAGCTGCGCGTCCATGCTCTTGGCGCTGATCACGATGTCGTGGAAGCCGCGCGCGTCGAAGATG
>CAZKHO010000082.1:7973-11299 GCA_964552505.1 uncultured Bifidobacterium sp. | reverse complement strand
GTCCGCGGCAGGAAGATGCGTCAGGTTGAAGTGACTCAGGCCTTGCGGCGACGGCGCGTGAGGCCGGCCAGTCCGGCGAGCGCCAGCGCGCCCGGCGCGGGCACGGTGGAGATGGAGAGGTTCAGCACCGTTCCCGTCTCCATGCCCCCGGAAGCCATGCCGGGATTCACGTAGACGGAATAGTTGTGCCCGTAAGTCAGGACGATGGCCCCGGAGCTCCAGGTGCCGGCCTCGCCCACGAAGCGGGTGAACAGCGCCGTCTGGGTGTTGCCGTCGTAGAGCATGATCATGGCCGGTTCCGAGCTCACGTTGCCGGAGAGCGTCACCGCCCGGTTGTGCTCCTCCGGAGTGAAGTTGAACTCCAACGCGTACACACTCCAGATGCCCGAGCCGTTCGAAGTCGCGGTCAACGAGAATCCGCTTGCGGTGAAGGGCGAGAGCGTCAGCGAGGAGTCCCCACTGGAGACCGACATGCCGGCTGTCGCCGTCGGCACCAGGAAGGTGGTGGCGACTTGATTGTCGGCATCAAGGAGCACATAGGCGTCGAACACGTACATGTCACCGATGACCATGCCGCCATGCGCCGAACCGACCGCGCCCAGCGTGCCTCCAAAGAGCAGGGTGCTGGCGACGAGATGACGGTTCGTGATGGTCGACATGAGTCTCCTCGAGTCCTGGTGTCGGAAGGATCCCACGCGCATGGGAACCGCAGAGGAGGACACGTCATCCGAGCCGGGGACACCTCAACCGATGTCGAAAGTCGTCGGAAATGGAGCGCGCGCTCACGCCAGCGCCTCAAACGAAACGCCCCCCGGCGCAGGCCGAGGGGCGTTCAAAGGCCGCCCGCACGGGCGGCGACTTTCGGGGGCGCTCAGGCGCGGCGACGGCGGCTCATCAGGCCCGCCAGCCCCACCAGCGCTGCGGCGCCAGGTGCCGGCACCACGGCGAAGTTCAGCACGGTTCCAGTCTCGGTGCCGCCGTTGGCATAGGTCAGCGGGCCGTTCACGCCCACCATGTAGTTGCCACCCGCCAGGAGCTGCAGCTCGCCCGAATCCCAGGCACCGTCGCCATTGGCGCGGAGGAACATCGCGCTGTTGGCGTCGAGGTCCACCAGAAACACCGTGGCAGCCTGCGAACTGATGTTGCCCGTCAGCCGGACCGCGGTGTTGGTGTCGGCGGTGAAGCTGAAACTGGCCGCAAAGACGCTCCAGATGCCGTCCTGGCTGCCATCCGAGGACGCGGTCAGCCAGAATCCGTTGCTGGTGAAGGAGGAGAGGGCCAGCGAGGCGTACGCCGAGGACGCGATGGCGCCGGTGGAGGCCACCGAAACGTCGTAGCTGATCGCGTTGCTGCCGACCACGCTGAGGTAGACGGAGGCGCCGGTCACGGTCAGGCCTGCCTGTGTGCTCGCGGCAAGACCCAGAGTGCCGCCGAACAGCAGTGCGGCGGTACCGGGACGGAACTTGGAATGAACCATGGGAACGGACCTCTCGGGCGCTGCGCCCCGCCGGGAAGAACCACTCTCCGGGCTTCGGACACAAGTTGTGGATGGACAGTGAGGGAACGAGGGAAGGGAATCGTCAGCCGGTGGGAAACCTTCTGACCTCGCCAATGTACTCCGAAGACGCCCCTCAGGCAAGAACACAGTCGACGGACGAGGTCCAATATCACGGAAGGCCCACCCATCGGCCAACCATCCACCGAGGGGCCTTCCGTGATTCCTTGGGCGTTCGGAGGCGTCGGGAAACCCAAGGGCTCCGGATCACAGCGATCCCGCCGGAGAAGCCGCCGAGAGGCGGATTCGCACCATCCGCCATGGACAGCGCCCCCGGCCGATCGGCCGGGGGCGCCAGACGCATCCGTTCTGGAACCGCGCCACTCAGGCCCGTCGACGACGCGCCCCCACAAGGCCCGCCAACCCCACCAGCGCCGCGGCACCCGGGGCCGGAATGGCGGAGTTGTTCACCACCATGTCCTCCACGAAGAAGCCGCCTCCGACCAGGCTGGGGGTGCCGCCGGTGACGCTGTTGTTCACGCGGCAGAGCAGCGAGTCCACCGCCTGGATGCGGCGCTGACCTGCGGTGATCAGCTCGTTGCTGTTGTAGTAGCCCTCCCAGGTGGTGCCCGCGAAGATCGAGCCGCCGTTGATGCGCACCCCGAAGTAGTCGTTGCCGTTGCCGTCCACGAAGTTCACGCCCATCTCGATGGTGTGAAGGTCGGCGTAGTTCAGGGTGGCCAGGGTGACGTCCGGCGAGGCCCATGTGCCGGCGGCGTTGGGCGCCGAGTAGATGACGTCGATGCCGGTGCTGCCGTTGTCCACGATGCGGACGTAGCTCATCCGCACGGTGGACTGCTTGGCGCTGAACGAGAAGGTCATGCCCAGACCGGGCTGGGCCGCCCCCGTGGCCGAGCGGAAGGACACCTTGCTGTAGATGGAGTTGGTGGTGGCGTAGGCGCCGTACTGCGCCGGGTTGTACGGGGCGGTGCCGTTGGTGCCGCGGTTGTTCCACAGCGCCGCGTTGGTCTCACCGGCCACCTGCGCGCTGGTGAAGGTGAAGGGCATGGACGAGTAGGTGGTGCTGCGGACCGCGTTGGAGATGCGCCAGACCTTGCGGTTGCCGTTGACGTCGTTGACCTGCTTCACTTCCTGGTCCCAGTTGCCCACGGTCACCGAGGTGGTGAAGTTGTCGCGGGTGGTCCAGCCGCTCTGGCCGTCGATGCTGCCCACGTTGTACGAGTCGAAGATGCCGGCGCTGGCCATGCTGGCGATGCCCGAGGCGACCACGCCGCTTGCGAAGAGAATGCTGATCTTCATGATGTCATGCCTTTCCGGAGCGCGCTCCTGGGAGCGCGCTCCGCTCTGAACGCATCCCGCTCCCAGCGTGGATGCCTCGCCGAAACCGTCGGCGGCGGCCCGTTTCCCGGCGCGCCTCACGCGAGGGCGCTCGATGGGCACCGACGAGGCCTGGCGATCTCCCAGAACGCCAGACTTCCGACCCAACAAGCCAAACGCGAACTCGCCCGGCCGTACCTCATTAAGGAGGTCCATTTCTTGCGAATGAGGATCCTTGGATGCGATCCAAGCCTTTGGACGACGGTCGGAGGCATCGAAATTTGCCTCCAAGGCGTTCGGGACGCGACGTTGGACCCTGCCGGGAGCTCCGGAGAGCGCCGCGCCAGACTCCGTACGATTTCCACCCAGAGGCTTCCGGCCACCCCCCCCCCCCTGCCCCCCCCCCCCCCCCCCCCCCTCCCCCCCCCCGCCCCCTCCCCCGCCCTGGTGCCCCCGGGGGGGGCCCCCTGGGGGTTTCCTCCCGCGCTCCCGG
>CAZKHO010000082.1:0-7963 GCA_964552505.1 uncultured Bifidobacterium sp. | reverse complement strand
TGGGCCCCCCCGGGGGCCGCGGGG
The DNA here is from genome assembly GCA_964552505.1 of uncultured Bifidobacterium sp. Classification (GTDB taxonomy): domain Bacteria; phylum Planctomycetota; class Phycisphaerae; order Phycisphaerales; family SM1A02; genus SYAC01. Next base: position 7,939 of record CAZKHO010000082.1, on the reverse strand, counting down.
GGCGCCCCCCCCGACTCCGTTCGCTTCCCCCCCCCGGGGTTCCCCCCCCCCCCCCCCCCCCCCCCCATGCCCCGCCCAACCCCATCCCACCTCCGCACCGAAGCTCCTTGGCTGCTCATGGTGCCGCTGGGGCTGGCACCATGGATGTTCATGCCCGCGATCACGGGCGCCCGTGAGGCATGGGACACCCCGGTCTACTTCGTTGGCGTCCTTCCGGCGCTGGCGCTGGCCGCCGCCATCGGCGCGTGGATCTCGCCTTCACGCGCGTGGCTGCTGGCGCCGGCGGCGGTGGTGGGTCAGGTGATCGGCCTGCTCTCCACGCATCCCCCCACGCAGTCACCGCTCTGGATCCTGGGCGTCATCATGCTGTGCATCACGCACGCGCCCGTGCTGGGCGTGGCGCTGGGAAGCGCGGCCATTCGGCGCAAGCTGGACCGCTGAGGGGGACGTGCCAGCGAAGTCTCTCTCAGCGGGCGAGGGTGGGGCACCAGCGCTTGGACCGAACACTCGTCGGCGAGAGGGACTTGAAAATACCCCCGCACCCACCGGACGCCCGACTCTCACAACACACGGCGTCGGCGCAGGAGTCCGGCGAGCGCGAGGAGCGAAGCGCCAGCCGGCCCCGGAATCATGGGCGGACCAAACTCGAATCGGAACAAGGGGCCACCTCCGATCGACTCGGCGATGAACTCCGAGGAATACTCGATGCGGTAGTGCTGACCCTGGGCCGTCGCAGGCATGAACACCACGGGGCCGCCGAAGCCCCCGAAGCCGTCGACTCGAAAGAAAGTCTGCAGCGTGGATCCCCCAGCATCACGCAGCGTCACCGATACATGGCCGTTCTCCCAGGGCCGATTCGGAAACCAGCCCGAGCACATCAGGCTCGCGGGCTCCGTCAACGTGAAGCCCTGCAACACGCGGTAACTCTGACGGTTGGCGGCGGGCAGGCTGGTGACCGTGAGCTGGAATGCGCCATCACCGAACTTCGAGCACGTCGCTGATCCGTAGTTCGGCTCCGTGAAGGACACCGGACCGTTCAGCGGGCTGCCCGTCACTCCGATGGTCGCACCGTCCACGAAGGCAAGATGAAGTTGCGCGACCGACAGCTCGCCCCCCAATCCCGTGACACCTGCCTGAACAGGGGCCACGACAAGGATCAGAGCGATCGCTGTCAGAAGAGAACTCGAAAAGAGCCTGGCCATCACGTGATCACCTTCCTCCTATGACGCGCCGGTGCGCCGAAACGCATGCCTTTCACTAGACCCGAATCCTCGACAGAGTCAAGTTCACGGCCGTGAATTTGCGCGAGATCGATCGACACTGCTCCCACCGAAGGCCGCCGACTCGCGGCAGCCGCCCCAGATCGATCACGCCACCGGCTGCGCGCGCAGCCACCGTCCCATGGCCATCAGCGGAAAATACAGGCGGTACAGGTGATAGCGCAGGTAGAACACCTTGGGGAAGCCGGTGCCGGTGAACTCGGTCTCGCGCCAGGAACCCGCCGGGTCGCCGTCCGGATTCTTCAGCGGGTCGGCGGCGTCGGCGGCCGTGAGCTGCGTGGCCGCCAGCCACTCCATGGCACGTCGCAGGTCGGGATCCTGCGGTCCGTAGATCTCCTGCAGGATCATGGCCGCCCACGCGGTCTGGCTGGCGGTGCTGGGACCCCGGCCCTTCAGACCGGGATCCTCGTAGCTGTTGGCGCTCTCGCCAAAGCTGCCGTCCGCCTTCTGCACGCTCTTCACCCACGCGCCGGCGCGCCTGATCCACGCCGCGTCGCGCGGCACGCCGCAGCGGATGGGCCCGATGACGGCCTGCCAGGTGCCGTAGATGTAGTTCACGCCCCAGCGGCCGAAGAAGCAGCCTTCGGGCTCCTGCTTCGCCTGGATGTACTGCACCGCGCGGCGGATCGCGGGGTGGTCGGTGCGCAGGCCGTGCCAGGACAGGCACTCCAGCACGCGGCCGGTGATGTCGGGGCAGCTGGGGTCCTGGATCGCGTTGTGGTCGGCGAACGGCACGTACTCGTACACCTGCCGGTGCTTCGTCCTGTCGAAGGCCGCCCAGCCGCCGTCGTCGTTCTGCATGGCGAACACCCAGCGCACGCCCCGCTCGGCCGCCGCCACGTTGGTGGGGCCGCCGATGCGGCGCAGCGCCATGGCCACCATCACCGTGTCGTCCACGTCCGGGTACCAGGCGTTGGCGTACTCGAAGCACCAGCCGCCCGGCTCCGTGCCCGGGGCCACGTTGGCCGCCCAGTCGCCGCGATGACGCACCTCCTTGGAGCGCAGCCACTCGCCGGCGGCCTCGGCCATGGGGTGCGAGACGTCCAGCCCGCAGTCCGCCAGCGCGTAGAGCGCGATGCCGGTGTCCCACACCGGACTGAAGCACGGTTGCAGCCGGATGCGGTTTCCTTCCTCGATCATGAACTCGTCCAGTTCGCGTTCCGCGCGCCGCACCATGGCGTCGTCGCGGGGGATGCCCAGCGCGTGCATGACCACCTGGATGTAGACCATGGGCGGGAAGATGGCTCCCAGGCCGCTGGTGGGCGCCGGCAGGTCCTGGCCCATGCGCGTGGCGCTCCAGCGGAACGCGTGCTCCACGGCGCGGCGCCGCCAGCGCGTGCCCGTCAGGTCGTGGAGGCGCTTCAGCAGCCAGTCCGCGGTGCCGAAGAAGCCGCGCCAGAACGCCGGCACGTCCCGCCGCATCTTCAGGCGGTGGCGCGCGTGGTGACTCACGAACAGCTCGTCGATGCCCTGCCCCGGCGAGAGCGTGCGCGTGGGGCGCAGCACCGTGACGATGGCCAGCGGGAGCAGCATGGTGCGGCTCCACGCGCTCATCTTGTCCAGGTGGAAATAGAACCACCTGGGCACCCACACCATCTCCGGTGGGATGGCCGGCACGGCGTTCCACGAGATCTGGCCCAGGCACGCCAGATAGAAGTTGGTGAAGCTGTTGCAGCGCTCGGCGCCGCCCATGCGCAGCACCACCTCGCGCGCGCGCTGCATGTGCGGCGCGTCCGGCGCGTCGCCCGCCAGCTTGAGGCAGAAGTAGCCCTTCACGGTGGCGCTCAGGTCGATGCCGCTGCCCGGGTACTGGCCCCAGCCGCCGTCCGGCCGCTGCTGGCTGCGAAGCTGCTCAACGATCTTGCGCAGCGTGGTGCCCGGCCGACCGTCCGCCAGCGGCTGACGCTCCTGTCCCAGGATCCACTTCAGGAGCAGGTACTCGCTCTGCAGGATCGAGTCGCCCTCCAGCTCCGCGCACCAGTGACCGTCCTTCTTCTGCAGGCTGGCCAGCGCGTCCTGCGCGGCCTTCACCGCGTCACGGATGCGGGACAGGGAGTCGACGGCGGGCTCGCTGGCGAGGGCGCTCATGGGGACCGCGCAGTATAAGGAATCCCCGCGTCCGCGCGGGTTTTCAGGCGAATTCCGCGGGCCTCACCCAGCGACGCTCGCGCGCGCTGACGGTGGCCGCGTGAAGCACGCACTGGGTGCGGAAGGCATCCTGGAAGTCCGGCAGCGGCAGCAGCGGACGCTGGCCGGCCAGGGTCCGGGCGATGTCCGCGGCCATGCTCACGAAGCCGTGCTCGTAGCCGATCAGGTGCGCCGCCGGCCAGTACGCCCCCACCCACGGGTGCGAGGCTTCGGTGCACATGATGCGGCTCCAGCCGCGCTCGCGCGCCGGAAGCGTGTGGTCCCACCACTCCAGCTCGTTCATGCGCTCGAAGTCGAAGCGCACGCTGCCCCTGGTGCCGTTCAGCTCCAGCTGGTTGGCGTTCTGGTTGCCGGTGGCCAGGCGCGTGGCCTCGAAGGTGGTGGTGGCGCCGTTGGCGAGCCTGGCCAGGAACAGCATGGCGTCGTCCACGGTGCTGGCGCTGGTGCGCGCGCCGGCGCGTCGGCTCTTCACGAAGGTGGCCTCGATCGCTCCACAGACCTCGGCGATCTCCTGCCCCGTGGTGAACCGCACCAGATCCACCAGGTGCGCGTTCAGGTCGCCGTGCGCCCCGCTGCCGGCCCGCTTGGCGTCGAAGCGCCAGGCCATGGGCGTGGCGGCGCCGCCCCAGTCCTGCAGATAGCGCGCGCGCACCTGACGAATGGCGCCCAGACGGCCCTCCTGCACCAGCTGCCGCGCCAGCCCAATGGCCGGGCAGCGCCGATAGTTGAACCACACGAACGTGCGTCCCTTCGCCGCGGCGGCGGCCACGGCCATGGCGCGTGCGTCCTCCAGCGTCCCCGCCAGCGGCTTCTCGCACGCCACATGCTTGCCCGCCTTCAGCGCCTCGATGGCCACGGGCGCGTGCAGATGGTTGGGCGTGAGCACGTCCACCAGACCCACGGCGGGGTCGCGCAGCAGTCCCTTCCAATCCGTGGTGGCGCGGGCCACCTGCCACCGCTGGGCGAAGGCGCGCACGGAGGCCGCCTTCGTGCCGGCCACCGCCTGCAGCACCGGTCGCGGCGAGAGATCGAAGAAGCACGGCGCCTGACGCCACGCGTTGGCGTGCGCGCGTCCCATGAAGCCGGTGCCCACCAGTCCGATGCCCAGGGCCGATCCGCCCACGCGCGATGCCTTCCGTGCCATGGTTGCTCCAGCTTGGGACCGGCGTGCCGTGTGCGGCGCCTCGGTGCCCGCGCGACCGTGCACGCCGCTTTCCGTATGCTAACGCGCCTTCAGGAGATCTCCGCATGAACGACACGCTCGACCGTCTCGCCCGACTCGAAAACCAGGTGCACGCGCTGCGACGCGGACAGGCTCGCTGGCGGCGCGCCACGCTGGCGCTGGGCGCCGTGGCCGTGGCGGGCACGCTGGCCGGATTCCAGGCCGACGGCATCGCGGAGGTGATCCGTGCGCGCTCGATCGAGGTGGTGGACGCCCAGGGCAAGGTGTCCGTGAAGCTGGCCGCCGCCGAGCAGGGCGGACAGCTGGACCTCTGGGCACGCGGAGGCGCGGAAGTGGCGCGCCTGGCCGCGTCGGAGTCGGGCGGCGACCTGAACCTCTGGAACACGGCGGGCAAGGCCGCGGCCGGCGTGTTCGCCAGCTCGGGTGGCGGACGCGTGGAGGTGAGTCGCGGCGACGGCGAGCTGGGTGCCAATCTGGACGCCACGGGTGACGGCAGCAGGCTGGAGCTGCACCGCAACGACGGGAGCATCGCGGCGTGGCTGAAGTCCACCGCCGACGGCAGCGATCTGGCCATGAGCCGGGCTGGCAGCGACAACGCGGCCGTCCGGTTCCGGACCGGCAAGGACCGCGCGGAGGCGCTGCTGGCGCAGGCGGAGGCCAACTCGGTGCTGGTGTTCGGGGCCACCTCGCAGGGCGCGGCGGTGACCGTGTTCGGCGCGGGCGACCGCGAGATCGCCTACCTGGGCGGCGACGCCCGCAAGGCCGGCATGCTTCGCCTTCGCAACGCCTCCGGTGCCAGCATGGTGGAGACCGGCACGGGTGACCACGGCGGCGAACTCATGCTCCGCACCGCCGCCGGCAAGCCGGGCACGGTGCTGGGCAACGACGACCACGGCGGCTTCATGGAGACGCACGCCGCGGACGGCACCCTGGCCTCGCGCGCCGCGTCCAACGACGCGGGTGGACTGCTGGAGTCGCACACCAAGGACGGCACGCTGTCCGCCCGACTCTCGTCGGCCGATCGGGGCGGCGCGGTGGAGGCGTTCAACGGGGACGGCAAGTCCGTGGCGCGACTGTCGGTGCAGGACAACAACGGCGGCCGCATCTCCGCCCACACCGCCACCGGCCAGATCGTGGCCTTCATGGACCAGGGCAAGGAGGAGAGCGGCACGGTGCAGCTGTACGCCGGCCAGAACCGGATCGCCGCGCTCGGCGCCACCCAGACCGGCGGATTGCTGAACCTGTTCAACCTCAAGGGCAAGGCGGTCTTCATCGCGGGCGCCGCGGTGGACGGCCCTGGCGGCACCTTCACGCTGCAGACCGACGACGGCACCCGCACGCTGCGCGGCCGCGCCGAACCCACGCCGGAGGTGATGACCATCTCCGCCGACGGCAAGCGCAAGTCGGTGCTGACGCCCCCGCCGCAACCCTGACGGACGGTTCAGGCCACCGGCGTGAAGCTGGCGCCCGACTGCACGTAGAAGTTCACCAGATCGCCCGCGGTGAATTCCGTGGCGCGCTGGCCGTCGAACGGCTCCACCCACATGGGAACCACCACCTCGCAGAGCAGGCGGTTGGCGCCGGCGTCCACGCCGCGCACCACGCCCTGCACGATGCGAGGCTGGCCCATCATGGGCTCGATGAAGGCGCCGCCGGCCTCGGCCTTGTGCATGCGCAGCGCCTTCACGCGCACCACGCCCTTCACGCGCTTGCCCGGGTGCACCGCCGTGGGACCGCCCTGCGCAAAGCGCAGCCGGTAGTCGGTGCCCGGCAGGGAGATCACGATCTCGCTGCCGTCGGCGCTCTCGAGGGTGCCGCGGACCAGGTCGCTGTCGGTCGTCTGCATGGGGCGGGATGGTAGCGGCACGCGGCCGCTAGCATGTCTCGCCCATGAACAAGCCCATGCTCCGCGCCGCCACCGCGCTCACCGCCCTCTCGCTCGCCCTTGCCAGCGCCGCCGCCCGTCAGGACGCCCCCGCCGCCGCGCCCAGGAAGGAAGGCGAGGCCGCCAAGCCCGCCGGACCCGGCATGAAGGCGCTCGCCGAGAAGCTGGCACCGCTCGCGTTCCTGGAGGGCCGGTGGACGCAGAAGCAGCCCAACGGCGCGGTGATCGAGGAGCACTGGATGGCCCCGCGCGGCAACAGCATGGTGGGCACCTTCCGCCGCACGCTCGGCAACGGGGTGACGCCCTTCTACGAGTTCACGCAGATCATGGCCGAGAAGGACATGGTGATCCTGCGCCAGATGCACGTGCACGGCAACTTCGAGCCCGACCCCAAGCGCACGGACCTCATGCGTCTTCGCCTGGACAAGGTGGAGGGCAAGGCGGCCACCTTCGTGCCGGTCGACCCGCCGCTGAAGGCCAACGCGCAGGACATGGCGAGCATCCGCTACGAGCTGGTGGACGCGGACACGCTGGTGCTCACGGTCACGCCCAACCAGCCGAAGGAAGGCGCCAAGCCCTCGGAGAAGCCGGCCGAGCCGCTCGTGTTCACGATGAAGCGCGTCCCCTGACGCGCCGCACGCACGGTCAACCCATCTGCAGGAAGTTGGCCAGCAGCGCCGGCCCCGCGTCGGTCATGAAGCTCTCGGGGTGGAACTGCACCCCTTCCAGCGGGCGGGCCCCCGGCGGCGCGTTCCAGCGCAGCCCCATGATCACCCCGTCCTCGGTGCGGGCGCTCACCTGAAAGTCCGGACCCACGGTGGCCGGATCCACCACCAGCGAGTGGTAGCGCATGGCGGTGAAGGGATTCGGAAGCCCTGCGTAGACGCCCTTGCCGTCGTGATGCACCTGGCTCGTCTTGCCGTGCATGGGCGCGGCGGCGCGGCAGACGGTCATGCCGTGGTGGTCGCCGATCGTCTGATGGCCCAGGCACACGCCCAGCACCGGGATCCGCCCACGGAAGTGCGCGATCATGCGCGCGCTCACGCCCGCCTCCTTCGGCGTGCAGGGCCCCGGCGAGATCACCAGGTGCGTGGGCTTGAGCGCGTCGGCCGCGGCCTCGTCGATGGCGTCGTTGCGCACCACTTCCACCCGCAGGCCAGGGCGCACCTCCTGCATGCGGTGCACCAGGTTCCAGGTGAAGGAGTCGTAGTTGTCGATCAGCAGCACCACGGCGGCGTGATGCTAGCGCCGTGGGCTCACGCCGCCTCGCGCGTTCCCGCCACGCCGTCGCGCGTCACGATGAACAGCGCGTCGGTGATGGGGTACGGCAGGCGCCGGAAGTCGCGCAGCACCCGCTGCTGCACCTTGTCCACGAATTCGGGCGGATGGCAGCTGATGGCCACGAACATGTCGCGGGCCGGCGTGGCCACGAAGAAGTCGCCC
>CAZKHO010000081.1:0-11335 GCA_964552505.1 uncultured Bifidobacterium sp. | reverse complement strand
GCAGCACGGTCTTCGAGATGACCGACGCCGAGATCCCCGCCAGCTGGAGCCAGCTGGCCACGGACATCGTGGTCAGCAAGTACTTCCGCAAGGCCGGCGTGCCGCAGCTGCAGAAGGACGGCTCCGCCAAGGTCGACGCCGCCGGCAAGCCCGTCCTGGGTCCGGAGCGCTCGGTGAAGCAGGTGGTGCACCGTCTGGCCGGCTGCTGGCGCCACTGGGGCGAGAAGTTCGGCTACTTCGCCAGCGCCAAGGACGCGCAGGCGTTCTACGACGAGATCGCGTGGATGCTGCTGAACCAGGTGGCGGCGCCCAACAGCCCGCAGTGGTTCAACACCGGCCTGCACTTCGCGTACGGCATCAACGGCCCGGCCCAGGGCCACTGGATCGCCGACCACGCCACGGGTGCCTGCACGCTGGCGCCGGACGCCTACAGCCACCCGCAGCCGCACGCCTGCTTCATCCAGGCCGTGCGCGACGACCTGGTGGGCGAGGGCGGCATCATGGACCTGTGGACGCGCGAGGCGCGTCTCTTCAAGTACGGATCGGGCACCGGCACCAACTTCAGCCATCTGCGCGGCGAGAACGAGCCGCTCTCGGGCGGCGGCAAGTCGAGCGGCCTGATGAGCTTCCTCAAGATCGGCGACCGCGCCGCGGGCGCCATCAAGTCGGGCGGCACCACGCGTCGCGCCGCCAAGATGGTCTGCCTGGACGTGGATCACCCGGACATCCAGGCCTTCGTGAACTGGAAGGTCCGCGAGGAGATCAAGGTGGCCGCGCTGGTGGAGGGTGCCAAGCACCTGGCTCCGGAGCTGCAGGAGACCGCCAAGCGACTCAACCTGAAGCTGGACTACGACTTCAACGGCGAGAGCTACTACACCGTCAGCGGCCAGAACTCCAACAACTCCGTGCGACTGAGCGACGCCTTCATGGAGGCCGTGGACGCCGGCGCCGAGTGGAAGCTCATCCGCCGCACCGACGGCAAGGTGGCCAGGACGCTGCAGGCCCGTGACCTCTGGAACGAGATCAGCTACGCCGCATGGCGCTGCGCCGATCCCGGCCTGCAGTACGACAGCACCATCAACGCGTGGCACACCTGCCCCAACGGCGGCCGCATCAACGCCAGCAACCCGTGCAGCGAATACATGTTCCTGGACAACACGGCGTGCAACCTGGCCAGCATCAACCTGCTGAAGCTGTACGACCCCGAGACCCGCACCTTCGATCTGGAGGCCTACGAGCACGCCATCTCGCTGTGGACGCTGGTGCTGGAGATCAGCGTGCTGATGGCCGCCTTCCCCTCCCGGGAGATCGCCGAGCTGAGCTGGAAGTACCGCACGCTGGGTCTGGGCTACGCCAACCTGGGCGCCATGCTCATGCAGGCGGGCATCCCCTACGACAGCGACCAGGGACGCGCGCTCTGCGGCGCCCTCACCTCCATCCTGACCGGCCGCAGCTACGCGGCCAGCGCGCTGCTGGCCGCTGAGCACGGCGCCTTCGACGGATTCCAGGAGAACCGCGAGGAGATGCTGCGGGTCATCCGAAACCACCGCCGCGCGGCCTACGGCGTCTCGCGCACGGCGGAGGAGTGGGAGAGCCTGCGCATCCGTCCGGTGCCCATCGATCACGAGCAGTTCGGAGCCGGCAACGTGCCCGTGGCCAACGCCACGGACATCCTTGGGCGCGCCATCGCCGCCTGGGACGACGCGCTCCTCTTCGGAACCAAGTTCGGCTTCCGCAACGCGCAGGTCACCGTGATCGCACCCACCGGCACCATCGGCCTGCTGATGGACTGCGACACCACCGGCGTGGAACCGGACTTCGCGCTGACCAAGTTCAAGAAGCTGGCGGGCGGCGGCTATTTCAAGATCGCCAACCAGAGCCTTCGTCCCGCGCTGAAGGCGCTGGGCTACGCGGCCACCCAGATCGACGAGATCGTGGCGCACGTGATGGGCACCCTGAACCTGGACACGCCCATGCCCGATGCCGGCGGCCGCCCGGTGCACGGCGGACCCACCTTCCGCGACTTCCTGCTGTCGGCGGGCTACACCGGCGACGACCTGGTGGCGCTGGAGAACCAGCTGCCCACCGTGTTCGAGCTGGGTTTCGCGTTCAGCGCCTGGGGCATGCCCGAGTCGGTGCTCCGCAAGGCCGGCCGTGATCCGGCCAAGGCCAAGACGGACGCCAAGTTCAACGGTCTCAAGGTGCTGGGCCTGAAGAGGGCGCAGATCGAGGCGCTGAACCGCCGCATCTGCGGCACCCAGACCGTGGAGGGCGCCCCGCACCTGAGGGCCGAGCACCTGCCGGTGTTCGACTGCGCCAACAAGTGCGGCCCCACCGGAACCCGCTTCATCCGGCCCGAAGGCCACATCTTCATGATGGCCGCCGCGCAGCCGTTCATCTCGGGCGCCATCTCCAAGACCATCAACATGCCCAACGAGGCCAGCGTGGAGGAGATCGGCGCCGCGTACCGTCTCAGCTGGGAACTGGGCCTGAAGGCCAACGCGCTCTACCGCGACGGCAGCAAGCTCAGCCAGCCGCTCTCCACCAAGACCGACGTGGAGCAGGAGGAGGAGGACACCGAGGGCCTGGAGGCGCCCGCCGCCATGGGGGAGCCCGCGGCTTTGGAGGCGTCCATCCCGGCCGCGACTCGTGCGGCGGCGGCGCTTGCGACCTCGACGTCGACGACGTCGTCCGAATCGATCCAGCCCGTGGCCCGCGAGATCCTGGCCTCCGATGAGCGCTCCGCCGACGGCGAGCGCATCGTGGAACGGATCGTGGAGCGGGTGGTCGAGCGCGTGATCGAGCGCCCCATGCGCCGTCGTCTCAAGGAGACCCGCGGCAGCATCACGCACAAGTTCAACGTGGCGGGCCACGAGGGCTACCTCATCGTCGGCCTGTACGAGGACAGCCGTCCAGGCGAGCTCTTCATCACCATGGCCAAGGAAGGCTCCACCATCGGCGGCCTGATGGACTCGCTGGGCACCGCCATCAGCGTGGCCCTGCAGTACGGCGTGCCGGTGGAGAGCCTGGTGGCCAAGTTCGCGCACCAGCGGTTCGAGCCCATGGGCATGACCACCAACGCGGACATCCCCTTCGCCAAGAGCCTGGTGGACTACATCTTCCGTTGGATGGGCATGCAGTTCATCCCCGGCTACAAGGAACAGAACGCCCCGCGTCGGGCCTCGTCGGCCCCCGCGCCCCTGCCGGCGGAGCCGGCGGGTGACTCGCACGGACGCATCGTCAAGGAGGACACCGGATGGTCAGAGCGCACGGAAGGCGAAACGCTGCCCGGCAACAGGATGTCGCCGGCCGCCATGGACGGCTCGCAACCGTCAAGCCCCGCGTCCGGCACCGGTTCGGAGAGGATCGTCGCGATCCTGTCGGAAGCCGGCGTGCTGGACGGCCCGGTCGTGTCGAAGCCCGGCGCTTCGGCTGGAGCGACCGTGCTGGAGACGCAGACCACCGTCGTCGTCACGGAACGGCCGCGCGCCAATCCGCTCGATGACGCCAACGCCGCCCTCATGGGCGACGCGCCGGCCTGCGACTCCTGCGGCTCGATCACGGTCCGCAACGGCACCTGCTACCGGTGCATGAACTGCGGGAACAGCATGGGCTGCAGCTGAGGCAGCCACGGACAACGCTGGGCGCGCTTCGTCACTGCTCCGACGGCGCACCCGGCGCACGCACGCGATGGGGGTCGGACCCCCGACACGAGGGACCAAGGTCGGCGAGTGGATGGACCCTCCTTGCACTGGTCGGACGAGCACGGAGACCGCTTGTCCCGACCCTTCGACCGCGGCCAACACCGGCGGCCGCACGGTCCGGAACGGAAGCCGGACCTGTCGAAGTGGCCCCCCTTCACCGGGACCGCCCCCATCGCGATTCATCACCGAACCCCCGCTCACGCGGGGGTTCGGCGTTTCCGGGGACCCCAGCGGCTACACTGCCCGCCCCATGGCGATCCAGACCAGCATCCAGCCCTTCACGCTGTGGCGGAACGTGGGCTTCGGCCTTCTCTGCCTCGTCTTCGCGCTCTGGGGTTGGTACGACTACGAGTACAAGATCCCCCGTCTGCAGCGGGATTCGGACGCCCACGAGGTGGCCAAGGACACGCGCACCGCGCTGGAATCCCCCGACAAGGATCCGGCCAAGGCCGAGGCGCGACTGAAGGAACTGGAGGACTCGTGGGACGGCCTTGCCAAGCAGTACCCAAACTGGAAGCCTCTGGAGAGCGCGGCCGCTCCCGGCAAGGATCGGCTGAACGCCCTTCAGGCGTCGGTCCTGGAGTACGTCAAGAAGCAGTACGGCAGCTCCGTTCCGGCGCGGCCCGCCGCATACGACCGGCCCATGCAGCTCTGGCTCTACATCGTGGGATGCGGCGTGCTGGGCGTGCCCATGTTCGCGTGGCCCCTGCTGCGGACCTCCATGCGACCGTATCGTCTGGACGACGAGGGCACGCTTCACACCCCGGACGGCGTCTTCGATCAGAACGAGATCGTGGACATCGACATGAGCCGTTGGTGCAGCCCCACCGGCGACCGGCGAAGCACCTGGACCGCCAGAGCCATCCTCAAGAGCGGCAAGACCATCCTGCTGGACGATCACGACCACCGGAACATGCACAGGATCATCGGCGCCATCGCGCACCGCCTCTACCCGGACCAGTGGACCGCCGAAGCGCGCCGCGTGGAGGCCAAGCCCGCCACGGACGCGGGCGCCGCCGGACAAGCGCAGGCCTGAACCGAACGGCCCCTTGGCATGCGCGGCACCACCGAGCCCACCACCCCCATCGAGCGGCGCGACCGCTGCGGCGACCTGCCGCACCGCCCCCGCGTGCTGCTGGGCAAGATGGGGCTGGACGGTCATGACCGCGGCGTGAAGCTCATCGCGCGACTGATGCGCGACAGCGGCATCCACGTGATCTACAGCGGCCTCTGGCAGACGCCGCGCAGCCTGGCGATCGGCGCGCGCGACGAGGACGCCGACTGCATCGCCTGCAGCATGATGAGCAACAGCCATCTGGTCCTGGTGCCGCGGCTGCTGGAGGAATGCCGCGCGCTGGGTCGCGCCGACATGGTGGTGAACGTGGGCGGCATCATCCCGCAGGAGGACGTGCAGGCCCTGCTGGACGCCGGCGTGCACCGCGTCTACCACACGGGAACCGGTCTGGACGCGATCGTGGAGAGCGTGCGCCAGGCCGTGAAGCCCTACGCCGCGCTCGCCTCGCCCAGCGCCGAGGCCCAGCTGGCCCGGCGGATCAGCATGGCTCACGCCAGGCCCACCGGGACGCTGCAGGGACGCCGTCCCAAGCGCGTGGTGGGCATCACCGGCGCGCCGGGCGCGGGCAAGAGCACGCTGGTGGCCAGCATGGTGGGCGAAGCCGTGCGCCGTGGCCGCCGCATGGCCGTCATCGCCTTCGATCCCATGAGCCCCATCACGGGCGGCGCGCTGCTGGGCGACCGGCTGCGCGTGGACTTCAACGCCGTCGACGACAAGGTCTTCTACCGGTCGCTGGCCATCGTGGGCGAGGACTACGCCAGCCTGCCGGACATCCTGGGGCTGCTCGGCGACGCGGGCTTCGACGACGTGGTGGTGGAGACCGTGGGGGCCGGACAGAACGACGTGGCCATCCGCCACCATGTGGACCGCACGGCCGTGGTGGTGGTGCCAGGCATGGGCGACAGCGTGCAGATGGACAAGGCAGGCATCCTGGAGATCGCCGACATCTTCGTCGCCAACAAGGCGGACCACGCCGGCGAGGCCAAGCTGGTGCGCGAGCTGCTGGACATCGCCGCAGGCCGGCCCATCCTGGAGACCATCGCCACGCAGGGCAAGGGCGTGGTGGAGCTGCTCGAGGCGCTGTTCCCGGCCTGAACGGCCGCCTTCGGCGCTGCTAGATTGGTGGCCCTTTCACGGGAGAACCACCATGAGCGCCCCCACCCGCATCCTGAACCGCGACACCAACCAGGCCCTGGGCATCGGGCAGTACGCCATCGACTTCCTCCGAGACGGCGCCCCAGGGGACGCGGTGCTGGAGCGGACCGGCCTGTTCTTCACCGACGCGGTGCTCTGCGGCGCCAGCGCGCTGGCTCTGGGCACCAACGCCCCCACCCTGCTCCGGCAGGAGGCGCTGCGCTATCCGTCCAAGAAGGGCGTGACGGTGTTCGGCAGCCGCAAGCGCGTGGCGCCCGAGAAGGCCGTGGTGGCCAACGGCGCGGCCGTGCGCGAATGGGACAGCAACGGCACCAACTTCGGCTACCGACCGCAGCTTGGGCACACCGCCGGCGAGTTCGGCCACAACGACTTCTACGCGGTGCCGGTGGCGGCGGCGCAGATGGCCGGCGAGGACGGCGCCTTCGCGCTCCGCGGCATGGTCTGCCTGGACGAGATCCGCGGCCGCCTGGCCGAGGTGTTCTCGCTCAAGACCTACAAGATCGACCATGTGGTGCACGGCGCCGTCGCCAGCGCCGCCGTCTACGGCGCCATGCTGGGGGCCAGCGCCGACGAGATCGAGAGCGCCATCGGCATGTTCGTGGCGCACGCCATCCCCTGGCGCGCCATCCGTGCCGGCAAGCAGCTCAGCGACTCCAAGGGCGCCAGCGCGGCCATCAGCACCGAGTTCGCCATCCTCTGCATGCAGCGCTCCATGCGCGGCTTCCTGGGGCCCCGCGACATCTTCCGCAACCCGGAGAGCATGTTCCGGCAGTTCGTGAAGACCAAGGGCGACAGTCCGTTCGACCTGCACCTCTCCATGGGCGGCGACGACTTCGCCGTCATGGGCATGCACTTCAAGCTGGGCCTGTACGAGCATCAGAGCGCCGGCGCGCTGCAGGGCATGATCGACCTGGTGCGCAAGCATCCGGCCATCGCGCAGAAGCCCCAGTCGATCAAGCGCATCCTGATCACGGCCTACGAGCCGGCGTTCGGCATCATCGGCGACCCCGCCAAGCGGGACCCCAAGACGCGCCAGAGCGCCGACCACAGCATGGTCTACATCGTGGGCACGCTGCTTCGGAAGGCCGCGGAGCGTGTGGCCAAGAAGGGACCGGACGCCCTGGGCGCCTCCAGCGACGACACCTGGAAGACGCTCATGCTGGGGCCGCACGACTACGACCCCGCCGCCATCAAGAACCAGTTCACCCGCACGCTGATGGGCAAGATGGACTTCGAGCACGGCGGCGCCGAGTACGACAAGCGCTATCCCGAAGGCATCCCCACCTCGCTGAAGGTGGAGATGGAGGGCGGCGAGACCTTCGACAGCGGCCTGGTGATGTTCCCCGCGGGCCACGCGCGGAACACCACCGCCGACCTCAAGGGCATCCTGGACGCCAAGTTCGCCCTGCTGGGCGCGCTGGCGGTGGAGAAGCCCAGGCGTCTGGTCCGCAACCTGCTCGCCGTGGGCCAGATGAGCCGAAAGGATCTGGCCGCCATCCACGACTTCGACATCGTGGAGCGCGGCGCGTTCGAGTGAGCCGCGCCGGCGAGCGGACGAGCAGGCACGCTCGACCCGCCCGCCCCGCGCTCACTTCACCGGCGCCGTCGGCGGCGTGCTCTCCGGCCTGGGCGGCGCAAACCGCTTCGCCGGCAGCTGACCCTGCAGGGTCTCGATCGCCTTTTCCAGCTGTGGATCGCGGCCTGCGGCGCGGTCGGCGGGCGTGATCTCCACCTCGATGTCCGGCGCCACGCCCTGGTTCTCCACGGCGTAGCCGCGCGAAGGCGTCCAGTGGCCCCAGCCCGGCTGCGTGGCCATGCCGCCGTCCACGAAGGGCTTGTCGCCCTCGATGCCCACCACGCCGCCCCAGGTGCGCGTGCCGATGAGTGTGCCCACCTTCACCTCACGCATGGTCTGCGGGAAGATGTCGCCGTCGCTGCCGGCGTTCTGGTCGATGAGGACCGCGACGGGACCGGCCATGGTGCGGGACGGGTTGGTCTCCGTGCGGCCGTCGCGCGGGACGCTGTAGGACCACGGGCGCCGCATGAGGCGCTCCACCAGCACCGGACTCACGTAGCCGCCGCCGTTGTTGCGGATGTCCACCACCAGACCGTCACGATCCGTCTGCGGGAAGAACCCGCGGGTGAACGCAGTGATGCCGGCCGAGTCCATGTCGGGCACGTGCAGGTAGCCCAGGCGACCGCCGCTGCGTTCCGCCACGCGACGCCGGTTGGTCTCCACCCAGTCCAGGTAGCGCAGTTCCGCCTCGCTCGAGGGCAAGGTGATCTGCACCGTTCGGGCGTCGGTGCCGTCGGGATCCTTGGCCAGACCGATCATGGTCACGCGGTCCGCGCGCCCCACCAGCAGCGCTCCCAGGTCCTGGTCCGGCGCGACCGGACGTCCGTCCACCTCCACGATGAACTCGCCCGGCTTCACATGTCGGAACGGGGCCGCCAGCGGGCTGGCCGGTCCGCCCATGGCGCTGCAGTCCGGCAGCACGCGGACGATGCGCCATCCACCCTGGGCCTGCTCCACGTCCGCGCCCAGCGTGCCGATGGTGCTGGCCTCGGGCTTCCGGAACTCCTCGCCGCCGCCGATGTACACGTGGCTGTTTCCCAGCTCGCCGCTCATCTGTCCGATCAGGTCGTTCAGTTCCTGGCGCGTGCCCACCCGATCCACGATGGGCAGGTACATCTGACGCGCCGCCGCCCAGTCCACACCGCCCATGTCCGCGCGCCAGAAGAAGTCGCGCTGCAGGCGCCACGCCTCGTCCAGCATCTGGCGCCACTCCTGACGGGGATCCACCTCGATCGAGAGCCCCTCCAGCGGCAGCTGCACCGCGTCGCCACCGGACACGCCGTGCAGCGCCAGATGCTGGCCGTCCCAGCTGGCCACGTGCGTGGCCCGGTCGTCCATGGTCCACGCCACGATCGGACGCTCGCTCAGCGGCATGGACTTGCCCTGCAGGATGTCGAAGCGTTCCAGTCGCGTGCCCGCCTGCCCCATGGGCGGTTCCGGCCAAACGTTCTCGTTGACGCCGTGGATGGATTCGCGACCCAGCACAAGCGCGCCCGGCACCGCTTCCATGCCGCCGAAGGTTCCCGGCTCGATCGGAAGCACGGCCACACGATCCGAGATGCCGTCCAGCTCCACCACCACCGGCGTCCGATCCTCCGCCGAATGTCCGGGCTCGTCCCCGGCGTCGTCGGACTGGGGTGGCGTCGCCTTGGACGCGTCCTCCAAGGCCTCCGCGTCCCCGTCCTTCTCCCCGTCGTGGTCGTCGTCCTGCCCGGCGCCTCCCGTCGGATGCATCCACCCCGAGCGACGCCCGGTGGCCCACTTGTGCAGGTCCATGCCCGCATCCTCCGCGTCCGCCGCGTCCGGCGGCGGGGTTCCCGCCTGCAGCGAGACGGCGCAGACCGTGGTGGTATCCACGTTGGCGAAGTTGAGGTCCACCGTGTCCATCACCGGGTCCAGATGCCGGTCGGACAGGAAGTAGAGGTACGCCCCGGCCGGGTCCCATCGCGGGCTGCCGTCGTTGGTCAGGCCGTTGCCGATGACCTGCGTGGCGCCCGAAGCCATGTTGCGGAGCACGATCTGGCCCAGCCCGTTCGACAGCGGCCTGCACCATGCCAGCCACGCGCCGTCCGGGCTGAAGCGCATGTCGCGGATCACGCCGTTCACGCTGCGATCCACCTCCACGGCCTCTCCGGAAGCCACGTTCACCGCCTTGAGCAGGCCCGTCTTGTCGCCGAACGCCACCCAGGTGCCGTCGGGGCTGGCCACGGGATCCAGCATCCACGCCTCGCTGGTGGCCAGCGTCTCCTCGCCGCTCTCCGTGTCCTGCAGGTCACGCACCACCAGCGCGTCGCCGTCGTCCTGCGAGGTGATGTAGGCGATGCGATCCTCCGACAGCCACGCCGCGCCGCGCTCGCGCGTGGTGCCGCGGGCCGGGACCTGGAACGAACCCAGTGCGCGATGGCCGGGATCCGTGCCCATCGGCAGCACCAGGAACTCTCCGCGGCTCTCCAGCAGGAGCGCCGAGGCTTCGGGCGCCAACGAGAATCCGGTCAGACCCTCGGCGGGCGGGCGCTGCCGCAGGCGGTCCAGGAACCGGTCCCCCACCAGACGCAGATCCAGCGTCCGTTCGCTCCCGTCCTTGGCGTCGAAGAGCACCACGTCGGCGCCTCTCGTACAGACCACGCGCGTGCCTCCGCGCGCCGGATCCGACTTCGCCCAGCGCGGCTCCAGGTCCTTCGTGCCGTAGTGGGTGTGCTGCTTCCGGTCGCTCCCGTCCGCCGCCACGCTGCAGAGGTTCATGCGGCCGTCCGCGTCGCTGAGGAACCAGACGCGGCCCTGGACCCACATGGGGAACAGCTCGTTCTCGGCGGTCTTCGTGAGACGTGCGAAGGTCTTGCCCTCGGCGTCGGCCAGCCACAAGTCCGGCGCGGTGCCGCCACGGTAGCGCTTCCAGTTCCAGCTCTCGTTGCTCCACGGCGTGAACGCGATGCGGCCGGTCTCAGGATCCACCGCCGCGAGCGATCCTTCGCCAAATCCCAACGGCTTGGACGGACCGCCCGCAACCGGCACGCTCCACAGCTCGTCGCGCCCCAGCGGATTCGCGCGATCACTCCGGTAGATCACACGCGCGCCGTCCGCCGTGAACGCCAGCGGCCGTTCCACCGCCGGGTGGAAGGTGAGACGCCTGGGGGACCCGCCCAGCGTGGGCATGGCGTACACCTCCGGCGTTCCGTCGTAGTCGGCCAGGAAGGCCACCATCGAACCGTCCGGCGAGAGCACCGGTGCCGTCTCCATGCCGGTGCCGCTGGTCAGTCGCGCCGCCTGGATGGGCTTCGACAGATCGCCCGCCAGCGACGCGGTCCAGAGATCGCCGTCGGCCACGAAGACCAGACGGTCGCCCGCCACCGCCGGATGCATGGCGTAGCCGCGTCCGGGGGCGGCCGGAAGCGGCGGCGCACCCGCGTCGGCCAGACAGAGGTGCGAACAGAGGATCGCCGCGATCGCCAGGGTGCGTCCCATGGGAGAGGTCCTTGATTCGGATGACATCGGTCGCTCAGCCGCGCACATGGCGCAGCACGTGTTCCACTTCGTCGGCACTGCCCATCACCAGGGGCGTGCGCGCATGCAGTTCGGTGGGAACCAGGTCCATGGTGCGCCGGGTGCCGGTGACGCTGATGCCGCCGGCCTGCTCCACCAGGAAGCTCATGGGATTGGCCTCGTACAGAAGGCGCAGCTTGCCGCCCGGGTGCTTCTTGGTGGGCGGATAGAGGAACACACCGCCGTTCACCAGCGTCCGGTGGATGTCCGCCACCATGCTGCCGATGTACCGGCTGCTGTAGCCCTGCTCGTGCGCCCACTTCAGGTAGCGCTGGTAGCCCTCGG
>CAZKHO010000080.1:0-11349 GCA_964552505.1 uncultured Bifidobacterium sp. | reverse complement strand
CTGCAGCGCCCGCCCATCTTCACGGGGTTCGGGCTGGAGCCGGAGGGGGATGATCCCTGGAACGGCGCCTGGCCCGCCATGAGCCCGGTGGAGAAGATGGCCTGGCTCTGGCAGTACCGCAACGAGAAGGCGCTGGCCCGGCTGGCCGGCGTGCCCAAGGATCGATGGACGGTGGTTCGCCTGGAGGACCTCACCGGCGAGCCTGCCCGCGGCCTTCAGGAACTGGAGCGTCTGGAGGCCTTTCTGGGCGTGTCGGCCGACCGCCAGTGGCTCACGCGCAAGTACAACCACTCCGACGCGCTGGCTCACCCAGGTCACGACGACTGGACCACGGGCGACATCGCCGGTTTCCGCCGCATCGCCGGCGCCACCATGGACCGGCTTGGCTACGCGATGGCGTGAGGCGCCGATAGCATCGGGTCATGAAGGCGGTGATCCTGGCGGGCGGGCTTGGAACGCGCATCTCCGAGGAGACGCACCTGAAGCCCAAGCCCATGATCGAGATCGGCGGACGGCCGATCCTGTGGCACATCCTGAAGCTCTACTCGGCGCACGGCGTCAACGACTTCGTGATCTGCTGCGGCTACCGCGGCTACGTGATCAAGGAGTACTTCGCCAACTACTTCCTGCACATGTCGGACGTGACGTTCGACATGGAGCACAACCGCATGGAGGTGCACCAGCGCAAGAGCGAGCCGTGGCGCGTGACGCTGGTGGACACCGGGGAGGACACGCTGACCGGCGGGCGCCTGAAGCGCGTGGCCGAGCACGTGCGAGGCGAGGAGGCGTTCTTCTTCACCTACGGTGACGGCGTGTGCGACGCGGACCTGCAGGCGGAGCTGGCCTTCCACCGCCGCCACGGCAAGTTGGCCACCGTGCTGGCCGTGCGCCCGCCCGGCCGCTACGGCGCGCTGGAGATGCGTGGCAGCCAGGTGCACGGGTTCGCCGAGAAGCCTCGCGGTGACGGTGGTCGCATCAACGGTGGCTTCTTCGTCCTGTCGCCGCGGTGCATCGACCTGATCCAGGGTGACCAGACCAGCTGGGAGGGCGAACCCCTGACCCAGCTGGCGAGCTCCGGTCAGCTGGAGGCGTTCGAGCACGACGGCTTCTGGCAGCCCATGGACACGCTGCGCGACAAGAACCAGCTTGAGGATCTCTGGCAGTCGCGCAAGGCCCCCTGGAAGAAGTGGACGTGAGCGCGGCGTTCTGGCGCGGCAGGCGCGTCTTCCTCACCGGTCACACCGGTTTCAAGGGCGGGTGGCTGGCGCTGTGGCTGGCGGAGATGGGCGCGGAGGTGCACGGCTACGCGCTGCGCCCTCCCACCGTCCCCAGCCTGTTCGAGGTGGCGCATGTGGAGCGCCGGCTGGCGTCCAGCACCATCGCCGACGTGCGGGATGCGGCCTCGCTGGCGGCGGCGGTCCACGCCGCCAGACCGGAGGTGGTCTTCCACCTGGCCGCGCAGCCGCTGGTGCGCCGGAGCTATCTCGACCCCGTGGAGACCTACGCCACCAACGTGATGGGCGTGGTGCACCTGCTGGAGGCGGTGCGCGCCGTGGACGGCGTGCGTGCCGTGGTGAACGTGACCACCGACAAGTGCTACGAGAACGACGGCCGCGCCCAGCCCTACCGCGAGGGCGACCCGATGGGTGGCCACGATCCGTACTCCAGCAGCAAGGGATGCGCGGAACTGGTGACGGCGGCCTGGCGGCGCTCCTTCCTGGAGGCGCGCGGGGTGCGCGTGGCCACCGGCCGAGCCGGCAACGTGATCGGCGGCGGGGACTGGGCTGGAGATCGGCTGGTGCCTGACTTCCTGCGCGCCATCGATGCCGGGCAGGAGCTGGTGATCCGCTCGCCGCTGGCCACCCGCCCGTGGCAGCACGTGCTGGAGCCGGTGTCCGGGTACCTGCGGCTGGCGCAACGGCTGTGCGACGAAGGCCAGGCCTTCGACGGCGCGTGGAACTTCGGTCCGCCGCTCCACGACGCCAAGCCGGTGCGATGGATCGTGGAGCGGCTCTGCAAGGGCGTGCCCGGCGCCTCGTGGCGCGTGGACGCCGCGCCACAGCCGCACGAGGCGCACATGCTGTCGCTGGACAACGCCAAGGCGCGCGAGCGACTGGGATGGACTCCGCGCTGGTCCATCGAGGAGGCGCTGGCGAAGACGCTGGAGTGGCATCTGGCGTGGCGGAAGGGCGCGGACATGCAGGCGCATTGCCTGGCGCAGCTTCGTCAATACGGAGCCCTGGCGTGAGCGCCCGATTCGACGTGACGACCACCCCGCTGGCCGGACTGGTGGCGCTGCAGCGCAAGCCGCTGGGCGACGCGCGGGGATTCCTGGAACGCCTCTACTGCGAGCAGGAGCTGCGACCCCTGCTGGGCGAGGCCCGCGTCCTGGCCGTGAATCGCACCCGCACCGCCCGCCGTGGCACGGTGCGCGGCATGCACTTCCAGCGGGCGCCGCACGGCGAGGACAAGCTGATCCAGTGCCTGCGCGGCGAAGTGCTGGACGTGGCGGTGGACCTTCGCCGCGGCTCCCCCACCTTCCTGCAGTGGCACGCCGAGACGCTCTCCGCCGACAACCACCGCACGCTGCTGGTGCCCCGCGGCTTCGCCCACGGATTCCAGACGCTGTGCGATGATTGCGAGATGCTCTACCTGCACACGGCCGCGCATCACCCGGAGAGCGAGGGCGGCGTGGACGCGCTGGATCCACGACTGGGCATCCGATGGCCGCTGCCCGTGACCGAGCGATCGCCGCGGGACCAGGCTCATCCACCTCTTGACGTGGCCTTCACGGGCATCGATCCATGAAGTGCCGACACTGCGCCGCCGCGCTCACGCTGCCGCTGGTGGATCTGGGCACGGCACCCCCCTCCAACGCCTACCTCACCGCGGAGGCGCTCCAGCGGCCCGAGCGCCGCTTCCCGCTTCGTGTGCTGGTGTGCGAGCGCTGCTGGCTGGTGCAGACCCAGGACTTCACCCGCGCGCACGAACTCTTCGACGCCGACTACGCCTACTTCAGCGGCGTCTCCACCTCGTGGCTGGCGCACGCCGAGCGCTACGTGGCCGACATGGTGGCGCGCTTCGGACTGGACGCCGGCAGCCGCGTGGTGGAGGTGGCCGCCAACGACGGATACCTGCTGCAGTGGGTGAAGGCGCGCGGCATCCCGTGCACCGGCGTGGAACCCACTGCCAGCACCGCGGCCGCGGCACGCGCCAAGGGCATCGACGTGGTGCAGGACTTCTTCGGTCGCCGGCTGGCCGCCGACATGGCCGCGCGCGGGCTGGCGGCGGACCTGATGGCCGCCAACAACGTCCTGGCCCACGTGCCGGACATCGACGACTTCGCGGCGGGGTTCGCCATGCTGCTGAAGCCGGACGGCGTGGCCACCTTCGAGTTCCCCCACCTGCTCCGCCTCATGGCGGAGGCGCAGTTCGACACCATCTACCACGAGCACTTCTCGTACCTGTCGCTGACGGCGGTGCGGTCGGTGTTCCAGAAGGCCGGACTGCAGGTGTTCGACGTGCAGGAACTTCCCACGCATGGCGGCAGCCTGCGCGTGTTCGCGCAGCGGGCGGACGCGGCGCGGCACACGGCCACTCACGCCGTGGAGGGCATGCTGCGCCGCGAAGACGACGCCGGCGTGCGCACCGCCGCCTACTACCGTGGACTGCAGCCGCGCGCCGAGCGCATCCGCGACGACCTGTTGCGGTTTCTGCGTCAGGCCAAGGCGGAGCGTCGGTCCGTGGTGGCGTACGGTGCCGCCGCCAAGGGCAACACGCTGCTCAACTTCGCGGGCGTGGGCACGGACCTGATCGGCTGTGTGGTGGACCTGAATCCGGCGAAGCAGGGCAAGTTCATGCCCGGCAGCCGCATCCCCATCGTGGGTCGAGAGGCGCTGGACGCCGCACGCCCCGACTATCTTCTGGTGCTGCCATGGAACATCCTTCCCGAGGTGCGACAGCAGAACGCCACGCTGGCCACGCAGGGCACGCGCTTCGTGACGGCGGTCCCGGAGCTGCGGCTGTGGTGAAGTCGCGCATCCTCTACACCAAGCCGTCGATCACCGAGCTGGAGACGCGATACGCCGCCGACGCGGCTGCGCACGGCTGGGGCGAGCGGTGCTACGAGTACCTCACGCGGTTCGAGAAGGGCTTCGCCGCGCACCTGGGCGCGAAGCACGCCGTGGCCACCTCCAGCTGCACGGGTGCGCTGCACCTGGGCATGGCGGGACTGGGCGTGGGCCCCGGCGACGAGGTGATCCTGGCGGACACCAACTGGATCGCCTCGGCGGCGCCCATCGTCCACCTGGGTGCCACGCCCGTGTTCGTGGACATCCTGCCCGACTCGTGGTGCCTGGATCCGGCGCTCGTGGAGCGCGCCATCACGCCGCGCACCAAGGCCATCCTGGCGGTGCACCTGTACGGCAACGTCTGCGACCTGGACGCGCTGCTGGACATCGGCAAGCGCCACGGCCTGCCCGTGATCGAGGATGCGGCGGAGGCCATCGGTTCGCAGCACCGCGGCCGCCGCGCGGGCTCCATCGGCGCGTTCGGCGCATTCAGCTTCCACGGCACCAAGACGCTGACCACGGGCGAGGGCGGCATGTTCGTCACCAGCGACGACGCGCTGTTCGAGCGCGTGCTCACCCTGAGCAATCACGGGCGCGCCCGGGGGCAGACCCGGCAGTTCTGGCCGGACCTGGTGGGCTTCAAGTACAAGATGTCCAACGTGCAGGCGGCCATCGGCTGCGCGCAGCTGGAGCGCGTGGAATCGCTCATCGAGCGCAAGCGGGCCATCCTGGCCGGGTACCGCCGGCGGCTGGCCGGCCTGCGCGGCGTGACGCTGAACCCGGAACCGCCCCACGGCGTGAACGGCGCCTGGATGCCCACGGCGGTGTTCGCGCCGGACACCGGAGTGACCCGCGAGCGGCTGCAGGCGGCCTTTGCGGCGGAGAACGTGGACGCGCGGGTGTTCTTCTGGCCGCTGTCGGGGCTGCCCATGTTCTCGCCAAGGCCGGAGAACCGGCACGCCTGGGACATTCCGGGCCGGGCCATCAACCTGCCCAGCTACCACGACCTGACCGAGCAGGAAATGGACCGAGTGTGTAGCGTGTTGCGCAGCGTCGTCGGATCCTGAGCCTTCCACGGAGAGACTCCATGAAGCGGTACCTCACCCCCGAGCAGGTGGCCACCTTCCACGAGACCGGCATCCTGGTGCTGCGGGAGTTCTACGCCGCCGAGGACGTGGAGGCGATCCAGCGGGGCATCCATCAGGTGATCGGACAGGTGATGCTGCGGCACGGCGTGCCCGACACGCGTCCCGCCTTCACGCCCGCCACCTTCGACCATGGCTACAGGGAGCTCATCGCGGCCAACCGGTCCTGGGGCGGCGAGATCTACGACGCGGTGAAGCAGATCCCCGCGTTCTTCCGACTGGTCTCGCATCCCTCCCACGAGGCGCTGCTTCGCGAGCTTCGCGCGGGATCCATCCCGGCGGTGGCGGCAGGCGGCTACGGGATCCGCATCGACAATCCCTTCGAGGACAAGTTCCGGGCGATGTGGCATCAGGAGTACCCGGCCCAGCTCCGCAGCGTGGACGGCGTGGTGTACTGGTCGCCGTTGGTGCCCATCACCCAGGACATGGGACCCGTGATCATGTGTCCGGGATCGCACAAGGCGGGACCGCTGCCCGTCTACAACGCAGACCCGGAGGGCGCCGGCCGCACCGGCGCCTACTCCCTGAAGATCAAGGACGAGGAGGCGTGGATCGCGCGCTACCCGCAGGTGGCGCCGCTCTCCAATCCCCGCGACCTGGTGATCATGGACTTCCTGGTGCTGCACGCCTCCGGACACAACCGTGGCACCCGCAGCCGGTGGTCGATGCAGTTCCGGTACTTCAACTTCAACGACCCGGTGGGCCGGTCGCACGGATGGAAGGGTTCCTTCGCCGCAGGCGTGGACTTCCGCAAGGTGCATCCGGAGCTGTTCGTCGAGGTCTGAGCCGCCGCGTGCGCTGCAACGTCTGCGACAGCCCGCTCGGCACGCCGCTGTACGAGGCGCCTCCCGGCGGCTCGCTGACGTCGCTGTGCGAGCGGCGCGAGGGACAGGTGCGCGTGTGGCGTTGCGCCTGTTGCGGCCACCTTCGGGGCGAGCCGCTGGAGGACGAACGCCGCTACTACCAGGCCGACTACCGCATCCTGCTGGACCACGACGAGGAGGACCAGATCTACGAGGTGCGCGACGGACGCATCACCTATCGAACCGATCATCAGGTCCGCACGCTGCTGGATCGGGTGTCGCTGCCGCAGGGCGCGCGCCTGCTGGACTACGGGTGCGCCAAGGGAAGCATGCCCGCCCGCCTGCTGGCGCTTCGGCCGGACCTGCAGGTGCACCTGTTCGACGTGAGCGCCATGTACCGCGAGCACTGGCGAAGGCTGGTGCCCGACGACCGCCAGGCGGTGGACGAGACGCCGACGGACTGGCGCGGACGATTCGACGTGGTCACCTCGTTCTTCGCCCTGGAGCACATCACCCAGCCCGCGGCCACCGTGCGCAAGGTGGCGGACCTGCTGTCCGACCGCGGCACCTTCTACGGCATCGTGCCGGACACCTTCGGCAACGTGGCCGACCTGGTGGTGATCGATCACGTGAACCACTTCACGCGCGCGTCGCTGCACCGTCTGCTGCGGGATGCGGGCTTCACCAGCGTGGAGATCGAGGACCGGGCGCATCGAGGTGCGCTGGTGTTCCGTGCCTCGCGTTCGGGCGCGCCCACCGCCCCGCCGGACGCCGCCACGGAAGCGGACCAGGCGGCGCGGCTGGCCGCCCACTGGCGCGGCATGAATCAGCGGATCCGCAGCGCCGAAGCCGCTCTGCACGGCAGGCCGCTGGCCGTCTACGGCTCCGGCTTCTACGGCGCGTACATCCTCACCACGCTGCAGGACGCCGGCCGCGTGCGTTGCGTGCTGGACGCCAGTCCCTTCCGGCAGGGCAAGCAGCTCTTCGGAGTGCCCATCCTGGCGCCCGAAGCCATGCCCACGGACGTGCACGACCTGCTGGTGGGGCTGAACCCCGCCATCGCACGAAGCGCCTTGGCGGAGATGGCGTGGCTCCAGGGCCGCTCCGTGCGTCCCGTGTTCCTGGATGGCGAGACGCCATGACGCTGGAGCATGGCGCGACCCGCCTCCGACCATGGCGCGACACGGACGTGCCGTTCCTGATGCGGATGCGCAACGACGTTCCGCTGCAGGCCCAGCTGCTGGCGCGTGCGCGGGGAAGCGACGAGGCGCAGGTGCGGCGATGGCTGCTGGACCGCACCGCGCTGCCCGGTCGACTGTTCCTGGTGATCGCGGACACCGCCACCGATGCGCCGCTGGGGTTCGTGCAGGTCTCGGATCTGGACGCCGTGGATCGTCGCGGCGAGCTGGGCATCGGCCTGGCACCGGAGGCGCAGGGTGCGGGCCACGGCGGCCGCGCGCTGACGCTGCTGCTGGACCACCTGCGTTCCACGCGCGGTCTCCGGAAGATGTCGCTGCGGGTCCGATCCGACAACGCCCGCGCCATCCGCTGCTACGAACGGTCCGGCTTCGAGCGCTGCGGTCTGCTGCGCCGGCACGTGCACATCGAGGGGGCGTGGCGGGACGTGGTGCTCATGGAGCGGCTGCTGGAGGCCGCGGACTGACCATGCGGGTGGTGATCTCCCAGTCGATGTACTTCCCGTGGGTGGGATTCCTGGAGCAGATGACCCTGGCCGACGTGTTCGTGGTGTACGACGACGTACAGTTCTCCAAGGGCAGCTTCACCAACCGTGTGCAGGCCAAGACCGCCGCCGGCAGCCGCTGGCTCAGCGTGCCGCTGCGCGACCTGCGTCTGGGCCAGCGCATCGATCAGGTGCAGGTGAACGAGCAGGAGGACTGGCGAGCGAGTCATCGCGGCGTGCTGCGCCAGGCCTATGCCGACGCGCCCTTCGGCAAGGACATGCTCCGCCTGTTCGACGACGCGGTCCAGGCGCCCGCCCAGTCGGTGGGCGAGCTGGCGCTCCGTTCCATGCGGGCCCTGATGGCGCACTTCGGGCTGAATCCGGGGCTGCGCGTGGTGCACGCGCCCGAGCTGGGCATCGGCGGCGCCGGCAGCCAGCGGGTGCTGGACATCGTGCGCTCGCTGGGCGGCACCGAGTACGTGACGGGCCATGGCGCCAGGAAGTACCTGGACCACCAGGCCTTCGAGCGGGCGGGCGTGGCCGTCTCGTACATGCAGTACCGATGCCTGCCCTACCCGCAGCTGCACGGACCGTTCACGCCCTACGTCTCCGCGCTGGACCTGGCCGCCAACTGCGGACCGTCCGGGGCGCAGTACATTCAGCCCTCCACCATCCCCTGGAGCGAATTCACCCATGGACCCGCATGAGGCCTTCAAGCAGGAAGTGGAGCGGAACATCCGCTCCTTGGCCGCCGACACCGACGTGCAGGCCCTGTCGCGCGTCTGGGTGCGCGAGGTGGCGCCCCACCGCTGGGCCTACAACTTCCGATGGATGGACCGGCCGGCCATCCAGTTCCCCACCGACGCGTGGGCGCTGCAGGAGCTGGTGTGGAAGGTGCGTCCGGACCTGATCGTGGAGACCGGCATCGCCCACGGCGGATCGCTGGTCTTCAGTGCGTCCATGCTGGCGCTGCTGGACCTGGCCGACGCCGCCGAGCGAGGCGAGACGCTGGACCCCCGCCGCAGTCGACGGTGCGTGCTGGGCGTGGACATCGACATCCGGCCGCACAA
The DNA here is from genome assembly GCA_964552505.1 of uncultured Bifidobacterium sp. Lineage (GTDB taxonomy): Bacteria > Planctomycetota > Phycisphaerae > Phycisphaerales > SM1A02 > SYAC01. The sequence goes on along the minus strand of CAZKHO010000080.1, from coordinate 2,580 downwards.
CCGCGCCGCCATCGAGGCGCACCCCATGGCCTCGCGCATCCGCATGATCCAGGGATCCAGCGTGGCGCCCGAGGTGGTGCAGCAGGTGCGCTCCATCGCGTCCGGGTTCCAGCGGGTGATGGTGTGCCTGGACAGCAATCACACCCACGATCACGTGCTGGCCGAGCTGCAGGCCTACGCCCCGCTCACAAGCGTGGGCAGCTACTGCGTGGTCTTCGACACCCTGGTGGAGGACATGCCGGCGCCGCTCTCGGGCGACCGGCCGTGGGGACCCGGCAACAGCCCCAAGTCCGCGGTGCACGCGTGGCTGGGAACGCATCCCGAGTTCGAGATCGACCGCGACATCCAGCACAAGCTGCTGCTGACGGTGGCCCCGGATGGATGGCTGCGGCGCACCCGCTGACGGCGGCTCCCCGGCGCGCGCCATGATCGTGGCGCGACACCCGGAGGTGGTGCTGGGCGTCCCCGCCTACAACGAGGGACGCTTCCTGGAACGCACGCTGCGATCCATCCAGGCGCAGTCGCACCCGGACTTCGTGGCGCTGGTCTCGGACAACGCCAGCACCGACGACACCGAGCGGATCGCCCGCGAGTTCGCCCGGCAGGATCCGCGTTTCGTGGTGGTCCGGCACCCCGCGAACCTGGGCGCCAACGACAACTTCATCTTCCTGCGAGAAGCGTCGGAGAGCCCGTTCTTCGCGTGGATCGGCGGTCACGACACCCTTCACCCCGACTATGTGGCCCGCCACCTGGAGTGCCTGCGACGGAACCCTGCGGCCTGCGGCAGCTTCACCTACTTCCAGGTGATCGACGAGCACGACGTCGTCCTCAAGAACGAGGGCCCTGAAGGCGTCGCCCCGGCGGACCGGGGAGCCATGTTCCGTTACCTCTGGACCATCGCCATGGGCGAGGAGCTGGCCCCCATGCACGGGATGTTCCGGCGCGAACTGCTGGCACGCATTCCACTGCGCCGATGCCTGGCAGGCGACCACGTGCTGATCGCCAGCTGCGCCATGCAGGGGGCGCTGAAGGCGCTGCCCGGCCACCTCTACCGCATCCGGGATCTGGACCGCGCGCCTCGCGCCCAGACGCGCCTGGAGCGCATCACCGGTCGCGGCGGTCCCCCGGTGGACTTCCAGAGCACCGTGGACGGCTACCTGGCCAACTTCGACCTGTTCGTGCCGCCCGGCTCGCCGGGTGCCGGCTGGCGACCCCTGGTGCGAAGCATCCTGCGCGACCGCTACAGCGGCCGCACCGTGCGATGGACCAAGGTGCTGCGCTCCCTGGCCAAGCGCGCCGACCGCGTGCGCACGCTGCTGGGCGGCGATCCGCTTCGTTGAGAGGCGCCCGCGAACTCAGGCGTTCGGCCGCGCCAGGCGATCCCGGTAGACCTGCTCGACGGCGTCCGCCACGCGGTCCCACGCGTGTGCCTGCGCGGTCTTCCTCGCCGCCTCGCCCATGGCCTTGCGCACGCCCTCGTCCAGCAGCCGGACCAGCAGGCTGGCGCAGGCCTGGTCCATCTCCTCGGCCGTCACCACGAAGCCGTTCTCGCCGTCCCGCACCAGGTCGCGCACGCCCATGCGGTCGCTCACGATCACCGGCAGTCCCGCGGCCATGGCCTCCAGCGTGGCCATGCTGAAGGTCTCGAAGCTGGCCGGCATCATGAACAGGTCGGCGGCGGCGAAGAAGCGCTCGATGCCCTCGCGCTGGGCGCCGGCGAAGGTGATGGAGCCGGGGCATCCCGACTGCGTGGCCAGCTGCCGGTAGCGCCGCTCGTCACCACGGCCCACCACCAGGATGTGCACGCGGCGCGCGGCCACGCGACGGCGCGTCTCGCCCACGGCCCGCACCACGGTGTCCAGCCCCTTGCTCTCGAAGTTCATGCCCACGAAGAGCGCGATCACGGCGTCCGGCGGCAGGCGCAGCTCGCGGCGTGCGGCGTCGCGCAGACCCGCCAGACGCTCGGGCGCAAAACGTCCGGTGTCCACTCCCGGGTGGACCGTGGTCCAGGTGCCGGGCAGCTGGCCGCATTCCGCCTGATACACGTCCTGTTGCAGGCTGGACACCGGCATGTAGACGCGGTCCGGCGCGCCGTGCAGCATGCCGTCGTCCAGCTTCATCCGCAGCCGGTCGGACCAGCGGGGCTTGCGCGCCAGGATGTCCCGCACCCAGAAGGCGTGCGGGCACCAGTGCAGGCTGAAGACGTCGGCGTCGGCCACGCGGCTCTGTGCGTGCACCAGGTCGAAGCCTCCCCGCCGCGCCAGTCGCGAGGCCATCCACGCGAAGGCCGTGGGCAGCAGCTGCCGAGGCACGCCCCAGGTGGGCACGCGATGGAACCGCACTTCCGCGCAGTCCGACTCCCACGCCCGCGAGAAGACGTGCATCTGAAAACGGCCCCGCCGCGCGATGCGCTCGGTGACCTCCCGGGCGAACATCTCGCCGCCCCCCAGGGTGCCGTACTGCTGCGAGATGACCGCGATCCGCGGGAGCATCACTCGACGGTCACGCTCTTGGCCAGGTTGCGTGGCTTGTCCACGTCCTTGCCGCGCATCACGGCGGCGTGGTAGGCCAGCAGCTGCA
>CAZKHO010000079.1:0-11357 GCA_964552505.1 uncultured Bifidobacterium sp. | reverse complement strand
TGGTGGAGGCGTCGCTGGGCCGCTGCACGCTGGGCGAGATGGTGCAGGCCATGGCGGACGTCTACGGCCGCTACGCCGGCGGCCCCGAGTGGTGACGCGTCGCGCGGTATCGTGCCGCGCATGACAGACCTGCACACCGTCCGTGACGCGCACGCCTGGCTTCGCTGGCTGACCGCCCGCACCATGAACGCTTCGCGCGGCCTCTCCGCCGAGGAGCTGCACCGCGAGTTCCCGATCGGCCTCTCGAGCGTCTTCGAGACGCTGCTGCACCTGCTGGGCGCCGAGATGGTCTGGATCGGCGTGCTGAACGGCACCGTGGACACGGTGGTGTGGCCCACGCGCCAGGCGTACCCCGACCTGGACGCCATCGAGCGCGCGTGGAAGGTGACGCGCGGCGACTGGGATCGCTGGCTCGCGGCGCTCACGCCGACCGAGTGCGCGCGCATGGTGGAGCGCACGCGCGACGGCCGGACGTACCGCCAGCGCGCGGTCGACGCGGCGATGCAGGTGCCGACGCACGCGCTCTACCACAACGCGCAGATCAGCTTCATCTTCCGCAGCATGGGCAAGTCGCTCCCGGACTCCAGCTGGATCGGCTGGGCGCGCGAGCGGCAGGGGTGCTGAGGCCGGTCAGCTGGCCGACTTGGTGCCGCCGGTGACGATGTCGGTGCCGCTGCGGCCACCCGTGTCGCCGCCCCGGACCGTGGTGGTCGTGGTGCCCGACACGAAGTATTCGATGCGGCCGGTGGAGGCGGTGGTGTAGTAGTCGGTCCCGTCCGGATCGCTGCCCACGAACCGGATCGACCCCAGCATCATCAGCGAGAGCGCCGTGGGCTGGTCCAGTTCCACCAGGCCGTCGCCCCAGGTCCCTCCGGGTCGGGCGTCGGCGAGGGCGGGCGAGGCGAGCGTGAGCGCAAGGACAGCGGTGCGCGCGAGGCGCAGGACGGTGTTCGACATGACCAGTCTCCTTCGGTCGGTCTCCGGACATCCCGCGCCGTTCGCGGTCGCGGGGCACACCTCGGGATCACGCGTTCATTCGACCTGCGGACGGCCGCGGTTGCCGGGGATCGTCGCTTTCCGGTGGAAGCGGTGCACGCCGATAGTCTGAAGGCATGACCCTGCGCTACCTGATCTCCACCGTCATCGGCACCGTGCTCGTGTTCGTCTGGGGCGGCTTCGCGTGGGCCGGCGGGCTGTACGACCGGTTCCTGCACCCGCTGCCCGGCGGCGAAGCCACCGCGCGCGCCCTGGACGCGGCGCCCGCCAGCGGCATGTACGTCTATCCGTCCGCGCCCGAACCGGACGGGTCGAAGTCCGCGGAGGAGTGTGATCGGATGACGGAGACCCGCGCCGCGCAGTTCCGCAGCGGTCCCATCGTGATGCTGGCGCTGACCAAGGGAGGCCAGGACCCGAACGACCCCGCCATGTTCGTGCGCGGCGGCCTGGTGGAGCTCTTCGCCACCGCCATGCTGGCTGCCGCGGTGGGGCTGGCCGGCAGCGCGCACGGCCGCCTGCGTCGCTTCCTGGCCCTGGAGGCCATGGTGACGTTCATGGTGCTCTCCACGCACATGGTGGTGTGGGCCTTCATGAGCGCGCCCGGCGAATGGACCCGCGTGATGGTGTTCGACAGCTTCGTGGGCTGGACGCTGGCGGGGCTTCCCGCGGTCCTGCTGCTGCGGGCGCGGCGACCCGGCGACACGCTGCCGGCCTGAGCCGCGCGCGGCCGCGCTTCATCTACCATCGCCTCCATGGCCGTCACCCACCAGGGCCCCAAGGGCACGCGCGACTTCTACCCCGACCTGATGGCGGTCCGCCGTCACATCGAGGGCGCCTGGCGCAAGGCCAGCGTGGACTGCGGCTTCGACGAGGTGGAAGGCCCCACCTACGAGCACCTCTCGCTGTACACCGCCAAGAGCGGCCCGGGCATCGTGAACGAGCTGTTCAGCTTCCGACGCGCGGGCGGCGACGACGACTATGCGCTGCGCCCCGAGTTCACGCCCACGCTGGCGCGGATGGTGGCCGCCAAGGCGGGCAGTCTGCCGCTGCCCGTGAAGTGGTTCGCCATCCCGGTGCACTTCCGCGCGGAGCGGCAGCAGCGCGGTCGCCTGCGCGAATTCGTGCAGTGGAACGTGGACCTCATGGGTGTGGAGGGCGCCGCCGCGGACGCCGAGGTGATCGGCTGCGCGGTGCTGGCGCTGGAACGACTGGGCCTGAAGCCCTCCGACGTGCGCGTGCGGCTCTCGCACCGCGGCGCGGTGGGGGCGGCGCTGGCCGCGGCGGGGGTGCCCGCGGAGCGTGCTGGAGACGCCTTCGAGCTGCTGGACCGTCGCGACAAGCTGGAGGTGGCCGAGTTCGAGAAGCGCGCGGGGGCGCTGGGACTTTCCGCGGAGGCCCGTGCGCGCTTCGACGCCATCGCCGGCTCGCGGCTGGCGGTGGACGCGGGCGCCGGAGCGCTGGGCGCCCGCCTGGGCGTGCCCGAGAGCGCGCTGGCTGGCGCGGCGGAGCTGGCCGAGCGCCTGCGCGTCATGGACCTGGCCCCGTGGTGCGAGTGGGACTTCGGCATCGTGCGCGGGCTGGCCTACTACACCGGCACCGTGTTCGAGATCCACGAGGCCAGCGGCAACGAGCGTGCGGTGGCCGGCGGCGGGCGCTACGACGGACTGGTGGAACTCTTCGGCGGGCCCAAGATGCCGGCCATGGGGTTCGGCATGGGCGACGTGGTGCTGGGGCTGGTGCTGGGTGATCGCGGGCTGCTGCCCAAGGACGCGCTGGCCCTGCTGCCCCGACCGGACGCGTTCCTGATCAGCGACGGCAGCGAGGCCGCGGAGCGCGAGATGCCGCGACTGCTGACGGGTCTGCGCCGCGCCGGACTGCACGCACGCAGCAGCTGGAAGGCCACCCGCAACGTGGGCAAGCTGCTGGGCGACGCGGGCAAGGCGCGTGCGCGCTTCGCCGTGATCCTGGGGGGCGAGCTGGCGCAGGGGGCCGTGACCGTCAAGGATCTGGACGGCGGTCTGCAGCGGCAGGTGCCGCTGGCCGCCGTGGTGTCCGAACTGGCCGCCGCCCATCGGACCGGAGCGTGACATGCGGCTGCTGGTGATCGCCGCCACGGAGAAGGAAGCCGAGGCGTTGGGCTGCACCAAGGCGGTGGTGCGCGTGAGCGGCATCGGCCGCACCAACGCCGCCGCCGCCACCACGGCCGCGCTGCTGGAGGAGGGTCCCTTCGACGGCGTGCTCAGCGTGGGCATCGCGGGCGCGCTGCCTGGATCCATGCTGCAGCCCGGCGAGCTGGTGGTGGCCACGGCGTGCGTCTACATGGAGGAGGGCCTCCGCACGCCGCAGGGGTTCCAGGACACCGCCGCCATGGGATTCCCGCTGGGCGACTTCCAGGGCAATCGCGTGCCGTGCCAGCCGCGCCTCACCACGTTCGTGCCGGGCCCGCGGCACGACGGCCCCATCGCCACCGTGGCCACCTGCAGCGGCACCGACGCGCTGGCGGCCGAGGTGGCGGAGCGCACGGGCGCGCTGGCCGAGGCCATGGAAGGTGCGGCGGTGGTGCACGCGGCGCTCCGGCTGGGCGTGCCCGGCGGCGAGGTGCGCGTGATCTCCAACGAAACGGGCGACCGTGATCGACAGCGCTGGGACATGGGTCGCGCGCTCACCGCGCTGCATGCGCTGGGCGAGCGGCTGGAGACGCTGGCGCGATCGTCAGGGTGACGGCGGCGGGACGGCGGGAGCCGCCGCCGCAAGCCGCTCGAAGGCGTCCGCGAACGCGGGCCCGCCCAGCGACGCGTCCAGCGCCCGCAGTCGGTTCAGTCGCATGACGGCCTTCTCGTCGAAGCGGCCTGCGGCCTGCAGGATCTGCAGCTGACGAAGCTGGCTGAGCCACCACGCGCGGTCGCGCTGCGCGGGATCCGTGCCCGCCTCGCGGCCGGCCAGCAGCCGCCGATGGATGGCCATGGCGCTCGCAAGCCGCTCCTGGCCGCCCAGCACGCGCAGCGACTCCGCTTCGCCCTCCAGCGCTTCGCGCGCGTCGGGTGCGGAGGCCAGCGCCTTCTCGTAGGCGGCGATCGCGGCGGGGTGGTCTCCCCGAAGGCGGAGCAGGTCCGCGGCCAGGGTCCACGCGGCGGCGTCGGTGGCGCCGTCCAACGCCAGTCCCGCCGCCAGGCGCCGCGCCGCGCCCGCACCCGCAACCTCCGCGGGAGCGGGCTCCACCGGCACTCGTTCCGCCGGCATCAGGCGTTCGATGCGCTGGCGTGCCATGCGGGCCACGGCCGCCGCATCCGCCTTGGCCGCGGCGGCCACCTCGGCGTCCGCCGTCAGGTCGCGATCCAGCTCCGCCAGCGCTCCCACGCGGGCCAGCAGGCGCCGTGCGGCGGCCTGGCTGCCCGCGCGCGGCGCAGGCGCGGACCCCAGCGCCGTCAGCGCCGCGGTGGCGTCGCCCGATTCCAGCAGGCGCCACGCACGAATGGCGGCCAGGCGTGCGCGGAGCGCGTCCGCGTCCGCACCGGCGGGCGGGGGCAGGAGCGGCGGCGTCTCGGGGAGCGTGGTGTCGTGGCCGTCCGCCTTGGCCTCGGCGGCCAGCACCTGCCGCTCCAGCTGCCACATCGACTGGTCGGCGTGCTCCGGGAAGCGGGCCACGCCCAGCGTCACGGCACGCTCCAGCCGGTCCCGCGCGGCGGCGTCGCGCCCGTCGGCGGCGCGGTCCAGTTCGCGCGAGATGCGCACGGCCAGCGCAATGGCCGGCGGGCTGGCCGGATCCGTGGGATGTTCCTTGGCCAGCCGCAGCGATCGATCGGCGGCGTCGGCCCATCGATCCGAGGCCATGTCCGCGCGGGCGATGGTGCGCAGCGCAGCCGCACGCAGCGCCACGGGCGTGGCCGCGTCGTCGGCGATCCTGCTCAGCGCCTCCACCATGCCCGGGCGCTCCGGACCGGCGTCCAGCGTGGCCTGCGCCAAGGCCAGCGTGGCCATCGGTTCGCCTTCAGGCAGCGCGGTTCCTTCGCGCTGCACCTGCGCCAGACGTGCCAGCGCCGCGTCGCGGATCTCCGCCACGGTCTCCGGCCGGGCGCGACGCACCAGATCCGTGAAGGCGCGTGTCCAGGGCGCCGTGGCACCCTTCGGCGTGTCGGGATCGCCCTCGGCCTGGCGGAGCAGGCGCGCCTCCAGTTCGGCCAGCGCCAGCTGCCGCGCGGTGGATCCGGACCCGTGCAGCACCGCTCCAGCTTCCGCCGCCGCGGCGGGCCCGCGCAGCAGGCCGGCCGCTCGGAGCGCCGCCATGTCGGCCAGCGTGCGAAGCGCCTCGTCGTCCTTGGCACGGTCGGTGGCGATGGCCAGCATCCGGTTCGCCGCGCGTTCCTCGCCCACACGCGCGGCGGTCAGTCCCGCATAGCGCGCGACCACGCTGGCGGTGCGATCGTCCAGTTCCGAGAGCAGCGCGTCCACGCGCGAGATGGCCGAGGTGGCCAGCGCGCGGCGTCGCGCGGCGTCGAACTCCGCGATCTCCGCCTGCAGCACGTCCGCCAGCGCCCGCAGCAGCGGGATGCGGCGTGGGCGCTCCACGGTGCTCAGCTGCTCGGCCAGCGCGGGCGGTGCGGCCTGGGCGCCGGTGCGCTCCACCACCTCCTTGGCGGCCCGCTCCGCGGCCTCCGCCGTGCCGGACATCTCCACCGCCAGCCGTCGCACGCGGCGGCGCGCGTCCGGGCCCGCCAGACCGAAGAGCACCCGGTCCACGTCGCCGCCCGCGGGCAGCGCCACGGTGAAGCAGTCCTCCGACTGGTCGGCCAGCCACACCGGCACGCGCGGATCCTGAGGATTGGCACGCACCAGTTCCGCGCGCACGCCCAGCAGCTCGTCGGCGGCCTTGCGCTGGCCCGCCTCGGTGGCTTCGTTGGACACGCGACGGCGCAGGTCGGCCACGCGCGCCAGCGCGTCGTCCACGGAGGGCGTCGGCGCCGCGGCGGTCGGGGTCTGGGCGTGTGCGGGAAGCGCGGCCACGCACGCCAGCAGCAGCGCCGCCAGCGTTCTCACCGCGGCCTCGCGAAGCCCACGCGCGTGTAGCCGGCGCGCGTGACGGCGTTGAAGGCGGCCACGGTGTCGTCCCACGGCGTGTCCTTGGTGGGTGCCAGCTCGATGGGCTGGTCCGCCGAGAAGAGTCCGCCCGGGTTCTGCGGTCCGTAGCGGCGCGAGGCCAGGATGGCTCCAAGCTGTTCCGCGTCCGAGGGCTGCGGCGTGGGCGCCACCACGCGGATGCGCGTGGCGCCCGCCTCGCGCGCGATCTCGATCCGCAGCGGCGCCTCGTCCAGCGCCAACGCGTCGGCAGCCATGCCGGTGCCGCCTCGCTCGGTCATGTCCGCGCGCAGCAGCCCCTCGCGTGGGAGCACCTTCGTGGCGCAGACGAACGCGATCAGCAGCAGAAAGGTCACGTCGATCATGGAGGTGAGGTTGGGCTGCGTCATCCGGAAGGCGCGTCGTCGCGCGCGCGCGTCGCGGATGGAGCGGTCCAGTTCCTCCGTCTCCGCCGGTTCCGGCGGGCCCTCGCCGCGGCGGAGCCGGGCCAGCGCGTGCAGGATGGCCGACGGATCACTCACGCGCATCCTCCGGGCGCACCGCCACGCGAAGGCGGGTGGGCGAGCCGGGCACGGCCTTGGCGGCTGCGCGGCCGATGGCGTCGATGGCGGGGGCGATGGCCTCGTAGCGCATCGTCGAGTCCGCGCGGAGGTTCACCTCCAGCGCCGGCTGCGCACGCAGCCCCGCCGCCACCGCGCCGCCCAGCGCCTGCAGGCCGGCCTCCGTGGGGGCGTACTCGACGCCCGCGAAACGCCACACGGACACGCCGCCCGCGCCGTCCGCGATGGCGTTCACCACCACGCGCGGTTCCCGTCCGGGCGGCACGGCGGCGCTGGGTGCCGGCCGCGGCAGCCGCATGGGCACCTGATCCTTCACGCCGATCTGGCTGACCAGCACGAAGAACACGATGAGCAGCATCGTGATGTCGATGAGCGGCGTCAGCGCGGCCTCCAGCCGCGTGGGTCCTCGGGCGAAGACGCTTCTCATGCGCGCGTCCGGAAGCGGGCCAGCGCGCGCTCCACGCGGCGGACGCACTCGATGGTGGCGGCGTCCACGGTGCTTCGGATGAACGCGTACGCCGTCAGCGCGGGGATGGCCACGAACAGCCCCCAGAAGGTGGTCACCAGCGCCGTGCCGATGCCGGCGGCCAGCGTCACGGGCTCCGCGCTGCCGCCGGATCCCGCGATGGCCTGGAACGCCACGATCATCCCGTGCACCGTGCCGAACAGGCCCACCATGGGACTCACCTGCCCAAGCACGTTCAGCATCTCCAGTCGGCGGAAGCGCCTCACGGCCGCGCCTTCGCCGGCCTGTTCCGAGGCGCGCAGCATGGCGCCGTAGCCGGCCGGGGCCTGCTCCAGCGCGGCGCGCAGCACCTCGCTGTAGTCGCTGGCCTCCGCGTGCACCAGCTGCAGCGCCTCGCCGTCACGGCCTTCGTGAAGCAGGCCTTCCACGGTCTGCGCAAAGCGCTCCGGCAGGATGCGCCGTCGGCGGTTGGACGCCCAGAGCACGGCGATGGATCCCAGGTTCACCGTGCTGAGCGCGATGAGCAGCCAGATGAGCGAGCTGCCCAGCCACTCGATGCGGGTGCTGCCGTCGGGCGCGGTCTCGCTCACGTAGAACCAGATGGTGCCGAAGGACTGTCCCGCGGCCGCATGGGCGGCGGGCAGCAGCAGGGCGAGGGCGGCGGCGGTGCGTCGGGTCATGCGGTCACTCCTTCGGGGGTTCAAGGCCAAGCTCGGCGCGGCCCAGGTACGTGTAGCCGTCGGCGCCGCCGTGCTCGCGCGCCAGGCGCTCCAGCGTGCCCACGGGATCGGGATCCAGGAACTGCACGCACTCGATGCGCACGGCGCGGCGGCCCGTGGCGGGGTCGCGTGGATTGAGACGGTCGACGGCATCCAGCAGCGCCTTCTCGGACAGCTCGTACTCGCCGGCCCCCGTGATGTCCGCCGACAGCAGGAAGACGATCTCGGGCTTGAGCGCCATCGCCGCCTCCAGCGCCGCGATCGGGTTGCTGCGGCCGGTGGGCATCACCTTGGCGTCCACCCACTGCATCGCCTCGGACAGCCGCTCGGGCGTGGCCGGCTGCAGCGCGCCGCCCGGCGGCACGATGAGCGCGTCGCCGCGCTGGATGAAGATGATGCCGAAGCTCTGTCGCGGATCCAGCTTCAGCAGGCTGCGGCGAAGTTCCTCGATCACCTGCGGAAAGCTGCCCACCAGGCTGCCGCTGGCGTCCACCACGTAGACGATGCGCCGCGCGTTGGAGGCGCGCAGTCCCACGAAGTCCACCTGGATGGGGCGGGACTCGCCGCCCAGACGGCCCATCCGGTGCGCGGCCAGGGAGATGGTGGGCTCGGCGCGACGGAGCGCGGCCAGCGCGTCCGCCGCCGAGGCGCGCAGGTTCTCCGCGGCCGCGGCGTCGGGCATGGTCACGGTCGTCGTGCCGGCGGTCGGCGCCGCACGACCGGAGCCTGCGTGCGCCGCGTCGAAGGCCAACGATGCCGTGGGCGCGTAGACGGGCTGCTGAAAGTCGAGCACCAGTGCGGGCGGTGGCGGGGGCTTGGCGGCGAAGTGGGCTGCGGTGGCGGCGGAGGCGATGATGGCCACCGCCAGCCCGCCGTGCAGTCCCACGGATCCCACCCACGCCACGATCGGCGCGGCCCAGTGGCGACGCACCGGGGCGCCGCCCAGCTGCCTCACCAGTCGCTCCGCCTCGAGGTTGGGAGGGGGGTTCACGCGCGCCTCGTCCGGTTCACTCGGCCTCGGCCGGCTTCTTCGCGCCGCCCTTGCCGCCCTTGCCGGACTTCTTCAGGGCCGCCTCGATGGACGGCTGCCCCGGACCCAGCAGGAAGATGGAGACCGGCAGCAGCGTGGCCGCCAGCCAGCTGGCCGCCATCTGCGACTGCGCGACGGACCAGGTCCACGGCATGGCGCCGTCCAGCGCCGGCCACACCACGCGCCACAGCGTGAAGGCGCCCACCAGCGTCAGCGCCGGGCAGGTCAGCCGGCACAGGAAGCCGGCCAGCACGGAGAGCGCGCCCGCCAGTTCCGCGACGGCCACCAGCCAGGCCACCAGCACCGGCTGCGGCACGTGCGCGTCGTCCAGACGCAGCGCCAGCCGGTTCAGCGCACGGAATCGATGTCCATCCTCGTCGGGCTGGGCCGCGGCGTCGTCCTTGAGCGTGAGCGACGCGGGCTTCACCTTCTTCTCCACCGCCTTGATGGCATCCGAAGCCGCGGACCCCATGCGCTCGATGCGTGCCGCTTCCTCGGGGGTGAAGCGCTCGGTCTGGAAGAGGTGGCGCGCGCCGGTGGGCAGGAACATCGCGCACACGATCAGACGCGCGAAGAGCTGGGTCAGGTTGGTCGACACGCGCGGCGCAGCCTCCATGCGGTTCGGCGACCGGGACGGGTCGCCCGCCGATGCGCGGCATCGTAGTCGGCGGGGCGGGGGCCTGCAGGTGATACGATCGGCGTCAGACCCACCGCGCGGGCGTGGCGAAATTGGCAGACGCGCTGGATTTAGGTTCCAGTGGGCTCAACCCCGTACAGGTTCAAGTCCTGTCGCCCGCAGTCCGATGCTCCTCCGCGCGTCCCATGCCCAACCGACCCTCCCCAACTGACTGGACCCCCGATGCCTGGAAGTCGCTTCGCGCGGCCCAGCAGCCTCCGTATCCCGATCCCGCGGCGCTGCAGGCCGCGGTGACGGAGCTGGCCGGCCTGCCGCCGCTGGTCACCAGCTGGGAGATCGAGTCGCTGCTGGCGCAGCTGGCCGAGGCGCAGGAGGGTCGCCGCTTCCTGCTGCAGGGTGGGGACTGCGCGGAGACCTTCCAGGAGTGCCGAAGCGGAGCCATCGCCAGCAAGCTCAAGATCCTGCTGCAGATGAGCCTGGTGCTCACGCACGGCTCGGGCAAGCCGGTGATCCGCGTGGGCCGCTTCGCAGGCCAGTACGCCAAGCCTCGCAGCGAGGACACGGAGACGCGCGACGGCGTGTCGCTGCCCGCCTATCGCGGCGACATCGTGAACGCGCCGGAGTTCACCGTGGAGGCCCGCACGCCCCAGCCCCGCCGCATGGTGGAGGCGCACGCGCGCAGCGCCATCACGCTCAACTTCATCCGCTCGCTGGTGGACGGCGGCTTCGCCGACCTGCACCATCCGGAATACTGGGACCTGGACTTCGTGCAGCACAGCCCGCTGCGCGACGAGTACCGCCGCATCACGCGCGAGATCGGCCAGAGCCTGCGCTTCATGGAGACGCTGGCCGGCGCCCCCGTGCACGAGATGCGCCGCGTGGACTTCTTCACCAGTCACGAGGGTCTGCTGCTTCCCAGCGAGGCCGCGCAGACCCGGCAGGTGCCCCACAAGACCGGCTGGTGGGACCTGAGCACGCACCTTCCCTGGATCGGCTACCGCACCGCGGCGCCGGGCGAGGCGCACGTGGAGTTCTTCCGAGGCGTGCGCAATCCCGTGGGCGTGAAGGTGGGGCCGGACACCTCGCCGCAGCGTCTGCTGGACCTGTTGTCGGCCCTCAATCCCGCGGACGAGCCCGGCAAGATCGTGGTCATCCATCGCTTCGGCGCGCACGCCATCGGCAAGTGCCTGCCGCCGCTGGTGGCCGCGGTGCAGGCGGCGCGCCGCCGCGTGCTGTGGACCTGCGACCCCATGCACGGCAACACCGAGATGGTCACCATCTCGCAGGGTCCGCACGCCGGCACGCGGGTCAAGACGCGCAAGTTCGACCACATCCTGGCCGAGGTGGAGCAGGCGTTCGAGATCCACCGCATGAAGGGTTCCGTGATGGGCGGCGTGCACTTCGAGCTGACCGGCGAGGAAGTGACCGAATGCACCGGCGGCGCCCGAGGGCTGGGGGACGAGGGGCTGATGGCCGCCTATCGCAGTCCGGTGGATCCGCGCCTCAACTACGAGCAGGCGCTGGAGATGGCGCTGCGCATCGCCCGCCGTCTGGGCGCCTGAGGCCCGGACGCCGCCTCCGACGCGCCCCGGGCGCACGCGCTACATTTCGCGGCTCATGTCCCGTCAGCGTCGACGCGTGGTCATCACCGGCATCGGACCGATCGCCCCTCCGGGCCTCGGCATCGACGCGGTCTGGAGCGCGCTGCTGGAGGGCCGCGGCGGCGTGGGTCTGTGCGGCACCTTCGACGCCTCCGGCTTCGCGTGCCCGTTCGTGGCGCAGCTGCCCGCCGACCGCTTCGACGTGCGGCAGGTGGTGCCCAAGAGCTACCGCAAGGCCACCAAGGTGATGAGCCGCGACATCGAGCTGGCGGTGG
>CAZKHO010000078.1:8637-11447 GCA_964552505.1 uncultured Bifidobacterium sp. | reverse complement strand
GGGCGATGGCGGCAAGGGCGGTGAGGGAGAGGGCGAGGCGCATGGGGGGATTGTGCGGGAAGACGGTGGCGGCGGGTGGCGGGATGGGACGGGCGGCACCCGATATAGGTGGCTGCATCGAAGGTTTTATGGATGGCCGCTACCCTGCGCGGATGCGCTCCGGTTCCGCGGGATTCGTCGAGCACTTTCCAAGCACCCACGACACCTGGATCCTTGACCAACTTCGGGCGGTGGGAGAAGGTTCGGCCTTCCAGGCGGCCGAGGCCGCGCAGCAGCTTCGCACGCACATCATGGTGCGCTATCGCGAGCCGCTGCTGGCGTACGCCCAGGCCAGTTCGTTCCGCTCGTTGAGCACGCCGGAGGACCTGGTGCACGGCTTCTTCGTGGAGCGACTGCAGGATGTTGCGTACTTGCGTACCTGGAGCGGCACGGGCCTGAAGCTGCGTCGATGGCTGTGCAACGGCCTGCTGCTGCACATGTTCAACGTGGCGAAGCAGCGCAGGCGCGATGCGCGCGCGCTGGACGCGGCTGGTGAAGCGGCGCGGCAGGCGCCAGCGCAGGAGCCTGCGGCCGACCACGCCTTTGACCGCGCGTGGGCCCGGGGCGTGATCGAGCGGGCGGTGCAGGCGTCGGAGCAGGCCATGCGAGCCGAAGGCAGGCAGGAGGCGTGGACACTGTTCGTGCGGCATGCCATCGACGGGCTGAGTCAGGCCGCGGCAGTTGCCGAGGCAGGCCTGTCCGAGGGCGAGGGCAAGGCGCGGCTGCGAATGGCGGTGCGCCGGTTCCGGGACGCGGTGGCCGCGGAGCTCATCTCGGAGGGTGTGCCGCCCGCGCAGGTGCAGGATGAGGCTCAGGCGATCCTGTCGGTGTTCGGGCAGGAGCTCTGACGCGTATGCAGGAGCGGTTGACTGACGCGCACGTGGCGCGGCTCTGGGGGGTGGCGGCGGGCGGGCGGGTGGAGCCGTGGCCGTCAGATTCCTTGGGGATGCTGGGAGATCAGGCGCCGGCCTCGCGGGTGCGGGCGTCCGCAAGGCGTTGGTGGGCAGCAACTTGCACTCTTTTTGCATTGCTTCTGGCCGGATTGTGGTCCGGAGCCGCCGGCGGGGGCTCTTTCCGGGAAGGGTGGGTTCGCGCTGTGCCCGCCCGGTGGTCGGTCCCCGGGGGTGATGGCGGGAGCCTGCCCACCCTTGGTGGAGATCGACCTGTGAAAAAGTTGATGACGCTCAGCATCTCGGTGTTGTCGGTTGCGTCCTCGTCATCATTCGCTCAGACACCGATCGTGGTGTGGGGTCAGTCCGATCAGTGCACGCCTCCATCGAATCTCGTCAACGTTATCCAAGTTTGTGGAGGTACTTACCACAGTCTGGCGCTGAAGGGCGATGGCACCGTTGTCGGTTGGGGATGGAACAATTCGGGTCAGATCTCGATTCCTGCGGGACTGGCCAACGTGACTGCTATTGCGAGCGGTTCATGGCATAGCGTTGCTCTACGCAACGATTCCACCGTTGTCGGTTGGGGTCGGAATGACTTCGGCCAGTCTGCCGTGCCGGCCAGCTTGACGGGTGTCACTCAAGTGCAGGGGGGAGGGGAACACACGCTCGCGCTGCGGGTCGATGGCAGCGTTGCGGCGTGGGGTAGAAACCTCGATGGCGAGACCATGATTCCTCCCGGTCTCAGCGCGAAACAAGTGGCCTCGCATCTTGGGTGGCACAACGCCGCGCTCAGAACAGACGGTTCGGTTACTTGCTGGGGTCGAAACACCGATGGCCAGTGCACGGTGCCGCCGGGGCTTGGGATCGCGGTCCAAGTGGCCGCTGGTGAGAAACACACGCTCGCTCTGCTTCAATCGGGAGAAGTTCGAGCGTGGGGCTGGAACGGGTGGAACCAGTGCACCGTGCCGACCAATCTAGGTCCAGTCAAGTCCATCTGTGGTGGGGCGTTCCACTCCGTCGTCCTGACCCAGTCCGGTCAAGTGGTGTGTTGGGGCGCCGGCTCGGCAGGCGGGTCTGGCAACGACGATTACGGGCAGTCTGTGGTGCCTTCGGGGCTTTCAGGCGTGTGGCAGATCGGAGCCGGTTACCACCACACCATCGCACTCAAGGGTCCGCCGATCACCATTCTGGGAGTGCAGCCGATCTCGGGCCCCTCGGTGGGTGGCACCGTGGTGTCGATCAACGGCAGCAACTTTCCGAGCAATCCGACCGTGCGGATCGGTGGTGCGCTGGCGACCAATGTCTCGGTGGTGTCCTCAAGCTTGATCCGCGCCACCACGCCGGCCGCGTTCCCTGGTCCCGCCACGGTGGAAGTGGACGGCGGATCGGCTGTGGCGTTCTACTACCGGCCCGACTGCGGCTCGGATCTGGACCAGAACGGGGACGTGGATGGCGGCGATCTTGCCATCCTGCTGCTGGACTGGGGGGCATGTGTCCAGTCCTTTCAGTCGAACGACCCTGGTGACCCGCCCAGCCTTCTCGAAGAGGACGCTCGTGCGACTCCGTCGGCGCGCTAGGTCTCTGTCGCTGTGACTGGTCACTGGGGCCGTCGCGTCGCTCCGCCGGGGGATGCGGGTTGCCTCGCGCCCCTGCATCCGGACTCTCGGGGCTCTCGGGATCACTTTTCGAGCAAACGTCAGGCGTGGATCGGCGAGCGACTGCAGGTGCCGGCGGCGAGCTCCAACGCTGAGGCGCGTGAGGCCGCGTCGCAGCTTTGAACCCAGATCATGGCGCGGCGCCGCTCACCGCTGCTGCTGGACTTGGGGCCGCGTCAGGCCGGGCCCTGAGCCATCGGTTCAGAGGGTCTTGTGCTCGTTC
>CAZKHO010000078.1:0-8627 GCA_964552505.1 uncultured Bifidobacterium sp. | reverse complement strand
TTCCGCCCGTTGGACCTAGCGGGGAAGTCCCTCGCGCATCCGTCAAAGTCCTAGAACTGCGGCCCTTTCAGTATCGATTCGGCCAGCAGAACCCTTGATATCAAGATCTGGAGGTCGTAGATTCATTCTCTGCGGTTCGATGCCTTCCAAGACCAGAGGTCCAGAATGCAGTCACAGCGAAACGTTCCGAGTTCCTCCGCCGCCGGCGCCGTCGCCCTTGAGCGCTTCAGCTACGACGACGACATCGTGCGGAAGTTCCTGGGGGTGACCATGCTGTGGGGCGTGGTCGGGATGCTCGTGGGCGTGCTGATCGCCGTGCAGCTCACGCTGCCGCAGGCGAATCTGGCGGAGTGGCTCAGCTTCGGTCGTCTTCGCCCGCTGCACACCAACGCGGTCATCTTCGCGTTCGCCGGGAATGCCATCTTCGCGGCGGTCTACTTCAGCAGCCAGCGCCTGTTGAAGGCTCGCATGTTCAGCGACGCGCTGAGCCGACTGCACTTCTGGGGTTGGCAGGCGATCATCGTGGCGGCGGCCGTGACCCTTCCGCTGGGCATGACCCAGGGCAAGGAGTACGCGGAGCTGGAGTGGCCCATCGACATCGCGGTGGTGCTGGTGTGGGTGGTCTTTGCGATCAACCTGTTCGGCACCGTCGCGCGACGGCGTGAGCGTCACCTCTACGTGGCGGTGTGGTTCTACATCGCCACGGTGGTGGCCATCGCCGTGCTCTACATCTTCAACAACCTGGCCATGCCGCGTGACTGGATGCGCAGCTACAGCATCTACGCGGGAAGCCAGGACGCCTTCATGCAGTGGTGGTACGGCCACAACGCCGTAGCCTTCTTCTTGACCACGCCCTTCCTGGGGCTCATGTACTACTTCCTGCCCAAGGCGGCGGGGCGGCCGGTGTTCAGCTACCGGCTGAGCATCGTGCACTTCTGGAGCCTGGTGTTCATCTACATCTGGGCCGGCCCGCACCACCTGCACTACACCAGCATTCCGGAGTGGGCCAGCACGCTGGGCATGCTCTTCAGCGTCATGCTCTGGATGCCCAGCTGGGGCGGCATGATCAACGGCCTGCTCACGCTGCGCGGCGCCTGGCACAAGGTGACCACCGACCCGGTGCTGAAGTTCTTCGTGGTGGGCATCACCTTCTACGGCATGAGCACCTTCGAGGGGCCGCTGCTCAGCGTGAAGACGGTGAACGCGCTGAGTCACTACACGGACTGGACCATCGCGCACGTGCACGCGGGCGCGCTGGGATGGGTGGGCTTCATGGTGTTCGGCATGGTGTACTGGCTGGCGCCGCGGCTCTTCCAGGCGCCGATCGCCAAGCCGGGCTGGGTCAACCTGCACTTCTGGCTTGCCACCATCGGCATCCTGCTGTACGTGGTGTTCATCTACGCGGCCGGTCTCACGCAGGGACTGATGTGGCGCGCGTTCAACGCCGACGGCGTGCTGCAGTACGACTTCCTGAGCACCGTGACCAAGCTGATCCCGCTGTACTGGGTGCGCAGCGTGGGCGGCGGGCTCTACCTGATGGCCACGCTCGTCGGATGCGCCAACCTGACGCTGACGTGGATGAGCCGGCCGAAGGTGTACGACGTGCCGGTGTACGAGGCGCCCGCCCTGCGGAAGGGCTGGGCATGCGACGAGGTGCCGGCCAGCACGCTTCCGAAGGGCAGCGTGGTGGGATTCGCCCATGTGCTCGACCGCTTCGCCGGCCTTCGCTGGCACCGCAACTGGGAGGCGCTGCCGCTCACCTTCACGGTGTGGGTGGTGGTGGCAATGGTGGTGGCCAGCCTGTTCGAGATCGTTCCCATGTTCTCCATCCGAAGCGACATCCCACGTATCTCCAGCGTGACGCCGTTCACCCCGCTGGAACTGGCCGGGCGTGACATCTACCTGACCGAGGGCTGCGTGAACTGCCACAGCCAGATGGTGCGGCCGCTGGTGGCCGAGACCGAACGCTACGGCGAGTACAGCAAGCCCGGCGAGAGCGTGTACGACCATCCGTTCCTGTGGGGCAGCCGTCGCATCGGCCCCGACCTGGCGCGCGAGGGGGTGCGCAATCCAAGCGCGCTGTGGCACCTGCGTCACTTCAACCGGCCGACCGACACCAGCCCGGGTTCGATCATGCCGGCCTACACGCACCTGTTGGACAAGCCCATCGACTTCGCGCAGGCGCAGCGCTCCGTGGCGGCCATGCGGCGGCTGGGCGTGCCGTACGCCGAGGGCGACGAGCGTGGCGCGGCCGATGCGGCGAAGGTGCAGAGCGCGAAGGTGATGGAGCAGCTTGTGAAGGAGAACGGCAAGGCCGATGGCGTGTCGGAGTTCGGCGATCGGCAGGTGATCGCGGTCATCGCGTACCTGCAGCGTCTGGGCGTGGACATCGGCAAGCCTGCCGAGGTGGCACCCGCCAAGACCGCCGCCTCCGCCGGTTCGGTGGACATGCACGCGCAAGGAGGTTCGCAATGAGCCTCATCGCCGACGCGTCAGGCCCGTGGCCCGTGATCTCGCTGCTGATCTTCCTGGCGCTGTTCGCGGGCATGCTGGCGTGGCTGTGGATCGTGCCCCGGTCTCGTTGGCAGCGCGCCGCCCGAATGCCGCTCGAGGAGGTACCCGTGCAGACCCGTTCGAAGGAGACCGACGGATGAGCGCCATCCCCGACCGAGATCCCCACACCGTGCCGAAGCTTCTGGCGCACGACGCCGACGGCATTCGCGAGTACGACAATCCCATGCCGTTCTGGTGGAGTGCCCTCTTCTGGGGCACCTTCGTCTACAGCGTGCTCTACGCGGGCTACTACATGATCGGCGTGGGGCCGGGTGTGCGTCGCGACTACCAGGACGAGTTGAGCGCCTTCTACCAGGAGCAGGCGGCCAAGCTGGGCGACCTGAAGCCCACGATGGACACCATCCACACGCTGGCGGAAGACCCGAAGATGATGCAGGCCGCGGCAGGCATCTTCCGGGCCAACTGCACCACCTGCCACGCGGCCGACGGCGGCGGCGGCACCGGCCCCAACCTGTGCGACGGCAGCTACCTGAACGTCAAGCAGGTCACCGACATCTTCAAGGTGCTGCAGAACGGCGTGGTGGCCAAGGGCATGCCTGCGTGGGGGCCGCGCTTCGGCGAGGCGCAGCTGGTGCTGATGAGCGCGTACGTGGCGCATCTGCGCGGCACCACGCCAGCCGCACCCAAGGCGCCGCAGGGCGAGGCGATTCCGCCGTTCTTCGGCGCGAATTGACATGACCGCCACGCGCCCAGACTTCACGCTGCCGCAGCTCGAGGAGCGCGTGCTGAGCACGATGAACGCTGACGGCACCCGGCGGTGGATGGACCCGCGCGAGGTGAGCGGGTCGTGGCACCGGCGGCGCACGGTGGTGGCGTGGGCGCTCATCGCGCTGTTCGCGGTGCTGCCGTGGGTGCGCATCGGGGGCAAGCCGCCCATCCTGCTCGACGTGATGACGCGGCACTTCACGTTCTTCGGCACCACCTTCCGGCCCACCGAGACGCCCCTGATCGCGGTGCTGATGGCCATGGTGTTCGTGACGGTGTTCCTGATGACCGCGCTGGCGGGCCGCGTGTGGTGCGGCTGGGGCTGTCCGCAGACCGTTTACCTGGAGTTCGTGTACCGGCCGCTGGAGCGCTGGCTGGCGGGAGGTCGCGGCAGGGCGGTGGCGGGCTGGCGGCGGTTGGCGGTGTATGCGGCGTTCCTGCTGGTCAGCGCGCACCTCGCGAACACCTTCCTGGCCTACTTCGTGGGCACCGATCGGCTCACCCAGTGGACTCTGGGCAACCCCGCCAGTCATCCGACCGCCTTCGCGGTGTTCGCGGTGGTGACCGGACTGATGATGTTCGACTTCGCGTTCTTCCGCGAGCAGCTCTGCACGCTGGTGTGCCCCTACGGACGACTGCAGAGTGCGCTGCTCGACCGCGACTCGCTGATTGTGGCCTATGACCCCGCGCGCGGCGAGCCACGCGGCTCGATGGCGGCGCAGCGGGCGACGCAGGCTCGGGGTGAACGTGCAGGCGACTGCGTCGACTGCTCGTGGTGCCAGCAGGTCTGTCCAACGGGCATCGACATCCGCAATGGGCTTCAGATGGAATGCCTGCACTGCACGCAGTGCATCGACGCATGCGACTCGGTGATGGCCAAGGTGGGCAAGGCGAAGGGGCTCATCCGCTACGCCTCGCAGCGCCGCATCGCCGGCGAACGGCGCTCCGGCGTGCGCTGGCGGGTGATGATCTACGGCACCGTGCTGGCGGGCCTGGCGGCCACCTTCGTCTGGCTGCTCTCGCATCGCATGCCGACCCTGGTGGAGCAGGTGCGGCTGGTGGGAGTGAACTTCACCGAGCGCGAGGGGGGGCGCATCGAGACGCCGGTTCGACTGCTCGTGGAGAACCGGACCCCCGCGCGGCGGAGCTACGCGGTGGCGGGTCTGGGCGACGTGTTCCTGGCGACCACGGTGGAGCCCGTCCAGGTGGAGGCGGCGGAGGCCGCCACCGTGAACCTCCTGGTGGTCACGCCAGCGGAATCCTTCATTCGCGGCACCAGGACGGGAGTGTTGCGGATCACCGACGATCGAGGCGACTCGGTGGAGGTGCGCCTGTCCATCGCCGGTCCATTCAACGGTCCGCCGACTGGGGCTGCACCGTGAGCGCTGTGCTGCGGAATCGCTGGGCGCTCTTCCCGGTGCTCATGCTGACGGGGTCCGTGGGTCTGGGCGTGGTGACCGTTTCCGCCGCCATGCGGAGCCACGGCGAGGCGGAGCCCGACTACTACCGCAAGGGCGCACAGTGGGACCGGCACCGCGCGCAGGTGGCGCGCAACGGGGCGCTGGCGTGGAATCTGACGCCCGCGGTCGTGCCGGCGGGCGATGGCAACTTCGTGCCCGTCGTCCGAGCAGCGGTCACGGACAAGCACGGCGTTCCCATCGAGGGTGCCAAGGTGTCGCTGGAGGTGGTGCCCATCCTGGCCCCCGACATGCGGCTTTCCGTGACCATGCCGGAATCCGCGCCAGGCACCTACGAGGCGCCGTGCCCGCTCCGTGTCGATGGCATCTGGGAAATGCGATTCACGGTGGAGGCGCACGGCAAGGTCTTCGCCGACACCGTGCGCCGGGTGGTGCATGGACCGGGTCGCCAAGGTGGTGCGCGGTGATCGCGCTGACCGTGAGCGTGTTGGCGGCCAGCGTGGCCGGAAGCGCGCACTGCGCCGGCATGTGCGGAGGCGTGGCCATGTTCTGCGGAGGCGCGGGTCAGTGCGGCGGCGGAGGGAGCGCGCGCGCCACGGCGCTGTATCACCTGGCCCGCCTGTCGAGCTACGCGCTGGTGGGGTCCGTGGCGGGACTGGTGGGGCAGGCGGTGGACGCCGGTGGCACCCTGGCTGGTGTGCAGCGTGCGGCGGCCATGCTGGCGGGACTGTGCGTGGCGCTGGTGGGGGTCTCCATGCTGATGCGAGCGCGCGGCGTCGAGGCGAGCGGGGTGGCCATGCCTGCGTGGGCCGCCCGGGTCATGTCCCGACTTCAGGCGCTGGCTGTGCAGCTGCCGCCGGACAGGCGGGCCGCCGCCATCGGCGCCTTGACGCCGCTGCTGCCGTGCGGATGGCTATGGGCGTTCGTGGCTGTGGCGGCGGGTGCCGGAGGCATGCTGATGGGCGCTCTGGTGATGTCAGCCTTCTGGCTCGGGACGCTCCCGGCGCTGCTGCTGGTGGGTGTGGGCGCTGCGCTGCTCGGCGCCGAGCGACGGCGATGGAGTTCGGCGCTGGCAGGCGTGCTCATGGTGGTGGTGGGCGTGCACACGGCGTTCGTGCGGGCCTCGCTGGCGGAGCGAGCGCTCACGGCCAGCCCCGCCGTGGCGCTGCGCGCCGTCTCCGGCGAAGCGGGGAATGACGAGGTGCCGCCGTGCTGTCGCAAGACGAAGGAGGATCGGTGAGCGCCGCGCACGCGAAGGACGCTTGGCGCCCGCCGACGCAGGCGGCCGCCGGCGTGGCCGCCTGCAAGCACTGCGGCGAGCCGGTCCGTCCGGGTGCGCACGCCGCGGACGCGCGCTTCTGCTGCGCCGGCTGCGCCGCCGTATGGCACCTGCTGCACGCCAGGCATCTGGAGCACGCCTACGAGCTGCATCGCCGCGAAGGCGTGCATCCGCCACAGGGCCGGGAGCCTGGCATGCATGCACACCTGGACCACCAGGCCTTTCAGGGCCGGCACGTGGAGCGTCTGGCGGACGGTTCGGCGCGCTGCGAGTTCCGTGTGGACGGCATCCGCTGCGGGGCCTGCCTCTGGCTGCTGGAGTCCATGCCCAGGTTGGTGCCCGGCACCGGCCCGTGCCGGTTGAATCTGGGTCGAGGCACGCTGGAAGTTCGATGGCGTCCGGAGCACGTGCCGCTGTCGACCATCGCCGCCACCATCGAGTCGCTTGGGTACGGCGTCCGGGCTGTCGGTTCGCCTTCGACCCGGGCCGACTGGCGCCGGCAGGACCGCGCGTGGCTGGTTCGGATTGGTGTGGCCGGGGCCATCGCCGGCAACACCATGGCCGTCGCGTTCGCCCTGTACGGCGGACAGTTCGCGTGGATGGACGCATCCACGCAGGCGTTCCTCCAGTGGACCAGCGTGGGACTCGGCGCGGTTTCGGTGCTCTGGCCGGGGCGCATCTATCTTGCGAACGCATGGCAGGCGGTGCGATCGCGCACGCCGCACATGGACCTCCCCATCTCGGTGGCGCTGCTCGCCGGGTTGCTGGGCGGCGCCTCCATGACCGCGGCGGGGCGTGCAGGCATCTATGTGGAGAGCGTCTCCATGCTGGTGTTCCTGCTGCTGGTCGGTCGCTTCGTGCAGTTCCGCCAGCAGAGGCGTGCGCGCCACGAGGTGGAGTTGCTCTGCGCGCTGGTGCCGCAGGTGGCCAGGCGCGTGACCCCCGAGGGCAGGCTGGAGGAGGTGCCCACCGACGCGCTTGCCGTGGGAGACCAGGTGGAGGTGGCCGCAGGCGATGCGCTGCCGGCGGACGGCACGCTGGCCTCGTCCGAAGCCCACATCGACGCGCAGCTGCTCACGGGCGAGTCGAGGCCGATTCGCCGCGCGCACGGCGAGGCGCTTCAGGCCGGCACGGTGGCCGTGGGCTCGCCGCTGCGCCTGCTGGTCGGCTGCACCGGCGAGGCCACCCGTGCCGGACGCATCGCTGCGGCGGTGGATCGCGCGTTGGCGGAACGCACGACGAGCGTGGAGTTTGCCGACCGGATCGCCGGCTGGTTCCTGCTGGGCGTGGTGCTGTTGACGGCGGTCACGGCGGTGGCGTGGTGTCGCATCGATCCATCACAGGTGCTTCCCACGTGCATCGCGCTGCTGGTGGTGACCTGTCCCTGCGCGCTGGGACTGGCCACGCCGCTGGCGGTGGTGGCTGGCATCGGCAAGGCGGCGCGACGCGGCGTCCTGGTGCGTGGTGGCGGCGTCTTCGAGACGCTGTCCAGGCCCGGCACGGTGATGCTGGACAAGACCGGGACGCTCACCGAGGGCGTGATGCGCGTCAATTCCATGGAGCGCGTGGCGGGCCTGGAGGTCGCGGAATCGCTTCGTCTGGCGGCGGCGCTGGAGGCGCCCAGCGTGCATCCGGTGGCGCGCGCCATTTGCGCGGCGGTGGACGCGGTGGAGAGCAGTGCGGTCTTCGTGGAGGAGCGGCCCGGCGAGGGAATCCGGGGCGAGGTGTGCGGCCATGGCGTGCAGGTGGGCAACGAGCGCTGGCTGCGGCGCAGCGGACTGGAGCTGTCTCCACAGGCGCGGTCGGCGGCGACACGCGTGATCGCGTGCGGCGACGCACCGGTGCTGGTGGCGGTGGACGGCCGCGTGACGGCGGTCCTAGGGGTGGGGGACCGCGTGCGGCGAGAGTCCGTCGACATCGTGGCGCGCCTGCGTCGACGCGGCTGGCAGGTGCGGTTGGCGTCGGGCGACCTTCGGCCCATCGTCTTGGCCGTGGCTGCGAAGGTGGGTCTGGCCGCGGAGGAGGTGCGCGCCGGGTGCTCGCCCGAGGACAAGCTTGGGTGGGTTCGTGCGCAGTCCCACCGTCCGGTGATGGTGGTGGGCGACGGCGTCAACGACCTGCCGGCCATGGCGCAGGCCGACGTGGGTGTGGCGGTGCGGCAGGGCGCGCAGGTCACGCTGGATCGCGCGGACGTTGCCATGGCGGGTGGCGGGCTGACCGATCTTGTGGCGCTGGTGGACGGCAGCCGCAGTGTGATGCGGACCATCCACGTCAACTTCGCCGTGAGCCTTGTGTACAACCTGCTGGGCGCGGCGCTGGCCGTGACCGGCGCCATCACCCCGCTCATCGCCGCGGTGCTGATGCCGCTGAGCGGACTCATGGTCACCACCATCGCGCTCCGAATGCCCCGATTCCAGGAGGAACCGTCATGACGCTGCTCACGCTGGCCATCCCCGTCTCCATCCTGGTGGCCGCCGGCGCCGTGTGGGCCTGGATCTGGGCGGTTCGCGACGACCAGTGGGAGGACGTGGACACGCCGCCGCTGCGCATGCTGCTGGACGATGCACCCGGCGTGGCGCTGCCGGCGACGCAGGCAGCCCCTGCGCTAGACTCGCGCCGTGCTTCAGGAGATCGAACAGCTGGAGAGTCAG
>CAZKHO010000077.1:0-11467 GCA_964552505.1 uncultured Bifidobacterium sp. | reverse complement strand
GCTTCGACTTCGAGGCCGAGGGCAACCGCGACGCGATCATCTTCGACGCCCTGCTGGCGGACACCCCGCTGGCCGGCCTGCTGGAGCGCGACCGTGACGAACCCCTGGACGTGCAGCCCTTCATCGGACTCAACCTGGACCGTCAGGACGGGACGCAGGCCTTCATCGAGGTGAAGAGCCGCACCAAGGGGCCGGATGGCTCGGTGCTGCGCCTCCCCGGCGAACCCATCAGCGTGTTCCTCACCGTGCGACGCTCGGGGCCAGTGGAGCGTCTGGAGGACCTGCCCACCCTGCTCGCCAGCCTGGCCGGGCACGCGGAACGACTGGCCGAGCAGCGGGTCATTCCCAGCGTGCTCGAACCCATCCGCGACGCCATCCTCAGCCGCTGAGCGGCCCGGGGATCAGCCGCGCTTCAGGTACTTCTCGACGCTCTTCAGGTCGGTGGCCAGCTGCGGCGTCACCGTGATGGTGAAGCTGGCGCCGGTCTTCAGGATGACCACGCGGCTCGCCTTCTTGCGGCTGGTCCACATGCGGCCACCGCGCTGGTGCACGTCGTTGCCGCCGTTCGCACGGCCCTTGGCGAGCTTGTCCAGGGCGCGCTGCACGCGGGTCTCCTGGCGCATGAGGCGGAAGATGGTCTTGCGAAGGCTCTCCTTGGCGGGGAGCTTCGTGACGGTGAAGGTGACCTTGCTTCCGGGCTTCATCTCTGCGGTGGCGGCCATGTGAATCTCCTTGCGAACCGCGCTGCGGCGGGTCGAGGAAGATATCCGAAACCCCCGGTCCGCGCCAGCCTCAGCGCGCCTGCGCCAGCACGTCGTGCCAGGCCTTCAGCAGGGCCTGCGTGCCCAGTTTCCCGTGTCCCAGGGCCTCCAGACCGTCGAAAAGCCGTTCCGAGAGCTCCAGGCCCGGCAGGCGCTCCCCGTCGGCCTGAGTCTGCTCCCGGGCGATGCGAAGGTCCTTGGCCAGGTGTCCCGCGAAGAAGCCGGGGTTCCAGTCCCCCTTCAGCATGCGCGGCACCAGGTTCAGCAGCGTCCAGCTGCTGGCCGCGCCCCCGGACACGCTCTGCAGCACGCGCTCCGCGTCCAGCCCCGCCGCCCGCGCCGCCACCATGGCTTCGCACGCGCCCACCATGCTGTTGGCCACCAGGATCTGGTTCACCATCTTGCACAGCTGTCCGGCTCCGGCGGGCCCCTGCAGCACGATGGTCTTGCCCATGCGCTCCAGCAGCGGCTTCACGCGCTCGAAGTGCGCCGCATCCCCGCCCACCATGATCGACAGGGCCGCGTTGCGTGCGCCCACGTCTCCGCCCGACACGGGGGCGTCCAGCGCCCCGCTCCCCCGTGCGGCGGCCGCCTGCGCGATGCGCCTGGACAGCGCAGGCGGGCTGGTCCCCATGTCCACCACCACCGCGGGCGCGGTCCGCGCCGTCAGCATGCCGGCGGCTCCCAGGAAGACCTGCTCCACCTCCTGCGGGTACCCCACCATGCCGAACGCCACGTCCACCCCGTCCGCCGCCTCCTCCGGCGAATCCGCCCAGACCGCCCCCTTGGCCAGCAGCGGTTCCGCCTTGGAGCGCGTGCGGGAATGCACGCGGACCGGATGCCCGGCCGCCAGCAGGTGCCCAGCCATGGAGCAACCCATAACGCCGGTTCCAACCCACGCCACCTTCGTCTCTTGCGGCTTCATGGCGCAAAGGTAGTGCACCCGTTCACGCTCCGCGCGTCCACCGCGTAGGTCGGTCCGGAGCCCCCGGACCCGCGAAAGGTAGACCACAATGCGCATGAACCCTTCCGGCCACGCCCCCGTACCGCGCGGCCCTTCCAACGGAACCATGACGATGAACTCCCAGCAGACACCCGTCGACATCCAGGATCTCGAGCGCCAGGTCGCCGAGGCCGCCAAGCCCTTCCAGCATCTGGTGGCCGAGATGCAGCGCGTGGTGGTGGGCCAGCATGAACTGCTCGAAGGCCTGGTGATCGGCCTTCTGGGCAACGGCCACATCCTCATCGAGGGCGTGCCCGGTCTGGCCAAGACCACGGCCGTGGCCACGCTGGCCAAGGCCATCCACACCTCCTTCCAGCGCATCCAGTTCACGCCGGACCTGCTGCCCGCCGACCTGATCGGCACGCTGGTCTACCGGCCCGCCACCGGCGACTTCGTGGTGAACAAGGGCCCCATCTTCGCCAGCATCATCCTGGCCGACGAGATCAACCGCGCGCCCGCCAAGGTGCAGAGCGCGCTGCTGGAGGCCATGCAGGAGCGGCAGGTCACCATCGGCACGGAGACCTTCCCCATGGCCGAGCCCTTCCTGGTGCTGGCCACCCAGAACCCCATCGAGCAGGAAGGCACCTACAGCCTGCCGGAAGCGCAGGTGGATCGCTTCATGCTCAAGCTGGTGGTCCGCTACCCCAACGCGCGCGAGGAGCGGCAGATCCTGGACCGCATGGCCCAGACCACGCAGACCCATCAGGTCCGGCCGGTGCTGAAGCCGGAGGACATCGCCGCCGCGCGCGCCGTGGTGGACCGCGTGTTCGTGGACGAGCGCATCAAGGACTACATCGTGAACCTGGTGGTGGCCACGCGCGACCCGGACTCGGTGAAGGCTCCGGTGAAGGAGCTGATCCAGTACGGCGCCAGCCCCCGCGCCACCATCGCCCTCACCATCGCGTCGCGCGCCAAGGCCTTCCTGGACGGCCGCGGCTACGTGACGCCGCAGGACGTGAAGGACGTGGCGCCCGACGTGCTTCGCCACCGCATCGGACTCTCCTACGAGGCGGAGGCGCTGGAGAGGACCGGCGACGACGTGATCCGCACCCTGCTGGAGCACGTGCCCGTGCCGTGAGCACGGCGCGCCCTGAAGGCAGGCGATGAACGCCACCGAGCTCATCCGCAAGGTCCGCCGGATCCAGATCCACACCAGCCGCGTCACCAGCGAGGCGCTGGCCGGCACCTACCACAGCGCCTTCCGCGGCCGTGGCGTGGAGTTCGAGGAGGTGCGTCCGTACGTGGTGGGCGACGACGTGCGCACCATCGACTGGAACGTGAGCGCCCGCGCGGGCACCCCCCATGTGAAGCAGTTCCGGGAGGAACGCGAGCTCTGCGTGATGCTGGCGGTGGACCTCTCGGGCAGCCTGGACTTCGGCACCCGAAGCCAGTTCAAGCGCGAGATGGTGGCCGAGATGGCCGCCACGGTGGCCTTCAGCGCCATCCGCAACGGCGACAAGGTGGGACTGCTGGCCTTCACCGACCGCGTGGAACGCTTCGTGCCGCCGCGCAAGGGCACGCGCCACGTGCTTCGCATCGTGCGGGAACTGCTGGCGCTGCGGCCGCAGGGACGCGGCACGGCCGTGGGTGCGGCCATCGACGAGGTCACGCGCATCGTGCGCAAGCGCAGCGTGCTGTTCGTGATGAGCGACTTCATGGATCAGGGATGGGAACGCCCCATGTCCGTCGCCGCGCGTCGGCACGACGTGATCCCGGTGGTGGTGACCGACCGCGCCGAGGCTGCGCTGCCGTCCGTGGGCCTGCTGGAGCTGGAGGATCCGGAGACCGGCGAGACGCTGGTGGTGGACACCTCGGACCGCGGCGTGCGCGCGCGCTTCGCCGCGGCCGCCGCGGAGGAGCGCGGCGGGCTGCAGCAGTCCTTCCGGCGGATGCGCCTGGATGCGGTGGAGGTGGAGACCGGCGGCGACTTCGTGAAGCCGCTGGCGGAGGTGTTCCGCCGCCGCGAGGCACGGAGGGGTCGATGAGGCGTCTCCCAGCCGTCGCGGCGCTCCTGATGGCCCTGACCCTTCGCGCGGCGCAGGCCGCCGACACCACCCCGCCGCCCGCGCTCCAGGCGGACGCCACGCCCGTCCGGGTGCTGCTGGGCGCCGCGTCCGTGCGCGCCGGCAAGGAACTCCGAGTGGACCTGCAGGCCGATCTCCCGGCCGGCAGCACGCTGCAGACGCCGGCGCTGGGGACCTCGCTTGGCGCGTGGGATGTCCGGAACGCCGTCCGGCTGCCGGTGGATCCCGCGTGGCCGGGCCGTGTGGTGGAGCGCCTCACGCTGGTCACCTTCGAGACCGGCACGGTGGAGGTGCCCAGCCTCACCTTCACGCTGCGCGGCCCCGACGGCAAGGAGACCCCTGCGTGCAGTCCCGCCGTCACCGTCCAGGTGGAATCGGTGCTGTCCGAGGGCTACGACCCCGCCCGCATCCGCCAGTTGAAGGACGTGGTGGAGATGCCGCTGCAGGCGCGGTGGCCGTGGGCGCTGGCGGCCGCGCTGCTGGTCGGCGCTGCGGGGTGGTGGATCTGGCGTCGCTGGAGGGCGCGCCCGGTGGCGCCGCCACCGCCCGAACCCTGCGACCGCCGCGCGCTCCGGGAACTGGACGAACTGGCCGCCCGACAGCTGCCCCAGAAGGGCCTTGTGCTGGACTTCTACGTGCTGCTCAGCGACACCGTCCGTCGCTACGTGGAAGGTCGCTTCAGCATCCGCGCACCGGAGCAGACCACCAAGGAGTTCCTCCAGGCCGCGCGCTTCCATCCCCTCATCCGTGAGGATCACCAGCGCATGCTGGCGGCGTTCCTGCGTGCCGCGGACATGGTGAAGTTTGCGGCACAGCGGCCCGGACCGGGCGAGTGCGAGCGCGGCCTGGACGCCGCCCGCGGCTTTGTCCGCGAGAGCGCACCCTCCGTCGCGGACGCCGCGGCCCCGCCGCACGCCTCCGCGCCGCACGCCGCGTGGGAGAGCCCACGATGAGCCGTCTGGACCTCCTGGATCCGTGGTTCCTGCTGCTGACGCCGCTGGCGGCGCTGGCGTTCTGGCGCCTGTGGCGGCGGCGTCCCACGCTGCGTTTCAGCGCCATGGCGCGCGTGCGGGCCTCGGGCACCGGCACCGTGGCGCGCCTGCGCTGGCTTCCGTTCGCGCTGCGCACACTGGCCGTCGCACTGCTGGTGCTGGCCATCGCCCGGCCGGTGCGCGTGAACGAGAGCACCCGCACGCTCACCGAAGGCGTGGCCATCGAGCTGGTGGTGGATCGCTCCAGCAGCATGCTGGCCATGGACTTCCAGCGTCGGGGCCGACCCATCGACCGGCTCAGCGCCCTCAAGGACGTGGTGGACAACTTCGTGCAGGGTGGCGGCGGCCTCTCCGGACGGCCCGACGACCTCATCGGCCTGGTCACCTTCGCCCGCAACGCCGATTCGATCAGCCCGATGACGCTGGACCACGAATGGCTGCTGTCGGCGCTGAAGGCGCTGGCCGTGGCGGAGCCCAACACCACGGAGGACGGCACCGCCATCGGTGACGCGGTGGCGCTGGGTGCGGAAAAGCTGCGCGACGCCACGGAGCAGCGCATGGATCCGTCGCGACGCATCCGCAGCAAGGTGCTGGTGCTGCTGACAGACGGAGAGAACAACGCCGGCGAGATCGATCCCATGACCGCCGCGGAGCTCTGCAGGACACTGGGCATCAAGCTCTACACCATCGGCATGGGAACGCGCGGCATGGCGCCCATGCCCGTGCCCACGCCGTTCGGCGTGCAGATGCAGCGGCGGCCGGTCAGCATCGACGAGGCGCTGCTCAAGCGCATGGCGGACGCCACCGGTGGCCAGTACTTCCGCGCCACGGACTCCAGCAGCCTGGAGGGCATCTACGCCAGGATCGACGAGCTGGAGAAGACCGTCACCGAGCAGAAGCGCACGGTGCAGGCCAAGGACCTGGCGGTGGAGGGCTTCCGTCTGGGAGGCTTCGCCATGCCGCCCGTTCTGGCGCTGGCCTTGGGCGCGCTGCTGCTGGAAGCGGCGCTGTCGGCCACCCGCTGGAGGACCCTGCCATGAACATGGGCGCCTTCCAGTTCGCCCAGCCCATGGGCTGGATCTGGCTGGCCCTGGCCGCCATGACCGCGGTGCTGGTGGCGGTGGGTCTTCGCCGACGACGTCGACTCCTGCTGCTGATGGCCGAGCACCCCCTGCTGACGCGGCTGGCCCCTTCGCTGGACCTTGGGCGCGCGTGGGTGCGTGCCGGACTTGCCGCGCTGGCCATGGTGGCGCTGTCGCTGGCGTTGATGGATCCGCGTTGGGGTCTGGAGGTGGAGCAGGTGCAGCGTCACGGCATGGACACCATCTTCGTGATCGACGTGAGCCGAAGCATGCTGGCCGAGGACGCCACACCAAGCCGCCTTGAGCGGGCGAAGCAGTTCGCCCTGGACGCCAGCGAGGCGCTGGACGGCGATCGCGTGGGACTGGTGGACTTCGCGGGGGTGGCGGCGGTCCGCACGCCGCTCACGCTGAACTACGCCGCGTTCCGGCAGGCCGTGCGCGACCTGGAGCCGAAGGCGGCTGCGCGCGGAGGCTCCATGCTGGGCGAGGCCATCCGCCGCGCCGCCGACAGTTTCCCCGCGTCCGACAAGGGCGCCCGGGCGATCGTGGTGCTCTCGGATGGAGAGGACATGGGCAGCGCACCCGCGGAGGCCGCCCAAAGGGCCTTCGAGGAGAGCGGCATCCGCGTGTTCACCGTGGGCATCGGGGACGACCGGGAGGGCGCACGCATTCCGGTCAGCGATCGCGACGGTCAGCGGAGATTCGTGGTGCAGGATGGTCAGGAGATCTGGTCGAAGATGAACCCCGACACCTTGCGCGAGGTGGCCAAGGCCGGAGGTGGCGCGTTCATCCCCGCCGGCACCGCGCAGTTGGACATGGCCGCCGTCTACCACGATTCGCTGGCGGGCCTGGACCGCGTGGATCAGGAGTCCAGCCTGGTCAAGCGTCAGACGCCGCGCTTCC
This sequence comes from uncultured Bifidobacterium sp., assembly GCA_964552505.1. GTDB lineage: Bacteria > Planctomycetota > Phycisphaerae > Phycisphaerales > SM1A02 > SYAC01. The sequence goes on along the minus strand of CAZKHO010000077.1, from coordinate 4,702 downwards.
AGTGGTTTGCCGGAGCGGCGCTCCTGCTGCTGGTGCTCGAGAGCCTGATCACGGATCGTCGCACTGCACCGGAGGGACGCGCATGAAGCGCAACGCCGCACACGGATTGGCGATCCTGCTGCTGGCGGCCCCATGTCTGGGCATGCAGTCCCCGCCTCAGCGCCCCCCCTCGGCGGCAACCCGCACCGCGCCCATGGCGCCGCCGCCGGCATCCGGCGGTCAGCCGGCGCTTCGAGTGCCCGACGCCATCGCTCAACCTTCGACCGCTCTGCCGGAGCCGGAGGCCGGCGAAGCACCCCAGGCGGAATCGACCCGGCGCTCCGCCTTCGATGCCGCCGCGTATCGCGCGGCCGTGAGCCGCGCGGAGGCCGCGCTTCGCTCGGAGGACTGGGCCACCGCCATCACGCAGCTGCAGGAAGCGCTTCGCCTGAAGCCCGACTCCAAGGAAGCCCGTTACAACCTGGGCGTGGCCCGGTATCGGCAAGGGCAGTTCGCCGACGCCCGCAAGGACTTCCGCGAGAGCGCCCAGAATTCCAGCGCCGATCTGGCGGCACGCAGCATGTACAACGAGGGCCGCACCGTCTATCAGGAGGTGCTGCAGAACCTGCCGAGGCGGGATCCGGACGCGGCTCCGGACGCCAGCGCGAGGTCAGCGCAGGCACCTGGCATGGCACCCCAAGATGTCCAACGCGCGGTGCAGCAGGTGCAGCAGGCGTTCACGCACTTCAAGGACGCGAGCGCGGCGGATCCAACCGACGAGGACAGCGCCGCCAACGCGGAGACTTCGCTCAAGCTGCTGCAGGAACTGAGGAAGATCGAGCAGCAGCAGCAAGACCAGCAGAAGCAGGACAAGCAGAGGAAGGACGAGCAGAACAAGGACCAGCAACAGAACAAGCAGGACCAGTCCTCTTCCAGCCAGTCGCAGCAGTCCGAAGACCAGCAGCAACAGCAGCAGAACCAAGGCTCCCAGGGCGAACAACAGAGCGCTTCCAAGGACTCCAGCCCGTCTTCTGCCCAGTCCCAACAGGACCAGCCGCAGCAAGAGCGGAGGGACCAGCAGGGCGAAGAACCGAATCAGCCGCAGCCGGAGAAGGAACCTTCACAGCAGAACGAGAAGCAGGACGCTTCTCAGCGGCCGCAACATCAGCCAGGCGACTCAAAGCAACAGCCAAGCCCCTCCCAGGTTCAACAGACCCCGCCAGACGACAAGCATTCCGCACCGAACCCGCAGGCCACTCCATCCGAAGCCCAGGGCGGCAAGATGGAGAAGGCCCAGGCCGACCAGCTGCTGCAGATGGTGCGGGACAAGGAGAAGCAGCGCAACGCGCAGAAGAAGGAGCAGGCGGCCCGGACGCGCTCTGCCCCGGTGGATCGGGACTGGTAAAACGCCGCAGGACATTCCCATGCTTCGCACCAGCATCGCACTTCTCCTGTCGTTGGTTCTCGCAGGCACCGCGCGCGCGCAGTCGGTGCAGTTTGGACTGGTGGACACGACAGGCTGGGTGGGATCTCCGGTGCTGATGGAGGTCACCGTGACGGACTCCGACGCGGCCCCCACCGCCGCAGGCAACGCGGACTTCGAGGTGCAGGTGGACCCTCAGCCCGCCAGCCGGACCAGCGAGCTCTCCTTCATCAACAGTCAGCGGTCCACCCGGTCCAAGGCGGTCTGGCGTGTGCGGCTGGTTCCCAAGCGAGCGGGCGTGCTGGAGACGCCACCGGTGGAGGTCAAGATCGGCGATCGCGTTTGGCGCAGCGCCGCCAAGTCGGTGCAGGTGGCCAAGTCGGACAGCGAGGACACGCTCCGACTGGAGGTGCGCACCGAACCCGCCAGCCCGTGGGTGGGCCAGAGCGTGGAGGTCACGCTCCGCATCCTGGTGCGACCGTACTCCAGCCCCAATCATGGCGTGGTGCTGGACGAAGGCCAGATGTGGCGGCTGCTGGACGCCGGCGCCAGCTCATGGGGGGCGGTGGAGCCACGGCTTCGCGAACTGGCCCAGTCCAATCGACGGCCCGCCGGATCCGAGGAGATGATCGATGGACAGGCGTGGATCGTCTACGAGATCACCCAGAACATCACCACCAGCCATCCCGGCCCCGTGGATCTGGGCGACCTCCGCGTGGTTTGGCGATACCCCACGGGTGTGAGCGTGGGAAGGGACTTCTTCGGCGCCACCGAACTCACTCTCAGCGGCGTCCGGCCGGTGACGGCCACGCTCCCCACCTCCAACGTGACGGTGCGTGCGCTTCCCGAAGCCGGCCGACCCGCCTCGTTCCGCGGCGCCGTGGGCAACTTTGCGCTTCGGACCTCCGCCAAGCCGACGCAGGTTTCGGCCGGGGACCCCATCACGCTGACCATGACGGTGGAGGATCTGGGCGACGACGGCGAAGCGCTCAAGACGCTTCAACCGCCTCCGTTGGAAGTCGCCACGTTGGGCGGAGCGTTCCGAGTCCCGGCCGATCCGCTGGCAGGAACCGTGGACGGCAACGCCAAGATCTTCACGCAGACGATCCGACCCAACGATCCCGCGGTCACGCAGGTCCCGCCGATCGAGTTCTCGTTCTTCGATCCGAAGAAGGGCCAGTACGTGGTGACGCGCTCACAGCCGATTCCCGTCCGCGTGAGCCCTGCGGAGCGTCTCAGCGGTGACCGGATCGAGCGCGGCACCGCTCCCGCTGCCGACACGTCCGGGGCCAAGCTCACCGAGGTGGAGGGCGGTCTGGTCGCCAACGTCGCTCCCTCGTCGGAACTCCTCTCCGATCAGCGCTTCACGCTGGGTGCAGGCACCGTCTCCCTGCTTGTGGCGCCGCCCCTGCTCGCCGCCGTGGCGCTCCTGGCCCAGCGCCGGCGCGACCGCCTGCGCGCCGACACCGGACTGGCCCGTTCGCTGGGCGCCGGACGCTCCGCCCGCAGCCGCCTGGCGACAGCGGCCGATCTCCCCGCGCTCTGCCACGCGCTCACCGGGTTCGTGGCCGACCGCACCAGCCGCGCCGAAGGCACGGTGACGCGTGGCCAGGCTGTGCAGCTGGCGCGGGACGCCGGTGCGGAACGGGTGTTGTGCGAGCGGCTGGACGCCGTGCTGGCGGCCGGAGAACGCGCCGGATTTGCGCCGTCACCAGGAAGCTTTGACCCGGCTCAGCGCCTAGAGGCGGAAGAGCTGCTGCGTGACCTCGAGCGCCTGCGATGGAAGCGCAAGGCGACGGATTCGTTGGAGGTGCATCCTTGATCCCTCGCACACTGTCCAAGTTGCTCGGCGCCCTGCTGCTTTCAGCCGCCGCCAACGCCGCCCCTCCCGCCGATCCGTCCGCCACGCTGACCGCGGCGCAGATGGCCTACGACCAAGGCACCGAGCTCCAACGGAAGGACGCCGTCGCCGCCCGCGCGCAGTTCGAGTCCGCCGAACGCGGCTTCCGCCAGCTGCTGGACACCGGCTGCTGGAACGGTCCGCTGCTCTACAACCTGGGCAACGCGCAGATGCAGCTGGGCCGGACCGGCGAGGCGATCGGCAGCTATCTGAAGTCGCAGCGCCTGATGCCTGGCGACGCTCGCCTTCAGGCGAATCTGGCCCACGCACGCTCGCTGGTCAAGGACCGCTTCGACCGCGGGAGCGGCCTGCTGCTGGAGGACGTGGCCGCTTGGTGGCACCTGTTGCCGCAGCCGTCGCGGCTGACCATCGGTTCGGCCTTGTGGGGCCTGGCGTGGGTGCTGGTGATCGTGCGGCTGCTGGTGCGCGGGAGACCCCTGCCGCTTCATCGCGGGCTGCCCGCGGCTTGCTGGTGTCTGGGCCTGACCGGCGCGGCGCTGCTTGGAACCGTGGCCGTGGACGCCTTGGCGCCCGTGCTCCAGCCGCAAGGCGTCACCGTGGCCGACGGCGTGGTGGTCCGAAAGGGCAACGGCGACGGCTTCGAGCCCGCCTTCGCGGAACCGCTCTCCCAGGGCGTGGAGTTCCGCGTGCTGGAGCGCCGTCCGGGTTGGCTGCAGATCCGTCTTCCGGACGGCAAGGCCGGCTGGATCCGTGAACTGCAGGCCAGCACGGCCTGAGACGCGATCGCCCTGCCCGAAGCGTCGCCTCCGGGAAACTAGACTCCGGGCTCTCCCCCGGAGGCACCATGAGCGTCGTGCGAACGAAGAAGGGCGTGCGAAGCACGCAGAAGGCCGTGGCGGATCGCCACCTGGAGATCCGTGGCGCCGCGGAGCGTGGCCAGGGCGATCTGGTGGGCTGGATCCAGGACCGATTCGGCTTCAGCCGCAAGACCGCACAGCGCGACCTGAAGGCGATCAAGGCCGCGGACCCCGCATGGTGGAAGGCCAACGTCCACGAGAAGCGAGGCCTGGTGAACGGACGCAGCGGCGCCGACGGGCACACCCCGGAACGACCGGCTCTGGAGCAGGCGCTTCCGGGCGTGGTGGTCCTGGAGAAGCTCACGGGTGGACTGCTGTCCATCGCCGCGCGCGACACGCGCCGCGCCGCCATCCACACGGAGCGGCTGCTCACCGCCGAGGACGAGCGAAGCGTGCAGCGCCTGCGCCGGTTCATCCAGCTGCGACACCAGCCCGCGCGCGTCACCCCGGTGCAGGTGGAAGCCTTCCACGCCATGGTGCAGGCGCACCTCCTGGGGCGCTCGGTGGAGATCTCGTACACCGGCAGTGACGAACCCTCGGCCCCGTCCATGCCGGCCGCCGACAGCAAGGCCCGCAAGGCGG
>CAZKHO010000076.1:0-11478 GCA_964552505.1 uncultured Bifidobacterium sp. | reverse complement strand
ACTACGACCCCGCGAGCGCGGGCGAGCTGCAGCCCATGGCCACCAGCCTGATGCGGCAGTGCGCGTCGAAGAAGCTGAAGATCGTCTGCATCGCGCTGTGGCCGCTGGGCGGCAATCTGGCGCAGGAGACCATCGGCGCGGTGCTCCGCGAGGACTTCCCCGACCTGAAGGAGGGGACGGACTTCGCCAACCTGGGCTACCAGGCGGGCAACGAGGGCGTGATGAAGGTGGTGCTGACCGACTTCAAGAAGGCCTTTCCGGTGGACGCGCGCGGGCAGGCCACGGTGGACCTGCCCATCCTGCAGGGCGTGCACACGGTGTCCGACTTTCCGGTGCTGGTGAACGTGAGCGCCGGCTATCCGGGCAGCAAGGAGTGGGTGCAGTACGTGGTGAGCGCCAGCGAGGGCAAGGTGAAGATGATCGCGGGCTGCACCGGCGTGCAGAGCCCGCAGATGTATCCGTACTTCCCCAGGCAGCTGGCGGGCCTTCTGGGCGCCATCAAGGGTGCCGCGGAGTACGAGAGCCTGGTGAACGCCTCGCTGGGCGGCACGCCGCCGCCCAAGTACCTGGAGGCGCAGCGTCGGATGGCGCCGCAGCTGTTCGGTCATCTTCTGCTGGTGGGGCTGATCCTGTTGGGCAACGCGATTCACTTCGCGGGCCGCCGGAGGGCGCGCGCATGAGCCGGCAGCGCCTCACCTGGCTGGCCATCGGCGCGGTCTTCGCGGCGGCGCTGCTGGCGCGTGGCCTGACCGGCCAGGGACTGGGGCGGGTGTACGTGAAGCGGGATGTGGTGGCGCTGGCGCTGGTGGCGGAGAAGGCGCCCCCGAAGGAGCCGGCGAAGGCGACGGATGCCGCCGTGGTGGATGCGGGCGCGCCGCCGGCGGTCCCTGTGGAGCCCAGCGAGGCCGAGGTCGCTTCGCCCGTCGCAGCGGCTCCGGATCCGGTCGCACCCGCGGACCCTTCGGCCGGTGCGGAGAAGGAAACGGAACGGCCGATCGAGGCGCCCAAGGTCTGGAAGAGCGTGCCGGAATCGGAGGCCGAGGTGCGCTGGGAGGAGTGGAACGCCGTGCCGCCCAAGGCCTACTTCGAGGCGCAGGCGAAGGATCCTGGCCAGACCGCCATCACGCTCTCATGGCCTCGCACCGTGGGCCTGTGGCTGGCGGCGTTCTTCACGCTGGCCATCTTCAGCTTCCTGTACGCGGACAACGTCTTCTACAAGTTCGCGGAGTCGGTGGTCATCGGCGTGAGCGCCGCCTACTGGATGGTGATCGGCTTCTGGGACACCATCGTGCCCAAGCTCCTTGGCGCGCTCACGCCGGAGCTGGTGAAGCAGCTGGTGCAGCCGTCGCTGCAGCCCGCCGGCGCCTTGCAGCAGGCCAGCATGTGGGCGGCGCTGGCGCTGGGCGTGATGATGCTGTGGCGCCTGGCGCCCAGGGGCGGATGGATCGGCGCTTGGCCGCTGGCGTTCATCGTGGGCGTGACCGCCGGCCTGAAGATCGTCAGTCACGTGGAGAGCGACCTGATGGGGCAGGCCGCCGCCAGCATGCAGCCGGTGGTGGAACTGGTGCCCGCGCCCGGCGGCGGAACCGACTGGTACGCCAGCCTGTGGCCCACGCTGGCCAACATGCTGGTGCTGGTGGGCGTGGTGTGCTCGCTGATCTACTTCCTGTTCAGCGTGCAGCACAAGGGCGCGGTGGGCGGCGCCGCGCGCGTGGGCGTCTGGTACCTGATGATCACGTTCGGCGCGTCCTTCGGCTTCACGGTGATGGGCCGCATCGCGCTGCTGGCGGCGCGCTTCGAGTTCCTCTTCGACGACTGGCTCTGGCTCATCGACCCGAACCACCTGCGCAGCTGAACGCGTTCGCGCGGCGGCACTGGGTGGACGAATCATCCGGAAAAAAGGGAGCGAACCACGGGGTGCCCCGGCCCGCGCCGTAGAACGCCGCCGTGGCGGAGCGTTCCGCCCGTTCAATCCAAGGAGAAGCACATGCAGCGAAGGAATCGTGGCGTGGCCGTGGCCCTGGCGGGCGCGGCCGGAACGTGGCTCTGCGCCTGCTCGGCGCGGGCCGACGTGGTGGCGGGCTGGAACTTCAACACCCTGACGGGCGCCGTGCCGGCGTTCCTGCAGGCGGACTCGGGCGGCGGCGTGGTCAGTTTCGGCGAATTCACCGGCGGGCTGGGCGCGCTGGCCGGCACGGACGTGAACGCCATGGCCGGGGAGGTGGCGGGACAGTCGCTGTCCATCACCGGCTCGGGCCAGAACGGTCACGCGCTGGTGCTGGAGGTGGACACCGCCGGCCGCACGCAGCTCAGTCTGAGCGTGGCGGCGCGTCGCAGCGCCAGCGGCTTCTCCGTGGCCGCGGTGGAGGCCTGGAACGGAACGGGCTGGCAGCGGGTGGGCGCGTTCGACGCCAGCACCACCCAGTGGCAGCAGCATCAGTTCAGTCTGTCCGAGTGCACCTTCCTGGAGAACGGCTCCGCGCGCATCCGCCTGAAGGTGGAGAACGCCACCAGCGGCAGCGGCAACATCCGCTTCGACAACCTGCGCATCGAGGCGGTGCCGGGGCCCGCGGGTGCGGCCGCGCTGGGAGCCGCGGGTGCGGCGGCGGCACGGCGGGGCGCTCGGACCGAAGGCAAGCAGGACGAGGCGGCCGGGACGGGCTCGGCCCCCACGAAGAGCGGTCCGGGTGCCAAAGGCAAGCCAGGACAGGCGCCGGCTCCCGAGGAGGCCACGCCGGAGCGATCCGAGGTTCAGCCGCCGGTCGCTTCGCCGGAGTCGCCCACGCCGGCGCGCAGGTCCGCACGACGCTCGTCGCGGCGATCGGGCTGACGGGCCAGCTTCACCGCCAGCTCGATGGCGGCCTTCATGCTGTTGGGACTGGCGGCGTCGCGACCTGCGATGCCGAACGCGGTGCCATGGTCGGGACTGGTGCGCACAAGGTTGAGGCCCACCGTCACGTTCACCGCGCGATCGAAGCCCAGCAGCTTGACCGGAATCAGGCCCTGGTCGTGGTACATGGCCACGACCAGGTCCCACTTGCCCGCCGCGGCATCGATGAACACGGTGTCGCCCGGGAAGGGGCCGTGCGCGTCGATGCCCGCGCTGCGGGCCATGTCGATGGCGGGGGAGATCACGCGACGCTCCTCGTCGCCGAACAGTCCATGCTCGCCGGCATGCGGGTTCAGCCCGCACACGGCCACGCGCGGACGGTCGATGCCCAGGCGCCGGCAGTGCGCCGCGCCCAGCTCGATGGGGTCGAAGACCTTGCCGATGGTGAGCACGTTGCGCACGTCCATCAGCGGCAGGTGCGCGGTGGCCAGCGCCACGCGAAGGCGCGGGCTCTCGAACAGCATGGTGTGGTGCGCCGCCTTGCAGCGTGCGGCGAACAGTTCGGTGTGGCCGGGCCAGCGGAAGCCCGCCATGCTCCAGCTCTCCTTGGAGATGGGGCCGGTCACCACGGCGTCCACGCGTCGGGGGTCGGTGGCGGGACGCAGCGCGTCGGCGATGGCGTCCTCCACGAAGGCCTTGGAGAGGACGCCTCCCGCGCGGCTGGGAGCCCGTTCGCGCGGCAGCGCCTCGTCGTGGCCGTAGTCGATCACCACAGGTTCGGCGGCCAGGGCGCGGTGCGCGTCCAGGCTCTCCTTGGCCACGCGGAACCAGAGGGGCCGCAGGCCCGCGCGGTCGGCGGCGTCCACCAGCGCCTGGTTCTGCCCGTACACCACGAAGCGGGCCAGCCGCGCGATGGCCGGATCGCACAGCGACTTGGCCACAACCTCTGGACCGATGCCCAGCGGATCGCCCATGGTCAGGCCGATCACCGGCAGGTCGCGGGGGCCGTGCGGGCCCGGGCTGTGGACGTGGCCGCTCACGGTTCGATCATAGGGTTCGGTCCGCGGAGAACCTCGCCGGAAACGGCCGATTCCCGCTGATTTGGCGTCTCAGCCGCCGCTCTTCCATCCGGCGCCGGGCTTGGGGCGCTCACGCACGGCGGGTCCGTCGTGGCCTTGGTGCGGCGGGCGCCAGCCCTTGCCCCACACGAAGATCTCCACGCTCTCGGCGCGGCTGGCCTTGGGCTTGCTGGCGCCAGCCTCGGCGAAGAGCGACTTCGCGCGCCGCAGCAGCTCGGGATAGTCCGCGCCCTCGAACACCTTCATCACCAGGTTTCCCCCGGGACGGAGCAGGTGCGCGCATCGATCCAGGAGCGCGTGGCAGAGGCGGCAGCTGATGGCCGCGTCCGCCATGGGCACGCCCGAGGTGTCGGGCGCCATGTCGCTGATCACCACGTCGAAGAGGCCGCCACCCAGCGACTCCGCGGTGATCTCCCGAAGGTCCGCCTGATGCACGCGCACATGGGCCGGCAGTCCCTTCGGATCGATCGCCTTCAGGTCCACGCCCTCCACGCGACCGCGCTCGCCCACCAGGCGCGCGGCCACCTGCGTCCAGCTGCCGGGCGCAGCGCCCGCGTCCAGCACGCGATCGCCCTTGCGCAGCAGGCGAAGGCGCTCGTCCAGCTCCAGCAGCTTGTAGGCGCTCCGTGCGCGGTAGCCCTCGGCCTTGGCCAGCCGGAACCAGTGGTCCTGCACTTCCTTCATGGCCGGTCCGCCGTCACGGGTGCGCGAAGGTGCCCGTGTCGTGCGGGTCCTCCACGATCACCACGGAGATGTCGCCGTCCTGCGCACGCACCACCACGGGATTGGTGCCGCCGTTCAGCGTGGCCACCAGCGAGTCGTGGTCGTTGCGCGGATCCACCGCGATCCACCGGCCGTAGCGCGCATACACGTTGATCTTGCCGCCCACGGTCTCGCAGTCGAAGGCGCCGCTGGACTCGCCGCGCACGATCCACTCCACGTCGCCGTCGCGCACGTCCACACGGCACGGCTGGGTGATGGGCCACGGCGTGCGCATGCGGACGTCGCCGAAGGTGGTCTTCACCTGGATGCCGCCGCGGTTGTCGTCCACCAGCACGCGACCGTGGTCGGTGGCCACCTGCACGCTCCCCAGCCGGGGCACGTCGATCTCGATCTCGCAGCGCACGAACCAGGCCTTGGGATCCGGCGTGGTCAGCGTGACCTCGAGCAGCCGCGAGCCGTCCGGCTGCGGCTTCATCTGCGCGTCCCACTTCAGTCCGTCCAGCTGCGTGGCCACGGCGGCCGTGGATTCGGTCACCGCCACCGGCCGCAGGCGCACGGTGACGGGGCCTTCGGCGTCCTTCCGCTGGCCGCGGATCCGGACGTCGCCCTGCATGTTGCGCACCGAGACGTTCAGCAGGCCCGGTGCGTCGGGAAAGCTGAGCGTCTCCACCTTGCCGGCAAGCCCCAGCAGACCCTGTCCGCTCTCGCGAAGGAACCGGTCCGCGTGGCGCTCCAGCGACGAGTTGCCCTCGCAGCCGGTCACGCCTGTGGCGGCCAGCGCGAGCAGGGCAAGGACGGAGACGGCGCGAAGCTTCATGAGCGCGCGATTCTAGCGATTAGCATCGCGGCATCATGCGAAGGTCCGTCCTTGCCGCGTGCGCGCTGGCCCTGATCACCACCATCTCGGCGGTCGCGGCGGATCGCGTGACCGTGGAGCTGCCGCAGGATCAGGCAGGACTGCCGGGACGCGGCGCCATGAGCGGACGCATGGTGGTCTTCCTCAAGAGCGTCCGCAGCCGTGAGCGCGGCGATCCCGCCACCGGGCCGTTCTTCAGCGATCCGCAGCCCATCTTCAGCGTGCCGGTGGCCTCGTTGAAGCCGGGTGTGGTGGTGGAGGTGGGTGCGGAAGCGGCGAAGTGGCCCGGTCCCATGGAGGCGCTGGACGGCGACTTCACCGCGCAGGCGGTGTTTCGAAGGAGTCGCGACGAGGGTGCCGTGCTGGCGCCGGGCAACCTGGTCTCGGAACCCGTGTCCGTCACGCTGCGCCGCGACGCCGACGACACGCTGGAACTGAAGCTGGCGGCGGTGGTGCCGCCCATGGAGACGCCCGAGTCCCCGCAGATCGCGTGGATCGACGAGCCCAGCCCCATGCTCACCCGCGCGCTGGGTCGGGTGGTGCGGCACCGCGCAGCGGTGGTGTTTCCACGCGGCTATCACGACGTGAATCACCCGCGCCGCGTCTGGCCCACCGTCTACGTGATCCCGGGCTTCGGGGGACGGATGGATCGCGCCGTGGAGCTGGCGCGCCTGCTGCACACGCCGGAAGCGACGCTGGCCATGCCCCAGGCGGTGCACGTGGTGCTGGACCCGGAAGGGCCGTTCGGGCACCACGGCTTCGCGGACAGCGTCATGAACGGACCGCGTGGCGCGGCGCTGGTGCAGGAGCTCATTCCCATGCTGGAGGAGCGCTATCGCCTGGTGCGGACGCCGGAGGCGCGGCTGGTGACCGGCCACTCCAGCGGCGGCTGGAGCTCCCTCTGGCTCATGCTCACCAACCCAGACTTCTTCGGTGGCTGCTGGTCCAGTTCGCCGGATCCCGTGGACTTCGCCGCGTTCCAGCAGTCCGATCTCTACCGCGACGCCAACCTCTTCGTGGGTGCCGACGGCGAGGACCGCGCCAGCTTCCGTCGGCCCCTGGGCGACCTGGAGAAGGTGCTCATGACGGTCCGCGAGGAGATGGGCATGGAGCACGCCATCGATCCGCATGGAGGCAGCGGTCAGCAGTGGGACGCCTGGTGCGCCATGTTCAGCCCGGCGGATCCCGCCACCGGCATGCCCAAGGCCCTGTGCGATCCGGCCACGGGCGTCGTCGATCGTGCGCTGGTGGACGACGCCTGGAGCGCCTACGACATCTCGCGGCTGGTGGAGCGGCGATGGTCACGGCTGGATCCCGTCCTTCGCGACAAGGTGCACCTGCTGGTGGGCGACCGCGACAACTTCTATCTGGAGCGTGCCGTGCGGCTGCTGGTCCGGAAGGTGGACGCGCTCCGTGCGGCCACCGGCGCCCCGCAGGCGGCGGGCACCGGCTTCATCGAATTCCTGCCGGGTGCCACGCACGACACCGGGGCGGCCATCGCACGCGGGCGGTTTGCGCTGGACATGCGCCGACACCTCAAGGCGCACGGCCTGGGAGACTGAGCGTGGGCGGCTGGCCCGTGCTCTAGGATTCGCGCATGGATCAGGCATCCGACCCCTCGCCGCTGGTGGGCGTCATCATGGGAAGCCAGAGCGACTGGGAGACCATGCAGCACGCTGCGCAGACGCTGGCGCGGCTGGGTGTCCCGCACGAGACGCGCGTGGTGAGCGCGCATCGCACGCCCGACCTGCTGTTCGAGTACGCGTCCGCGGCTGCGGCTCGCGGCCTGCGCGTGATCATCGCGGGCGCGGGCGGTGCCGCGCACCTTCCGGGCATGTGCGCCAGCAAGACGCTGCTGCCGGTGCTGGGCGTGCCCGTGATGTCCAGCGCGCTCCAAGGCGTGGACTCGGTGCTGTCCATCCTGCAGATGCCGGCGGGCGTGCCGGTGGGGACGCTGGCGGTGGGCAAGGCGGGTGCGGAGAACGCGGCGCTGCTGGCCGCGGCCATCCTGGCGCATGATCATCCGGGCGTCGCCACGGCGCTGGCGGCGGATCGGGCCGGTCGCACGCAGGCGGTGCTGGCGCATCCGGATCCCTCCAGGGCGCGCGCATGAGGATCGGCGTGCTGGGTGCGGGCCAGCTCGGGCGCATGCTGGCGCAGGCTGGCGCGCCCCTTGGCATGGAATTCCGCTTCCTGGCTCCGCCAGGCGAGACCTGCGTGACAGGCCTGGGCGAGCTGATGCAGGGCGACCTTCGTGATCGCGCGCTGCTGGATCGGTTTGCGGCGGGGCTGCATGTGGTCACCTTCGAGTGGGAGAACGTGCCGGCCCAGGTGCTGCGTCACCTGATGGCGCGCGTGCCGGTGCTGCCGGGCGTGGCGTCGCTGGAGCGCGGACAGGATCGTGTGGCCGAGAAGCAGTTCTTCCGCGAGTGCGGGCTGCAGGTGCAGGCCTTCGCACCCATCGACGCGCCGCGCGACTTCGATGCCGCGCTGCAGGCCGTGCCGCTGCCAGCCATGCTGAAGACCCGCCGCATGGGCTACGACGGCAAGGGGCAGGCCAAGGTGGATTCTCGCCACGCGCTGGACGCGGCCTTCGCCGCGCTGGGCGGCGTGCCGTGCATCCTGGAGGCGTTCGTCCCGTTCGAGTCCGAAGTCAGCCTGCTGGCCGTGCGCGGAACCTCCCCTGACGGGTCCGACATCCGCTTCTGGGCGCCGTGCCGCAACGAGCATCGAGGCGGGATCCTGGACCGCACCGTGGCGCCCGCCCCCGGCATCCCGGACCAGACGCTTCGTCATGCGCAGGCCGGCGTGCGAGCCGTGCTGGAGCGGCTGGACCACGTGGGCGTGCTCTGCGTGGAGTTCTTCCTGGAGCGCGGCCGGCTGGTGGCCAACGAGATGGCGCCGCGCGTGCACAACAGCGGCCACTGGACCATCGAGGGCGCGGTCACCAGCCAGTTCGAGAACCATGTCCGCGCGGTGGCCGGCCGGCCGCTGGGCGACACCGCCTCGCATGGCGTGGCGGCCCTGCGCAACCTGGTGGGCGCCGTGCCCGCGCCGGAGGCGCCGCTTCCGCCCGGCGTGCACCTGCACCTCTACGGCAAGTCGCCGCGGGCCGGAAGAAAGCTGGGCCACCTCACGTCGGTGGCCCAGCAGGAGTCGATTGCACGGTCGAACGCCGATGCGGCCTTCGCCGCGCTGAACGCTCAGCCCGCCTCGGCGCGCGGGTGAGCCTTGTCGTAGGCCTCGCGCATGCGGCCCGAGGTGAGGTGCGTGTACACCTGCGTGCTGCTCAGGCTCTGGTGACCCAGCAGTTCCTGCACGCTGCGCAGGTCGGCGCCGTTGTCCAGCATGTGGGTGGCGAAGCTGTGGCGGATGGTGTGCGGGCTGATGTCGGGATCCAGACCCACCTGCACCAGGTACTTGGCCACCTTGCGACGCACCGAGCGGGTGCTGAGGCGGGTGCCGTTCTTGTTCACGAAGAGCGGCGAGGTGGGGGAGGAGGGCAGCGAGGCCTTCTCCGTCTCGAGCAGCTTCATGTAGTTCTTGATGGCGGCCATGGCGTGACCACCCAGCGGGGCCATGCGCTCGCGCTTGCCCTTGCCGCGGATCTGCACGCATTCACCGGACTCGTTGAGGTCGCCGCGGTTGAGGCCCACCACCTCGCTCACGCGCATGCCGGTGGAGTACAGCGCCTCCAGGATGGCGCGGTCGCGCGCACCCAGCAGGTCGTTGGTGTCCGGCGCCGCCAGCAGCCGCTCGATCTGGTCCACGGTGATGGCCTTGGGCAGCCGCTTGGGCTGCTTGGGCGAACGGATCAGCGTCATGGGGTTGCTGGAGGTGAGTCCCGTGCGCTCCATCCACTTGTGGAAACTGCGCAGCGTGGCGATCTTGCGCGCCATGGTGGCCACGGAGTAGTTCTGTTCGGAGAGACGGGCCAGGAAGGCTCGGATGGTCTCCACGTCGCAGGCCAGGATGCGGCCCGTGACGGAGGAGCCCTTGAGGTCGCCGTTGCGGGCCTCCAGCGCGGACTTCTCGGCGTTCATCGAGATGTCCAGGCCGCCCTCGGTGGCCAGGAAGTCGATGTACTGCCGGAGGTCCAGGCTGTAGCAGCGGCCGGTGTACGGACTGAAATGACGCTCGTCCGCCAGATAGGCGATGAAGCGTTCGACGATGGGCAGGTTCTGTTCCATGGGTGCCTCCCTGATGCGAATGGCCTGTGCGGTCAGACGTTAGGCACGCTGCCGCCGTGGCTCTTATCAGTCCCAACTTCGGATTTTGGGTCCTGCGTGTGCAATCGCTCACGCGGGATTGGCCAATATTTTGGGACGGAGGGACTTCGGCAAATGGGTCCAGGTTCCTATAAAGAAGTTGATGGAAGCCTTTCTTTGGCGTAAGTCCGAGAAATATTGAGATTTGGCGATTGGGGAAAGGGGGGCCATCGGGGCCCCTGTATCCTGCTTGGTCCTCGATTGCGTAGCTCAGTCGGTAGAGCAGCCGGCTTTTAACCGGCAGGTCCTGGGTTCAAGTCCCAGCGCAATCATCCGTCGTTCCGCGCTCGCGCCGCGTTCACCCCTGGATCTCCGTTCCCATGCTCGTCCTGCACGCCAACTGGCATCGTCACGCGCTGCACGTCTGGGCGGAGTCGGCGGATCTCTGGCGCAAACGCGAGCCTGCGACGCAGGCGGCGGAATCCATGATGTCGCACCCGTTCGCGGCGCCGGAGGCCGGCATCCGGCAGGCGGCGCGCGAGGCAGGTCTGGAGGTGGATGGAGCCACCGCGTCGAGCGTGCCGCTGGTGGTGCCGTTCGAAGGCCCGCGCCCCTCGGCCAGCGAGCGGCTGGGCGCCGTGCTGGGCATCACCAGTGACGCGGAGCGGGACCTGCGTCTGGAGGCCTGCGAGATTCCCACGCTGGCCATACCCGCCGATCGCGTCATGGAGGCGCTGCTGGCCTTCGACGCCCGTCATGGCGACGGCGACCACGCCGGAGGCCATGACCTTCGCTTCTGGTGCGCGGCCGCGCGCTTCGCGCTGGAGCTGGTGGAGGACCAGCGGGTGGTGCCCACCGTGCAGCAGGATCGCAGCGGACGCATGGAGGCGCGCTGGCGTCCGTGGCTGAGCGACGTGCAGACCGCGGAGAAGGCCGCCACGCTGCTGGCCGCCATGCCGCCGGTGTGCCGATCCGTGGCCGACGGCAGCGAGGCCGACGGCTGGGCGGTGCTGGAGGACTTCCTGGGTTCATGCGTGGACGCCTTCGCGCGGCACGTGATGGTGGAGGAGGCGTTCCAGGAGGCCATCGAGGACCGCGACGACGCCGACGTGCATGTGGCGTGGCTGCGCGGCCTGCTGGGCAGCGGCAGCGACGTGCCGCAGAGGAGCGCGGGCGACGTGAGCCTGGTGCGCGGCGCGCGCCAGTGGCTGGGCCTGCTGGAGGACATCGGCGAGGGCCGCGCCATGCGGCTGCTGCTGGAGCTGATCGAGCCGCCGCCGGCGCTCTTTGCCGAGCGCGAGGGCGAGGAGGACCGCCACCCGTGGCGTCTGGCGTTCCATCTGATCACCACCGACGAGCCCGGCACCGTGATCGACGCCGAGACCGTCTGGAAGCAGGCGGCCGGCAAGGGCGGCGCCAAGAAGGGCGCCGAGAAGACCGCGGAGCTGCTGCTGAGCGAACTGGCCCGAGTGGCGCGCATCTGGCCCAAGCTGGAGGACGCGCTGGAGGAGACCGCGCCCACCGGCCTGGACCTGGACACCGCCGAGGCCTACGCGTTCCTTCGCGAGATGCGGCCGGTGCTCGAGGAGAGCGGTGTGCAGTGCCTGGTGCCCGACTGGTGGGGACAGGCCAGCACGCGCGTGGGCGCGCGGCTCTTCATCGAGGGCGAACCGCTCGGCGAGGACGGCATGCCGCCCTCCGGCGATCCGCGGCGTGGCGGGTTCGGTCTGCACAGCGTGGTGAACTACGCCTGGCAGATCGCGCTGGGCGACCAGCCGCTGT
>CAZKHO010000075.1:10715-11546 GCA_964552505.1 uncultured Bifidobacterium sp. | reverse complement strand
AGGAGGTCTTCGCCTGCCTCACCACCGACGCGGGCCTCACGCGCTGGTTCACGCTGGCAGCCGACGTGGACCTGCGCCAGGGCGGCAGCATGAAGCTGGCCTTCGACGCCAAGTTCAAGCGTGCGTTCGAGGTGCCCATCCTGCAGTACGACGCCGGCGGCCGCGTCACCTGGGGCTGGCCGATCGGCATCGCCGACGACTTCGTCCCACTGGAGTGGACCGTCACGCCCCAGGTGGAGGAAGGCACGCTGGTGGTGCAGCGGCACGGCCCCTTCCCCGACGAGGCCGACGCGATCCTCAGCGCCGCCAACGACGCCGAAAGCTGGCGGTGGTACCTGTGCAACCTTCGCACCGTGCTGGAAGCCAAGGTGGACATGCGGCGAGAGCGTCCGCTGTAGGCTGTCGCCATGAAATTCGACTGGCGACTCTGGCTCTTCGCGCTGATCGGGCTGGTCTATGCGGCCGCATTGGTGGGCGCCGGCATGGTGGCGTGGCGCTTCACGGATCCGCAGAAGAGCGGACTGGAGAACGCTGCGCTGCCGTTGCTGCTGGCGGTGGCGCTTGGGATCTGCAGCGTGATGTCGCTGTGGATCCGCAAGGACCGGCTCATCGGCATGATCGGCATCCATGTGGGACTGCTGATTCCGGTGGTGGCCGCCGTCGCCTTGATCTGGCGCGGCTGGGAGCGCATGCGCGTGGACGGCATCGGGAGCCCGCAGGTGATCCTGCTGGGAATCTCCGGCGTGCTGGGCGGATTCGTGTTCGCCGCCATGCTGCGGACGCGGCCGCCCAAGGAGGTGGGGGCCGACGAGTACGCCGCCTTCTTCAAGC
>CAZKHO010000075.1:0-10705 GCA_964552505.1 uncultured Bifidobacterium sp. | reverse complement strand
CCGCAGCCGGCGCACCCACCGAGGCCCGGAAGGATTCATCGGACGCGAAGCCGTCGCGCCCCGGCGCCGGCACGTCCTGATCAGCCGACGGGCTGCACCCGCACCCACGTCTCCAGCGACGCCACGAACGCGATGGCCGCGTAGGGCGCCACCACCACGTCGTCGATCAGCACGCCCAGTCCACCAGGCAGCGACTGCAGCGCGCGCGCCGGCGGCGGCTTGATCACGTCCATCACGCGGAACCAGAAAAACGAGCCGGCCGCGGTCGCCAGCATCAGGGTCCGCGGCGGCCCCTCCTGCATCACGCGAAGCCCCTCCGACACCGCACCCGAGGCCACCACCTGGGCCACCGCCATGCCCACCACCGACAGCGCCAGCGTGAACGCCATGCCCGCCACCTCGTCGATGACCACCACGCCGGGATCCTTCCGACCCGTCAGGCGCTCCACCGCCCCGCCGTGACGAAGGCAGCCTCGGCATGCCGCCGCACCCAACGCCAGCTGCACCAGCACCTGAAGCCAGCCGGGCGCCATCCACCAGCCCAGCGCCGCGTAGAGCACCACGGGCGGAAGGCTTCCCCAGGTGCCGCTGGCCGGCCACAAGTGCCCCAGACCGCCGGCGGTGGCCACGAACCACGGCCAGGTTCCCATGGCGCGTCGCAACGCTCCCGGACTCACCGCGCCTCCTTCGCCTTCAGCAGCGTGGTCGCGCGAAGCAGGCTGGGCAGTCCGCTCAAGGCCGTGGCAGCCACGGCCAGCCAGAGCGTCCACTGCGCGATGGCGTGGCCGGTGGCCAGCGGGGCGTACCAGCCGTGGGTGGCCTCGTTGATGGCGTACGGCGCCGCCACGCACTGCAGCAGCATCTTGGCCTTGCCGAAGCGATCGGCCGGGAAGGGCTTGCCCATGCCCTCGAGCACGCCACGGAGACTGGTCACCAGCAGTTCGCGCGCCAGGATCACCACCACCATCCAGGCGGCCACGCCGCTGGCCAAACCCTCGCCCGGACCCGCCGCCAGTCCCGGGGCCGCCAGGAAGACGAAGGTTCCGAGCACAAGCACCTTGTCGACAAAGGGATCCATCACGCGGCCGAAGGGCGTGATCGCGTTCCAGCGGCGCGCCAGATAGCCGTCCAGCACGTCCGTGAGCGCCGCCACGATGAAGACGACGATGGCCCAGTCGCCCCACGTGGCTCGCTCCACGCCGGACGACCGGCCCGCCAGTCCCAGCAACGTCAGGCACCCCACCGAGAGCACAAGACGCACCGAGGTGATGGCGTTGGGGAGCGCGTGCCACCAGGCGACAGGCATGGAGCAAGCCTACCCACCGGTCGGGTGGGGCGCCGCCCGCACCGCCACCGGTGGTGGGCGTCCCCCATGGCGACCCATCACCTTGCGGGGCGCTCCCCACGCGCATACCTTCCCGGCCTCCCCGCAAGGCCACCGCCGCCTTCGCGCAGGAGACTCTCCAGACGCGAGCGCCGAAACGCCCATGAACCCAGCCAACAGCCTGATGCATGCCCCGCTCATGCCCTGGTTCATCGCGGCCGCCATCGGCGCGGCGGGCCTGCTGCTGGTGCTGAAGCCTGGACGCCGCACGCTCCGTCAGGCCGGCGCGCTGGTGGGACTGGCGGGCTTCGGCATGCTGCTGGCGCAGGGCCTGAAGTTTGCGGGCAGCTCGGAACAGGCCATTTCCACGCTGTTCCTGATGGCCTTCGCGGCCGTGGGCGTGATCGGCGCGGTGCGCGTGATCACGCACCCGCGACCCGTGTTCGCCGCCATCTACTTCGTGCTGACGGTGCTTGCGGCGGCCGCCACCTTCCTGGTGCTGGACGCCGAGTTCCTGGCGTTCGCGCTGATCATCGTCTACGCCGGCGCCATCCTGATCACCTACATGTTCGTGCTGATGCTGGCGCACCAGAGTCCCGAGGACGAGGTGGGCCGCATCGGCGCCGAGGACTACGACCGCGTGCCGCGCGAGCCGTTCGCCGCGGTGTTCTTGGGCTTCTTCCTGATGGCGGCGCTGGGCACCATGATCGAGCGCGCGCCCGAGATGACCATGGAGGAGGCGCGCGGTGCCGCGGTGCGCCTGGCGTCGCGACAGGCCGCGGCGCTGCAGGCCATGCCCGAGACCATGCTGGCGCAGGCGAAGGCCAAGGAGCCCACGGCCACCGGGCTGGCGCGCGACGCGGCCGGTCAGGCCAGCGGCGTGGACGGCGGCATGGTGCAGGTGCGGGTGAACGCCGAGGGCGGCGCCGTTCGGGCCGTCGCGGTGGATCCCGCGGCGGCGGTCAGCAACGTGCAGCTGGTCGGCATGGACCTGGTGGCCAGGTATCCCGCCAGCCTGGAACTGGCGGGCGTGATCCTGCTGATGGCCATGTTTGGAGCGGTGGTCCTGGCGCGACGCCAGATCGAACTGGGCGAGGACGAACGCCGCAAGGCCGCGGGCCTTGGAAGCATGGTGCTGGACATGCCTGAATCCGAACGAGGTGCCTCGTGAGCGCGCTCACTCTGCTGGCTCAGGCCTCCACCGCCCCCGCCCCCTCGCAGGCCGTCACCGTGGCGCTGGTCCTGAGCGCCGCGCTGTTCACCATCGGTCTGGTGGGCTTCCTGGTGCGTCGCAACATGATCCTGATGTTCCTGTGCACCGAGCTCATGCTGCAGGCGGCCAGCCTGGCGTTCATCGCCTTCGGCCGTGCGCGCATGGACACCGGCGGACAGGTGTTCGTCATCTTCATCCTCACGGTGGCCGCGGCCGAGGCCGCGCTGGCCCTGGGCCTGGTGGTGCTGCTCTACCGCCGCCGCGAGACGCTCAGCGCCGAAGCCTGGCAGGAACTGCACGAATGAACCTCGCTCCGCTCATGCTGGCGCTCACCGAAGGCGACGCGCACCACGCGTCGCTGGCCGGCGCCGCGATTCCCAAGGCCGTGGCCGCCCCCGAACTGGTGTGGGCCGGCTGGATCCTGCTTCTCCCGCTGCTGTCGGCGGTGCTCTGCACGCTGTGCGCCGTCTTCCGGGTGAAGAACAAGCTGCCGGCCATGGTGACGGTGCTGTCGCTGGGCGCCAGCTTCGCGCTGGTGCTGAAGCTGTACCTCTCCCGCGGACCGGACGCCGGCCCGGTGGTGGTGCACCTGTGGGACTGGATGAACTTCTCCTGGGGCGGCGGTCCTTGGAAGAGCTTCCAAGCCGACGTCAGCCTCTACATCGACAGCCTCACCATGCTGTGGATGCTGTTCGTCACCGGACTGGGCACGCTCATCGCGCTGTACGCCAGCGAGTACATGGAGTCCGAGCGCGGCCCCGGCTACGCGCGGTTCTTCTTCGGCGTCAGCATCTTCCTGCTGGCCATGAGCTGCCTGGTGATGGCCGACAACCTGGTGCTGCTCTACCTGGGCTGGGAAGGCGTGGGCCTGGCCAGCTATCTGCTCATCGGCTTCTACTACCAGCGTCCCGCCGCGGTGGCCGCCGCCAAGAAGGCGTTCATCATGAACCGCATCGGCGACCTGGGCCTGGCCACCGGCATCTGGCTGATCTGGGTGAACTACGGTTCGGTGGAGTTCAACGCGCTCTTCCAGTCGTTCGACGACGCGGCCCGCGGCGTGGGTGGCTGGGACCGCTCGCTCATCCCCTTCTGCCTGATGCTGGGTGCCTTCGGCAAGAGCGCGCAGCTGCCGCTCTTCACCTGGCTGCCGGACGCCATGGAAGGCCCCACGCCGGTCAGCGCGCTGATTCACGCGGCCACCATGGTCACCGCCGGCGTGTACCTCATCGCCCGCATGCAGCCGCTGTTCATGCTGCACCCGGACGCCATGGCCACCGTGGCGTGGATCGGCGCGCTCACCGCGCTGCTCAGCGCCACCATCGGCATGGCGCAGTACGACATCAAGCGCGTCTTCGCCTACAGCACGGTCAGCCAGCTGGGCTACATGTTCATGGGCCTGGGCGTGGGCACGGCGTTCGGTGCCGCGTACCACGTCTTCACCCACGCCTTCTTCAAGGCGCTTCTCTTCCTGACGGCGGGCGCGGTCATGCACGGCTTCGCCGGGCAGCTGGACCTGCGGCATCTCTCGGGCCTGCGTCGCGTGCCGGGCTTCAAGGTGGTGAGCTGGACCATGCTGATCGGATGCCTCTGGCTGGCCGCCTTCCCGTACACCGCGGGATTCTTCTCCAAGGACCTCATCCTGGTGCAGGCGATGAGCAGTCCGCGCTTCCAGGTGCTGGGCTGGATCGGCCTGGCCACCGCGGCCCTCACCGCGTACTACACCTTCCGCGTGTGGTTCCGCGTCTGCGCCGGTCCGGTGGCCTATCAGCCCGGCGACGAGGCGCACGGCCACGACGATCACGCGCACGGCCATGACCACGGCCACGGCCACGGTCACCACGCCGCCGACGCGCATGAACACGCTTCCGGCGCCTTCCATCCGCACGCACCCCGCCTGGCCATCAACGGCGTGCTGCTGCTGATCTGCATCGGTGCCATCCTGGCCGGCATCCCGGGACTGCGTGCCCTGCAGGGCGGCCACAACTGGGTGCAGGAGATGGTGTCCCACTCCACAGCGGTCCGCGCCTCCGGCGTGGATCACGTGACCGAGCCGGTGGCCCTGGGCATGGATCCGCACAAGCTGGTCAGCGTGTTCGGCACGGCGGCCTGCCTGGGCGGCATCGCGGTGGCGCTGTGGATCCACCTGCTCGACCGACGCATGGCCGATCGCCTTCGCACCGCCCTGCTGTCCAACGGACTCACGCGCTGGCTGCCCACGTCCATGGAGAACAAGTGGTACGTGGACGAGATCTACCACGCGCTGTTCCGGCTGCCCGCGTGGATCACCAGCCACCTGCTCCACTTCCTGGACAAGCACCTGATCGACGGCCTCCTGGTGAACGGCGTGGGTCGCGTGCCGGTGGCCGTGGGCCGCCTGTTCCAGCCGCTCTACAACGGCGCGCTGCAGGGCTACGCCACCACCATGGCCGGCGGTCTGGTGCTGGTGCTGGCCTGGGTGGCATGGAAGTGGCTGGGTGCCACGGGAGGTGCCGCGTGAATCCGGCCATGCTGATCGTGCTGCCCATCGTGGGCGCGGCTGCGGCGGCCTTCGGGCCCGCCCGCTGGGCCAAGTGGACGGCGTTCCTGGTGTCCCTGGGCGTCTTCGCCCTCAGCGTGGTGGTGGCGGTGAAGTTCCCGGAGTGGCGGACCGGCAAGTACTGGCCGGACACCACCGAGGGCGCCCCCATGAAGGCCTTCGGCATCAACCTGCAGCTGGGCGGCGACAGCGTGAACATGCTGCTGCTCCTGCTGACCACCTTCATGATGCCGCTCACGCTGGCGGGCAGCTTCACGGCGGTCACTGAGCGCGAGCGCGAGTACTACGGCTGGTTCATGATGCTGGAGGCCTCGCTGATGCTGGCCTTCCTGAGCCGGGACCTGATCCTGTTCTACGTGGGCTACGAGTTCACGCTGGTGCCCATGTTCTTCCTGATCTCCATCTGGGGCGGACAGCAGCGTCGCGTGGCGGCGATCAAGTTCTTCCTGTTCACCTTCCTTGGAAGCATCTTCACGCTGGCTGCCTCCATCTACGTGGCAGCCCGTGCGGCGGACGCCAACAACGGCGCCTGGGACTTCAGCATCGCGTCGCTCACCCGCTTCGGCAGCGAGCAGCTCTCCAACCGCGAACAGTTCTGGGTGTTCCTGGGCCTGATGGCCGGGTTCGCCATCAAGACGCCGGTCTTCCCGGTGCACACCTGGCTACCGCTGGCGCACGATCAGGCGCCCACCGGCGGCAGCGTGATCCTGGCGGCGGTGCTGCTCAAGCTGGGCACCTACGGCGTCTATCGGCTGGCGCTTCCCATGGCTCCCGCCGGCGGCGTGGAGACGGCCACCTTCTTCGGCATCCTGGGCCTGATGGCCATCCTGGCCACCGCCATGATCTGCTGGGTCCAGACCGACGCCAAGAAGCTCATCGCCTACTCCTCGGTGAGCCACATGGGCTTCGTGGTGCTGGGTCTCTTCGCGTTCAACCCAATCGGCATGCAGGGCGCGGTGGCGTACATGGTCTGCCACGGCCTCTCCACCGGCGCGCTCTTCCTCTGCATCGGCATGGTGTACGAACGGTTCCACACCAAGGAGATGGACGCCATGAGCGGCCTCGCCCGACGCATGCCCGTCTGGGCCAGCTTCATGGTGCTCTTCACGCTGGCCAGTGTGGGCCTTCCCGGCCTCAACGGTTTCGTGGGCGAGTTCCTCTGCCTCATGGGCACCTTCGTGGCTGAGCATGATCAGCCCGCCGGGTATCCCGGCGTGATGGGCCCTTGGTTCGCGGTTGTGGCGGGCGCAGGCCTGATCCTGGGCGCCATGTACCTCCTGCTCCTGCTGGGCAAGATCGTGTGGGGTCCGCTCAAGGTGCCGGGCGCCTCGGACCACCCGCACGAGCACGCCCACGGCGACCAGGGCCAGGGCGGCCTGCCCCGCGACCTCAGCTTCCGTGAGATCGCGGTGCTGCTGCCCATCGCGGTGGCGTGCGTGGCCATCGGCGTGTACCCCCGCGTCATGCTGGACGTGACCGAACCCAGCGCGCGTGAAGCGTTGGTGGCCTATCCGAAGCGGGTGAACGAATGGAACGCGGCCCACGGCCGACCCACGGCCGCCAAGGTGGCCCTGGACGCCTCTGTCACGGAGTCCCGCCCATGAGCGCCACCATCGGCATCGCGGAGCGTCTCTCGTCGCTCGTCCCGGAGATGATCGTGTTCGGTGGAAGTGTGCTCGTCAGCGTGACCGGCCTGAGCCCCAGGCGTGGTGTCCGTGCGGCCACCCCGCTGCTCACGGTGCTGACGCTGGCCGCGGCGTTGCTGGCCGTGGCCCGCGGCTGGGGAGGTGGCACCACCACCGGCCTGCTGCTGCCCGGCCTGGCACCCTACGTCAAGGCCCTGATCCTGCTCATGGGCATCGGCGGCGCGGCGTTGGCCACCGGACTGGTGGACCGTCGCTACGAGGAGTCCGTGGCGCGTGGCGTGGCGGGCTTCGACCCCATCCGCGTGGTGCGCGGCGAGTTCTTCGCCTTCCTCATGCTGTCGCTCTGCGGCGCCATGCTCATCCCGGGCAGCCCGGACCTGATCTGGCTGTTCCTGGCCCTGGAACTCACCAGCCTCCCCACCTACATCATGGTGGCCATGAGCCGCGGCACGCGTCGCGCGCAGGAGGCCGCGGTGAAGTACTTCTTCCTGGGCGCGCTCAGCACCGCCGTGATGGTGTACGGGTTCGCCATGCTCTACGGCAGCACGGGTTCGCTCCAGCTGCCGGAGATCCGCGCTTCGCTCATGGGGCAGATGGCGGCCGGCGGCATCGACGCCATCGGCACCATCGGACTGCTGCTGGCGGCGCTGGGCCTCTGCTTCAAGCTGGCCGCGGCGCCCATGCACTTCTACGCGCCCGACGTGTACGAAGGCGCCGCCGCGCCGGTCACCGGCTTCCTGTCCTTCGTGCCCAAGATGGCCGGCTTCTCGGCGCTGCTGCTGGTGCTGGACGCCGCCGGATGGGGCGGATCGGCCTATGGCGGCAACGGTCTGCCGCCGGCGCTGCAGGCCACGCTGTGGATGGTCTGCGTGCTCACCATGACGCTGGGCAACGTGGGCGCCGTCCTGCAGCGTGGCGCCAAGCGCATGCTGGCCTACAGCAGCATCGCTCACTCGGGCTACATGCTGATGGCGGTGGTGGCGGGCCCGGCGCTGGGTCTGCCGGCCCTGCTCTTCTACCTGCTCGCCTATGGCGTCACCAACAACGCCGTCTTCGGCGCGCTGAGCGGCATCGAGCGCAACGGCCAGGAGGTGGAGAAGGTGGAGGACCTGGCGGGGCTGGCCAAGCGCCACCCCGGTGCCGCCACCTGGCTGGCCGTGGGCAGCGCGTCGCTGATGGGCATGCCGCCCTTCCTGGGCTTCTGGGCCAAGCTGGTGCTCTTCATCGCGGTGGTCAAGGCCGGCCACACGCCGCTGGTGGTCATCGCCGCCGTCAACAGCGTGGTGAGCGTGTGGTACTACCTGCGGCTGGCCGGCGTGCCCATCCTGGCCCCCAGCGGACCGGCCGCCGAGGGCGTGGTCAAGACGCCCAGCTCCTGGCCTCGCGTGGCCGCCGTGGTGTTCGGCGTGGGCGTGATCGTGCTGCCGCTGTTCATGAACCGGCTGCTGGGTCAGGCCGAGACGGCCGGCCGGGCACCTGAACAGGTTTCAGGGGTCTCGCAGCAGGCTGCAGCCCCCTCCCGCTGACCACCCCCTCGCAGGTCGATTTGCGTTACACTCTCCGCCCCCGCGGCTGTAGCTCAATTGGATAGAGCACAAGCCTACGAAGCTTGGGGTTGCAGGTTCGAGTCCCGCCAGCCGCGCTTCGATCGACGCCGCCGAGTGACCCTCGGCGGCTCGCCTTTTTGGGAGAATCGTCTCCGGTGAGCGCCAACGCCGACATCGCGCGCCTCTTCCACGAGATGGCCAACGCCCTGGAGCTGCTGGGCGAGAACGCCTTCCGCGTGAACGCGCTCCGCAAGGTGGCCCGGACGGCCGAGGATGCCCCGGAGGACCTTGCCGCGCTGGCTCGCGCGGACGTGAAGGCGCTGGAGGCCATCCCGGGCGTCGGTGCCAGCAGCGCGCGCAAGATCGTGGAGTTCGCCGGATCCGGACGGATGCAGGAGCACGCGGACCTGCTGGCCAAGCTGCCCGACGGGCTGATGGCGGTGCTGCGGGTTCCGGGCCTTGGCCCCAAGACCGTGAAGCTGCTCTGGGAACAGGGCGGCGTCACCGACCTGGCCTCGCTGAAGGCCAAGCTTGATTCGGGCGCGCTGGAGGGCCTGCCGCGCATGGGCGCCAAGACGCTGCAGAACATCCGCGAGAACCTGGCGTTCCTGGAGACCGCCGGCGCGCGGACGCGCCTGGGAGACGCGCTGCCGGTGGCGGAGGCGCTGGTGAGCGCCCTGACGGCGCTGCCGCAGGTCACGGAGGCAGCCTTTGCGGGAAGCCTGCGCCGAGGCAAGGAGACCATCGGCGACATCGACCTGCTGGTGGCCACCGCGGAACCCGGTCCCGTGATGCAGGCCTTCGTGGGCCGACCGGATGTGGCCAAGGTGCTGGCCCACGGCGACACCAAGTCCAGCGTGCGACTGTCCAGCGGCCTCCAGGTGGACCTCCGCGCGGTCCAGCCGTCGGCCTGGGGCGCCGCCCTGCTCTACTTCACGGGCAGCAAGGAACACAACGTGCTGCTGCGCGAGCGCGCCCAGCAGCGCGGGCAGCGCCTGAACGAGTACGGCCTCTTCCCCGACGACGGGAACCAGCAGCCGCCGCAGCAGCGTGGCGTGACGCCCGTGGCGGCCCTGACGGAGCAGGCCATCTACCAGGCGCTCGACCTGCCGTGGATGCCACCCGAGCTTCGGGAGGACCGCCACGGGCTGGCGCCCGCCCCGAAGGGCCTGATCCAGCTCTCCGACATCCGGCGCGAACTGCACTGCCACACCACCGCCAGCGACGGGGCGGAGACCATCGAGTCCATGGTGGGCGAGGCGAAGCGACGCGGCTTCGACTGCATCGCCATCACCGACCACAGCCGCAGCAGCGCGCAGGCGAACGGGCTGTCCGAGGAACGCCTGCTGGAGCACGTCAGGGCCGTGCGCGCGGTGGGTGCACGCGTGAGCGGCATCCACGTGCTCGCCGGAAGCGAGGTGGACATCCTGGCGGACGGTCGGCTGGACTACCCGGACGAAGTGCTGGCGCAGCTCGACTGGGTGGTGGCCAGCCCGCACACCGCGCTCAAGCAGGAAGCCGCCGCCGCCACCGCTCGACTGCTGGCCGCCATCCGCCATCCCCTGGTGCATGTGATCGGCCACCCCAGCGGCCGGCTCCTGGGCGGGCGTCCTGGGCTGGATCCCGACTGGGCCGCGCTCTTCGCCGCGGCCGCCAAGGCCGGCGTGGCCATGGAACTCAACGCCAACCCGCATCGGCTGGACCTGCGCGATCAGCTGGTCCACGCGGCTCGGGCGGCAGGCTGCGCCGTGGCCGTGGACACCGATGCGCACGGCCTGGACAACTTCAACCTGCTTCGGTTCGGCGTGCTCACCGCGCGCCGCGCCGGGCTCACCACCGAAGGCTGCGTGAACGCGTGGCCGTGGAAGCGGTTCGAGGCGTGGCGCAGGTCCCGCGGCGGTCGAGGCCCTACGCTGGCGGCATGTCCCAGCCCCTGAGCTTCACGCGCATCCTCGCCCAGCCGGACGGCACGTCACGCATGGTGCGAAGCGAGCTTCCGCTCGCACTCCGCCCCTTCGCGGCCGACACACCGCCGCTGGAGGTCTCGGCGGTGCAGGCCGCCCACGGCTTCCAGGCCTTGCGCTTTCCCGCCGACTGGGCAGGCGGCTGGCACCGGTCGCCGCACCGGCAGTGGGGATTCGTCCTCTCGGGCGCGGTCTCCGTCACCACCAGCGACGGCGTCTCCTGTGAGCTGCGTTCCTGCTGGAGGATCTCCACGGCCAGGGCCATCTCACCCGCGTGATCGGCGACGCCGAAGTGCTGTGGATCTCCATGCAGATCCCGGGCGACGCCGTGATCTGACCGCCCCGGCCGGCTCACCGGTGCCGCGTCAGTGGTGAAGGTCCTTGGCGATCCCCTTGTTCACGCGGTCCGCGGGCATGAGGACCGTGCTCACGGCGTCGAAGAAGCGCCTCGACAGCCGCTCCGCCTGAGGGCCCA
>CAZKHO010000074.1:0-11608 GCA_964552505.1 uncultured Bifidobacterium sp. | reverse complement strand
CGTAGGCGCTGTCGTTGGCGCGCATCACCGCCTCGTCCACGGTGCGGAAGGTCATGAGCGCCACCACCGGACCGAAGATCTCCTCGCGCGCCACGGTGTGGCTGGGCTGCACGCCACCGAGCGCGGTGGGCATGCACCAGAAGCCCTTCTTGGGTGTGGCGTTCACGCCGCGCTCGAGCACCTCGGCGCCTTCCTTGCGGGCCACCTCCACGTACTTGCAGATGCGGTCGCGCTGGCTGGCGCTGTTGATGGCGCCCACGTCGGTGTTCTTGTCCATGGGGTCGCCCACGCGCAGGCTCTCCATGCGCTGGAGCAGCTTGGCGCGGAATTCGTCGGCCACGCTCTCCTCCACCAGCAGTCGGCTGCCCGCGCAGCACACCTGACCCTGGTTGTAGAAGATGCCCTGCACCGCGCCCTCCACCGCCTGGTCGATGGCGCCGTCCGCAAACACGATGTGCGCGCCCTTGCCGCCCAGCTCCATGGTGAGGCGCACATGTCGCGCCGCGCACGCCTTGATGATGAGCTTGCCCACCTCGGTGCTGCCGGTGAAGGCCACCTTGTGGAAGCCCGGGTTGCTCGCGACGAGCTTGCCGGTCTCCGGGCCGCCCGTGACGATGTTCACCACGCCCGGTGGCAGGTCCACTTCCTGAAAGATCTCGGCCAGTCGAAGCGCGGTGAGCGGCGTGGTCTCGGCGGGCTTCAGCACGCAGGTGTTGCCGCAGGCGAGGGCCGGCGCGATCTTCCACGCGGCCATCATGAGCGGGAAGTTCCACGGAATGATCTGCCCGCACACGCCCACGGGCCTGGGGTCACCGCCGCCCGGAATGGCGTACCGCAGCTTGTCGCACCAGCCCGCGTGATGGAAGAAGTGCTTGGCGCTCTCGGGCACGTCGCCGTCGCGGCTCTCCTTGATGGGCTTGCCGTTGTTCAGCGTCTCCAGCACCGCAAACTCGCGGGCGCGCTCCTGCAGGCGGCGCGCGATGCGGAAGAGGTACTTGGCGCGCTCCTTCGCCGGCAGCTTGGCCCACTTGCGCTGAGCCTTGGTGGCCGCCTCCACCGCGGCCGCCACGTCGGCCTTGCCCGCCTCGGCCACGCTGGTGAGCGTCTCCTCTGTGGCGGGATTGATCACCTTCATGAACTTGCCTGACCTGGGCTTCACGAACGCGCCGCCGATGAACAGCCCATGCTGTGCGGCGATCTCGGGTCGGAAGCTTTCGGGGGCGGGCGCGTAGTCCCAGACGGTCGTCGATGGAGTGTTGCTCAGGGCCACGCGAGCAGGGTATCGCGGAAGGCCCGGCCACTCACGGACTGCGCTGCGGATACGGCTCCACCACGGGCGGCGGCGTGGCGCCCATCCGGCCCAGCGCCTTCAGGTACTCCTGCTCGTTCTGGCCCAGGCCGCCGTACTTCCAGGTGGCGCCCACGCTGCCGTCGGCCTTGATCCACTGCAGCGTCACGCTGACCTCGTCCCGCACCTTCTCGCCCTTGCCCTCGATGCGGCCGTCGCCGCTGGAGGGGACGCCCTCGATGAGGAAGGTGTGGAAGGGCGGATTGGGGCCGCTGTGATCGCCGTACTGCAGGATGGACATGTTGCCGGTGATGGTGGGCCTGATGGTGCCGCTCCAGCTGCCGGTGCTGTCGCCCATCCACCACACCTCGCCCTGATCCGGGTGATCGCTGGCGTCGCGGTAGCGGCGCTCCACCGCCCACTCGCGGGTGACGGCGCCGGTGCTCACGCGCCAGATCCAGTTGGTGGTGCCCTGGGGCAGCTGCCACATGATGCAGGTGTCGCCGCCGCCACCAAACATGGCCGCGTCGCCCGAGACGGTGGCCTTGCCCACCCACCATTCGCCGGGACCTTCCGGGGGCATGGACTTGCAGCCCACGCCGACCAGCAGGGGCAGGGCGGCCAGCGCCAGGACCGTCAGCCTGCGGAGGGTGGAAAGGGCCGTGCGAGCGGAAATCCGGGGTTGGACGGTGGGCATGCCTTCATTGTGCCGGGGAAAATCCGTTCGCGCCCGGGCGGCGAAAGGAACGGGGCCATGAAGCGACTTCGCCGCACCCTGCGTTCCATCTTCGGTCTCTCCTGCGCCCTGCTGGGTGCCTGCGCCATGACCGGCGGTCCCGAGCCCGCGCCTGTGGTCCCGGAGCCCACCGCCTCCACGCCGTGGCCGCTGTCCGTGCCCAAGGCGGGTTCCGCGGTGCGGATCCTGGGAGAGGCGCCGGCGCCCACGCTGGAAGGCGAGAACTGGTTCGCGGGCAAGTGCGAGATCGAGGCGCCCCTGCCGCAGGGCTATCCACCGCCCACGCCGCCCGAGTGCGTGGAGATCAAGACCTATCCGGTGGTGCGTCGCGCCGAAGTCAGCGGCAGCGGTCCCACCAGCATCGGCATGGGCAACGGCTTCTGGCCGCTGTTCAACCACATCAAGGCGCGCGAGATCGCCATGACCAGTCCGGTGGAGATGGACTATCGCGGTATGACCGCCGACAACGGCCAGCTCACCGCCGAGCAGGGCTCGTGGACCATGAGCTTCCTGTATCGCCAGCGTGAGCAGGGACCGGAGGGTCCGGCCGAGCGCGGCGTGAAGGTGCAGGACAACCCGGAGGTGACCGTGCTCTCCATCGGCATGATGGGCGGCTACGGCATGAACCGCGTCAATCAGGGGCTGGAGAAGCTGCGTGACGTGCTGGCCAAGCAGGACCGGTGGGTGGCGGCGGGCGAGCCTCGCTCGCTCAGCTACAACGGTCCTCAGATCCCGTTCCGCTTCCGCTGGAGCGAGGTCCAGATTCCGGTGAAGCCCAGGAACGCGATCGCCAGCAGCAGCCCGGGATCCACCAGGTAGTCCCAGAGGTTGTCGCTCTCCATCAGCCGTCCGGCGTAGGCCAGGAGCGAGAGCCCGATCAGGATGGTCCATCTCGGATCGGTGCCCTGGAAGGCGCGCAGCAGGATCCATCCCACCGTGAGCGCCAGCAGCACCGGCCACGGGCGGTAGCCCAGTTCGTACAGGCCGCCTTGCACGGCCGGGATGGGGATCAGCAGCGGCGCGTAGAGCGGCAGCGCGACCAGCAGCGTCAGGGCCAGGCAGGTGGAGGGCCTGGGCACGCCTGGCAGCCACGCCGGCTGCAGCGTGAACAGGAAGAGGATCAGCAGGCTGATCACGCTGGGGTCGCCCCACAGTCCACGCAGATGTCCCGCAAACGAGACGCCCTCCGCGGCACCGGCCAGCAGCAGCATCACCGGGATCCAGAGTTCCGCGCCGTGCGGCTTGCTCTTGGCACGGCCCAGCAGCACGCGCACGAAGCGGATCAGCGCCGCCACGATCACGCCCTGTGCAAAGAGCCCGTAGGCCGCCTGCAGCGTCATGGGCGGACCTCCGGTGCCGGAGCGGTGGTTGCGGGAACCTCCGAAGCGTGCGGCGTGTCAGGTGGATTCGAGGGGACGGCCGGTTCCACCACGGCTGGCAGCAGGGCCGCTGCGGGTCGTCCGTCGTCCGCTGCATCCAGCCACTCCGGCGAGAACGAGCAGACGCGGATGCCGCGGCGCTTCCAGGTGTAGCCCAGGTGGATGCGCGCCTGCCGGTCCTGCACCAGCGCGGGATAGGAGAACTCGTCGCCCGCCTCGCCCGCCTCGATCAGCCGGGAGGCTTCCCAGGTCTCGCCCTCGTCGCGCGAGCGGTACAGCTGCAGGCGCCGGCGTCCGGACGCCTCCGGGTTGCACGCCATCAGCAGCGTGCCGTCGAAGAGCCGGATCATGGCCACGCTGGCGTCGGGGTTGGGCACCTCCACGGTGGAGCCGGCCGGTCGCAGCGGCCAAGACTGCCCGCCGTCCTTGGTGGCGCTCCAGCCCACGCGGTGCGAGCGTGCGGACGAGCGCAGCGCGGCCACCGCGTCCACCGACGAGAGCGGCGCCACGGCCGGCTGCAGCCAGCCCCCCTCGTATCGCTGCATGGGAGAGGACGCCAGCACGTGCCCGTCGCCGGTGACGCGCAGCCACAGGCCCCACTTCTGCACCAACTCGTGGTACGCGGGAACCCCCACCGTGCCGTCCTCCAGCACCTGTGGCTGCGTGCGCACCAGGGTGCTCAGGTTGAAGAACGGCGAGACCACCAGGCGTCGTGCCTCGGACCAGGTGTGGCCTTCGTCGTCGCTGGACAGCTGATTCACCGCGCTGCCCGACCAGCCGCCGTAGCTCACGCTGACCACCAGCATGTGCAGGCGACCCGCGCCGTCGAACCAGAGCACGGGGTTGCCGATCTTGCGGATGACCCGGCTGGTGAGCGTCTGCAGGCGGTCGCGGTCCAGCGAGACCCACGGGCTGTCCGCAGGTGGGGCGTCGGTGGTGGTGGGTGCCAGCGCGGCCTCCGGCAGCCGGACCATCTGGATGGCCACGTCGCGCGCGCCCTCGGAGGATCCCCCAAACCAGGCCGCCAGCAGCGCGCCGTCGGGCGCCACAGCAAGGCTGCATGCGTGGGCGCTGGGCGTCACCTGCGGCAGCATGCGACCGGTGAAGAACGGCGGCAGGGGCGCGCGTTGCGTGGCCGGCGTGACGGGCACCGGCACGAAGCGGGGGGCGGGCACCAGCGGCATGCGCCACGCGGCGGCCACAAGGCCCGCGCCAAGGAGCAGGGGTGCCAGCCGTCGGGTGGTGCGGGAGGAGTTCATGCGCGGAGGCGTCCCGGAACGCGCGGCAGCGGCCGCGGTGCAGGGCAAACGATAGCATCGGCTGGACGCGGCCTGGCTCCGCAACCGCACGCATGGACGTTCGCTTCCAGAAGATGGTGGACCGATGGGCGGGCATCCCGCTCTGCGCGGCGCTGTCGGTCTGGCATGCGGTGTCCCGCCTTCGCCACGGGGGTCTGCCGGGGCCGCCGCCCAGGCGCATCCTGGTGATCCTGCTGAGCGAGATGGGAAGCCTGGTGCTGGCCGAACCCATGTTCCGGCGCCTGCGCGACCGTCATCCCTCGGCCGAGATCCACATGATGCTGTTCAAGCGGAACCGGCAGCTGCTGGACCTGCTGAAGGTGGTGGATCCGGCGCATGTGATCACCATCCGCGACGACTCGCTGCCCAACCTGCTCCGGGACCTGTGGCAGGCCGTCAAGACCATGCGCGCCGCACGCTTCGACGCGGTGGTGGACTGCGAACTCTTCAGCCGGATCAGCGCCATCCTGAGCGGACTCTCGGGCGCGCGCGCCCGGGTGGGCTTCCACCGGCAGACGCAGGAGGGGCTTTATCGAGGCTCCTTCATGACCTCGCCGGTGCCCTACAACCCGTACCGGCACCTTTCGCATCAGCTGGTCACGCTGGCGGACGCGGTGGACAGCGTCTCAAGTCCCCGCGGCAAGGACGGCAGTCCGCGCGAGCGCTTCGATCCACCCGTGTTCACGCCGGATCACGACGAGCTGGAACGCGAGGTGGCGGCGCTGCACCGGGACCATCCGGCGGTGGCGGGCAGACCGCTGGCGCTCCTCTACCCAAGCGGTGGCCTGCTGCCCATCCGAGCCTGGCCGCTGGATCACTACGCGCAGGTGGCGCGCGGACTGCTGGCCGACGGCTGCGCCGTGGGTGTGATCGGCATGCCCGACGACCGCGCGCTGGGCGACCGGCTGATCGCTGCGTGCGATCGTGACGCACGCTGCGTGAACCTGGCCGGCTACACGCGCAGCGTGCGGCACCTGATGACGCTCTTCCACAGGGCCAGCCTGCTGGTCACCAACGACGGCGGGCCGGGACAGTTTGCGGCCATGACGCCGCTGCACACCATCGTGCTGTTCGGGCCGGAGACGCCCGCGCTCTACGGCAGCTGGAGTCCTCACGCGCACGCCTTCTTCACGCCCATGCCGTGCGCGCCATGCCTGACGGCGTACAACCATCGCACCAGCCCCTGCGACGGCGACAACCAGTGCCTGAAGCGCATCGAGCCGGGCGAGGTGCTGCGCAAGGCGCGCGAGATGCTCAAGCAGGCCCGTCCGCAAGCCGTGGATCTGGTGGCCTGATGGCGGGTCCCCTGCGGCCGCTGGTGTCCGTGGTGCAGTGGGCGTGGCGTCAGCGCCAGCGCTTCCTCAAGTTCGGCGTGGTGGGCATGAGCGGCGTGGCCATCAACCAGGTGGCCATCTGGGCCTGCAACGAGCGGCTGTTCACGGGCGTGGAGAACGCCAGCCTTCGACTCAACCTGAGCATGGCCGTGGGCATCGTGCTGGGGATGACCAACAACTTCCACTGGAACCGGAAGTGGACCTGGAAGGACCGCGAGCGAACGCAGGAGCTGCCGGTGGTGCACCAGTACCTGCAGTACGCCGCGGCCAACTGGGCGGGCATCGTGGTGCAGGTGGCCATCACCAACCTGCTGTCCGCGTGGATGCCGTACCTGCTGGCCAACCTGTTCGGCATTGGTGTGGCGTGCGTCATCAACTTCATCCTGAACGACCTCTGGACCTACCGGCATGTGCGCACGGAGGGCATCGATCCCGAGACCCAACGCCTGGAGCGCGCGCGTCTGGCGGTGCCGCTGATCATCAGCGGGCTGATCCTGGGGCTGTGCACCTACCTGTACGGACTGGGCTCGCTGCACATCCTGCGAAACGGTGACGAGTGGGTCTACATGCAGATCACGCGGGTGACCGCCGCCAGCGATCACTGGCTGCCGCTGCAGAGCGGCATGGAGGACATGCGGAACACCAAGCCGCCGCTGCTGTTCTGGCAGGGTCTGCTGACCACCGACTGGGGATCGTCCTGGTCGTTGTCGGCGCTGCGCTGGCCCAGCGTGCTGTGGACCTTCCTCACGGCGGGGCTCTGCGGCCTGCTGGGATGGCGGCTCTCGGATCGTGACGCCTTCCGCGGCGCGCTGGCGGCGCTGTTCTACCTGGCCTTCTTCAGCACCTTCCGCTACGGACGGCCGTACCTCACCAACCCGGCGGAGACCTTCTGGGTGTTCGCGTGCTTCTTCACCATGCTGTGGTGGATGCCGCGGTCGTTCGACTCGCGGGTGGTGTTCCCCACGGTGGTGGGATTGCTGGCGGGCATGGCGCTGCTCACCAAGAGCTTTGCGCAGCTGGTGCCCATGGGCCTGGGGCTGGCGTGGTGGCATCTGATGGTGCGCGGCTGGAGCCTGGGCGCGTTCGTGCGCCGCTCCGCGCCCGGCCTGGCGTGGGTGGCGGTGCTGTCGCTGGCGGTGTTCTCGCTGTGGTTTGCGCTGGACCCGGAGCCCGCGGCCATCTGGCGCGAGTTCGTGCTGGGCGAGAACGTGGGCAAGATGGGTTCGTCCGGACTGGCGGGCTGGCTGCGCGACTTTGCGTGGGGCGGCAGCAGCGTGTGGACGCTGGCGGGGTCGTGGTTCCTGAACGCGGGCCTGCTGGCCTTCCCGCTCTTCGGAGTCTCGGTGGAGTGCTGGAAGCACCGCCGTGAACTGCGCGTGGAGGAGCGCCTGCTGTGGGTGTGGGTGGCCGCCATCTTCATGGTGTTCTGCCTGCCCACGCAGCGGAGCGGTCGCTACCTGCTGGAGGCCATGCCGGCGCTGGCCGTGCTCATGGCGCTTCGATGCCACCATGTGGGGCGCAACGCGTTCGTGCTTTCGCTGGTGGCCGCCGTGGTGGTGGCGCTGCCGGTGGGCTGGGTGTCGGTGCTGCTGGCGCGCGAAGTGGGCATGGACGCGTTTCCGTGGTGGCACTGGGTGCTGGTGCCCGCGGTGGTGGGCTTTGCGGTGACCGCCATCGCCAAGCCGGACTGGTCCGCCATGGGCGCTGCGCCCGCCGCGCTGGGCGTGTTCCTCTCCATCTCCGGGCTGCTCTCCGTGTTCGATGCGCCGTTGGGCACCTTCGACGCCAAGGCCGTGGAGGCCACCACCGGGCGCGTGGTGTGGGTGCCGGAGAACT
Source organism: uncultured Bifidobacterium sp. (assembly GCA_964552505.1). GTDB lineage: Bacteria > Planctomycetota > Phycisphaerae > Phycisphaerales > SM1A02 > SYAC01. Next base: position 3,737 of record CAZKHO010000074.1, on the reverse strand, counting down.
TCCGCTCGGTGGCGGAACTGGACCGATTCCTGCTGCCGCGTGCCGTGGTGCGTGGCTATCCGGCGGCGTGGGGCGTGCCTTCGGCGGAGCTGCGCGGACCGGACGACTTTGTGGTGGTGTCCACGCCCATGGAGGCGCCCGCGCCGGCCGGCGCCATCGGCAGCCGCATCGACCTGACCAGCCGCCACACGCCGCAGCAGATCTGGGAGATGGCCACCGGTCGTGTGCAGCGTCATCTCTTCAGCCGCGAGTGGCTGGTGCCGGCCGCAAGTCTGCCGAGCAGGTGACCCGATCGGATCTCCGCCGTGGCGTCCGTGGACCGGGGCCGCGGCGGTAGCCTGTGACCCCATGAAGAGCGTCCTGGCCATCGACATCGGCGGAACCCACGTGAAGGTGCGCATTCCCGGCGAGCCGGAGAAGCGCGAGTTCGACAGCGGACCCACCCTCACCCCGCAGCAGATGGTGGAGGGGGTTCGCAAGCTCACGCACGGCTGGCGCGTGGACGCCGTCACCATCGGCCTGCCCGCGCCCATCCGCAACGACCGCCCGCTGAAGGATCCGGTGAACCTGGGACCGGGCTGGACCGCCTTCGACTACGACAAGGACTTTGGCGTGCCCGTGAAGCTGATCAACGACGCGGCCATGCAGGCGGTGGGCAGCTACAAGGGCGGGCGCATGCTCTTCCTGGGCCTGGGCACGGGGCTGGGCTCGTGCCTGATCATCGACCACAAGGTGGTGCCCACGGAACTGGCGCACATGCCGTACCGGAAGGGCCGCACCTTCGAGGACTACGTGGGCCTGCGCGGTCTGAAGCGGCTGGGCAAGAAGCGCTGGCGCAGGCATGTGGCCGGCGTGTGCCAGGTGCTGTTCGACGCGCTGCTGCCCGACGAGATCGTGATCGGCGGCGGCAACGTGAAGAACCTCAAGGAGCTCCCGCCGCATTGCCGCGCCGGTGACAACGCCAACGCCTTCGAGGGAGGCTTCCGCCTGTGGCAGAAGGAGTGGGCGGACGCGGTGCCGGTGTATGACGACGCGCCGCGGGGGTGAGCGGCGGGCTGCCGGCCTCAGCACTCGCCGTAGTTCAGCAGCAGCATCGCAATGTCGGACGGCGCGATGGCGCCGTCGCCATCGAGATCGGCCGGATCGCCCGGCATACACAGGCCGAAGCCGAGCAGCATCAGGGAGAGATCGCCGCTGCCCACGTTGCCGCTGCCGTCCAGGTCGCCCGGACAGCTGAAGATCACGCCGTTGCCCTGGCATGCATCGATGACGCCGTCGTGATTCCCGTCCAGCGACGCGTCGAGCACGATCTCGCACGCGTCCAGCAGGCTGTTCGCGTTGCAGTCGCCGGGCACCGCCGCGACATAGGAGAGGCTCGCTCGCACCCACGAGCCGGAAATGCACTGATCCGCGTTCACGGCGATCGAGGTGGTGAAGTCGAGAACGGCGTCCGTGGCGCCTCCCGGCGAAGCCACGCACTCGTTGTAGAAGGCGCGCGGCAGCGTGATGGTGCGCGACACGTACCAGGCGCAGTCGTTCTTGTCGCTGCCGTCGGCGAGCAGGGTCGCCACGAAGCGGCCGTTCAGGGCGACGGTGAGCGTCTCGCCCGGCGCGCTGAAGTCGCCGTAGGCCTGCACGGTCAGCAAGGGGTCGTTCAGCGCGTAGGAGGGCGATGCGTAGGTCCACTGCTGCGGGTGGCCGAAGCCGATGCGCGGCAGGGACCCCGAACTTGCCGAGGCCGTCGCGTTGAACGCCTGCTCCACGCTGTCGATGACGCCGTTGTGGTTGCAGTCCTCCTCCCAGCCACGCGCGACGTCGCACGTGTCGGGGTAGAGGTTGCCGTTTCGGTCGGCCACGGTTCCGGCCGCGAGCGCGGTCGAATCGACCACGCCGTCGGCGTCGCAGTCGCTCTCGAGCAGCGCGTAGGTGTGGGCCGCGCCGCAGGCGACCTGCACGATCCCCACGAGGCCGGCCGGCGTGTTGGTCTGTCCGCCGGAGTTCAGGCCCCAGCCCGTCACGGTTCCATCCTGCTTCAGCGCGTAGGTGGAGTTGCTGCCGCAGGCGACCTGCGTGACGCGCGTCAGGCCCGCGGGCGTGCTGGTCTGGCCCGAGTCGCTGCGGCCCCATCCCACGACGCTGCCGTCGCTCTTCAGGGCATAGGCGTGGTGGTAGCCGCAGGCATGCTGCACGACGCCCGAGAGACCGGTGGGCACGTTGTTCTGCGAGTACGAGTTGTAGCCCCAGCCGACGAGCGTTCCGTCGCTCTTCAGGGCGTGCGTGTTCGAGTCACCCACGGCGGCGCTTGTCACGCCCGTGAGGCCGGCTGGCGCCGTGGTCTGTCCATACCCTCCGTTGCCCCAGCCGACGATGCTGCCGTCGCTCTTGACGGCGATCGTGTGAGTGGGGCCGCAGGCCAGCATCCGGATGCCGGACAGCCCCGTCGGGGTCGACGTCGCACCCAGCGAGTTGTACCCCCAGCCGATGATGGTGCCATCGGTCTTCAGGGCGTAGGTGTAGGTGTCGCCGCAGAACACCTGCTTCACGCCGGTGAGCCCCGCGGGCGTGTTCAGCTGGTTGAAGTTGTTCTGACCCCATCCGGCCAAGGTGCCGTCGTTCTTGAGCGCGTAGGAGTGGTTCGAGCCGCAGGCGACCTGCTTGACGCCCGTGAGGCCGGTCGGGGTGCTGATCTGGTTGCCGGCGTTTGCGCCCCAGCCACGCAGCGTCGGCATGTTGAGCGATTGCGCGTCGCTGCCGTGCGAGGCGAGCAGCGTGGCCGCGGCACCGAGCCAGAGGGCGTGCGAGCAGCGGGCGGGACGGGTGGGGTGTGACATGGGTGCTCCATCGGGCATGCCGGCATGGCAACGGGCCCGTGCGCGCAGTATGGCTCGACTGGCCGGGATTTCAAAGCGCTCGTTCGGTCGAATCTTCGGTCGGCGAAGGGGAGAGTGCGCCCAATCGTCGCGTTGAGCGTGGAACCGAACGGAAAAATTCGTCGATTGGTGGCGGCAACGTGAGGAACCCCAAGGAGCTCCCGCCGCACTGCCGCGCCGGCGACAACGCCAACGCCTTCAAGGGTGGCTTCCGTCTGTGGCAGAAGGAGTGGGCGGATGCGGTGCCGGTGTATGACGATGCGACGCGGGGGTGAGCCGGTTCGATCTTGACCGATCCACGCTCAGCTGGATCGCCGTCCCAGTCCGCCCATCGCCGGCACACTGCACCTCCCGCACCACCACGCACCCGCCGCGCCACCCACGATCATGGCCACGCTCAACGCCATGGGCAGCGTGAGCGGCCCCACATGGCTCACCCCAGGATCCGGCTCACGCAGCTGCTCGGTGGCCATGCGCAGCACACCGTAGAACGCGAAGAAGCATCCGGTGATCACGCCCGGCCTGCGCGGCTTCAGCCACACCAGCGCCAGCAGCGCAAACAGCACCACGCCGTCCGTGAAGGCCTGCGCAAAGTTGTTGGGCCAGTAGGCCGTGAGCAGAGGAGCCACCTTGGCCTGCACGCTTGCGTCACCGCCGTAGCACGCCGCGTACAGCGTGTCGGCCGCGTTGCCCTGCAGCACGCCCGCGCGCACGGGAATGGGCGCCACCTGCAGGCCGCGCGCCACGGCGTCGCTGGTGGCCGGCACGCTCCTGGCGATCGACTGCAGTTCCGCCGCGTGACCGAATCCTTCCTGCAGCATCTGCTCGGGGTACTTCACGCTCCACCACGGCGCGGCGGCCTGCAGG
>CAZKHO010000073.1:0-11615 GCA_964552505.1 uncultured Bifidobacterium sp. | reverse complement strand
CGCAGAGGGTCATGGTCTGTCCGGCGTGGTCGGCGCGTGGCTGTCCGCAGGTGTGGGTTCGCTTCAGCATGGCAGGGGGAGGATCCTACCGAAGCCGCCCGTGGCCGCGACGCATCGGCTAGTTTCGGGCCATGGCTTCGCAGGAAGGCAACGACCCGCCGGTGAACGGGGCCATCCTGTTCACCGCCTTCGAGCCCTCGGGGGATGCGCACGCGGCGCCCGTGATCGCCGAGATCCGTCGGCGCGCGCCCGAGGTTCCGGTGATCGCCTGGGGCGGCCCGCGCATGCAGGAGGCCGGTGCCACGGTGGTGGAGCGCTCCGCCGACGACGGCGCCATGGGGCTCTCCGCCGCCTCGCGCATCCGCGCGGTGCGCGCGCATCAGGCCGCCATCCGTCGATGGTGCGAGCAGCATCGCGTGGCGGTGCACGTGCCGGTGGATTCGCCGGCGGCCAACTTTCCGGTGGCCCGGTGGATCAAGGGCCGCGGCGGCCGCGTCTGCCACCTGGTGGCCCCGCAGCTGTGGGCCTGGGGTCCGTGGCGCCTGCGCAAGCTGCGGCGCTGCACCGACTGCGTGCTCTGCCTGCTGCCCTTCGAGGAGAAGTGGTTCCGGGAGCGCGACGTGCCCGCGCTGTTCATCGGGCACCCGGTGATCAACCGAGCCATCGACCGCGCGGCGGTGACGGCCAAGGCCGCGGAGTTCCCGCCGGGTGATCCGCGACTGCTGCTGCTGCCCGGCAGCCGCTCGAGCGAGGTGAAGCGCAACCTGCCCATCCTGATGCGCGTGCTGACGGAGCTGCAGCCGCGCTTCCGACGCATGAACGCGGTGCTGGTGGCCGCCAACCAGGAACTGCTGGAGATGATCCGCGCGCGTGTGGGCACGCCGCTGCCGTCCGGGCTGCACCTGGTGGCGGGCGAGCTGGACGCGGCCATCCAGTGGAGCTCGATCGCGGTCTGCGTGAGCGGCACGGTGAGTCTGGACCTCACGCGCCATGCCAAGCCCATGGTGGCGGTCTACAAGGTCTCCGCGCTGTCGCATCTGGGAGCGAAGGCGCTGCTCACCACGCCGCACCGGCTGCTGCCCAACATCCTGGCGGGCCGGGAGATCGTGCCGGAATTCGTGCCGCACATGGGCGGTGCCGCGCCGGTGGCCAAGGCGGTGGAGGCGCTGCTCACCGACCAGCGTCGGCTGCGCGCGGCCTCCGACGCCCTTCGCGAGGTGCTGGTGCCGTATCAGGGCCATCATCCCGACGAGGAGGCGGCCGACGCCGTGCTGGCGCTGGCGCGCGGTCGGAATCCGCTGTTCAGGAAGGAAGCGGCGCGCTGACCGGCACGCCCACCACCGCCGCGGCCGCGTTGCCGCGACGGTCGCGGATGGCGAAGGTCCGGACGCGGGGCCACTCCACCGGAAGGCTGGACGCCGCGGCGTCGTCGCTCCAGCGTGACACGTCGCGGCGGAGCGCGGCTTCGCTCTCGCCGAACAGCACCAGCAGCGCCAGCCCGTGGCGCACGCACGGCTCGCCGGCCAGCGTGGCCACGTCGTGCAGGCAGCCCTGCGACAGCGTGCGCGCATAGCCGGCGACCGGGCCTTCCACGTCCCGCGCGGCGGCCACCTTCACCTCGATCCAGCAGGCGCCCTCGGGCGGCGTGGGCTGTTCCGGATCGAACAGGCTGGCGGGCGCGTCGGGCTGCAGGGGCGCGCCCTGCGTGAGCACCAGGTCGCATCGGGCGCCGGCGCTGCGGGCGGCGGGACGGCGCGATGGGTAGCGCACTTCGCGTTCCACGGTCCAGCCGGCGGCGGCGAAGGCCTGTGCCAGCAGCGCCTGCAGGGCGCGCTCGGGAACCTCGTCGATGCCGCGGACGGCGTCCTCGGCGTCCAGCCGGGAGGCCTCGTCCATCACGGCGCGGGCCGCGGCGTCCACGATGTCGGCGGGGTTCCACATGGGGGCCCCGATCCGGCGGGGCGGGCGGGGCGCCGAAACTCTATATTCGCGGCCCGTCCGCGGCACCTTGCCGCGCCACGACGCCCACCCCCCGGCACCACCCATGAAGAACCGACTGCTCTCCGCCCTGGCCCCGTTCGCCCTCGCCTCCCTGGCCATGGCCGGCGGCACGCTCAAGATCGTCAGCAGCCTGCCGCGAACCGGCAGCGCCAACGCGCAGACCACCAGCATGGTCAACGGCATCAAGATGGCCATCGAGGAGGTGGGCGGCCAGATCGACGGCCTCAAGATCGAGTACGAGGACATGGACGACGCCAGCCCCCAGCGCGGCAACTGGGATCCGGCCGTGGAGGCGCAGAACGCGAACAAGGCCGCGCGCGACGAGTCCGTGGTGGGCTACATCGGAACCTACAACTCGGGCGCCAGCAAGATCAGCATGCCCATCCTGAACAAGGCCGGGCTGGTGATGATCAGCCCCGGCAACACCTATCCCGGCCTCACGAAGCCGGGCCTTGGCGAGGCGAACGAGCCGCGCATCTACCGCCCCAGCGGCAAGATCAACTACTTCCGCGTGGTGCCCACCGACGACCTGCAGGGCCGCGTGGCCGCCGACTGGGCCAAGGAGCTGGGCGTGAAGAGCGTGTTCCTGATCGACGATCGCGAGCTCTACGGCAAGGGCATCGCCGACGTCTTCGAGAAGCGCGCGAAGGAGATCGGGCTCAGGGTGCTCGGCCGCGAGGGCATCGACTCCAAGGCGAGCAACTACAAGGCGCTCGCCAACAAGATCAAGGCCTCCGGCGCCGACCTGGTGTACTTCGGCGGCACCACCCAGACGAACGCGGGACAGATCGCGAAGGACCTTCGCTCGGTGGGCGTGGAGGCCAAGTTCATGGTGCCGGACGGCTGCTTCGAGAAGGCCTTCATCGAGGCCGCGGGAGCCGCCAACCTGAACGGCAAGACCTACATCACCTTCGGCGGCCTGCCTGCCGACCAGCTCACCGGCCGCGGCGCGGACTTCCGGAAGGCCTACATGGCCAAGTACGGCGTCGACCCCGAGGCTTATGCGCTCTACGGCTACGAGGCCGGCCGCGCGCTGCTCGAGGCCGTGAAGCGCACCAAGGGCAAGACCCGGGCGGAGGTGCTCGAGGCGGTTCGCCAGACGAGGGACTTCGACGGCGCGCTGGGCAAGTGGAGCTTCGACGAGAACGGCGACACCACGAGCCACATCATGAGCGGGCAGACCGTCGAGAACGGCGAATTCAAGTTCGTGAAGGTGCTCGGCCAGTGAGCCGCGCCGGCTGACCCCGTGCGACCGATCCACCACCTGGCCGCGCTGACGCCGCTGGCGCTGACCGCGATCGCGGCCGCCGATCAGGCTTCGGCGGCGGGTGGCGGCATCTTCGGCCAGCAGGTGGTGACCGGCCTCTCCAACGGCATGATCATCGCGCTCATCGCCATCGGCTACACGATGGTGTACGGCATCATCGAGCTGATCAACTTCGCGCACGGCGACCTGTGCACGCTGGGCGCGTTCCTTGCGCTCACGATCGCGGGCGCCTTCGGGCTGGAGGCGTGGACCGGGGCGGCGGGGGCCGGTGGCGTGGTGGTGCTGCTGCTGGCGTCGGCGGCGTTCTGCGCGGGGCTCAACTGGACGATCGATCGCGTGATCTACCGTCCGATGCGCAACGCGCCCAAGCTCACGCTCCTGGTGAGCGCGATCGGCTGCAGCTTCATCCTGGTGAACATCGCGCTCTTCTGGGGCGGCCTGCCCATGCAGGCGTTCGGCGGCGGCGTCGCGGCGGCGGCGCCGAAGGACTTTCCGGCCCTCGTGTCCGACGACAGCCTGCTGCCGACCTCCTGGAACCTGAACTTCACCACGAGCGACCTGCTGGTCTGGTGCGTCACGCTGCCGCTCATGGTGGCGCTCACCCTCTTGGTCCGCTTCACGCGGCTCGGGAAGGCCATGCGTGCCGTGGCCCAGAACCCGACCGCCGCCTCGCTCATGGGCATCGACGTGGACCGCGTGATCGGCGCGACCTTCCTGATCGGCGGCGCGCTCGGCGGCTTCGCCAGCGTGATCTACGCGCTCTACAACAACACGATCAGCTTCCAGATGGGCTACCGAACCGGCATGGACGCCTTCACCGCGGCGGTGCTGGGCGGCATCGGCAGCATGCCGGGCGCGGTGGTCGGCGGGCTCGTCATCGGCGTGGCGCGCGCGCTCAGCGACGGCTACATCGAGGCGCGCTGGACCAACTCGGTGGTGTTCGCCATCCTCATCGCCACGCTGGTCTTCCGCCCGAGCGGCCTGCTCGGCGCCAAGCTGAGGGACAAGGTCTGATGGGCGTGCGTCGCTTCCTGCAGCCCGGCTGGATCATGCTCGCCCTCGCGGTGGCGCTCGGCGTGGTCGACCGCCCGCTCGGCCTGAACCTGCTCGAACCGATGCGTGGCGTGCTGGTGTTCGCGCTGCTCGGCCTTGGGCTCAACGTGGTCACCGGCTTCACCGGCCTGCTGCACCTGGGCATGGCGGCGTTCATGGCGCTGGGCGCGTACGCCTTCGCCATCTCCACCTGCGACATCTATCCGTTCCAGCTGGGCTTCTGGCCGGCGCTGGGCGTGACCGCGGTGGTGGGGGCGCTGGCGGGGTTCCTGCTGGGCGCGCCCACGCTGGGGCTGCGCGGCGACTACCTGGCCATCGTCACGCTGGGCTTCGGCGAGATCGTGCAGGACGCCATGAAGAACCTCGACGCCATCACCAAGGGCACGCAGGGGATCAACCCGCTTCCGCCGCCCAGCCTTCCGGTCGTGGGCGAGTTGGGCGCCGACGAGCGGCCGTGGTACTGGCTGTTCCTGGCGATCACCGCGCTCGCCGTGGTCGCCTGCCGCAACCTCGAGCGCAGCCGCACCGGTCGTGCGTGGCTCGCGGTGCGCGAGGACGAGCTGGCCGCCAGTTGCATGGGCATCACCCCGATTCCCACGAAGATGTACGCCTTCGCCACGGGTGCCGCGCTGGCGGCGGTGGCCGGCGGCCTCTGGGCAAGCCTGTACGCGAGCACTGGAGAGCCGGGCAACTACGACTTTCAGGTGAGCATCCTCGCGCTCTGCATCGTGATCGTGGGTGGGATGGGTTCGATCGACGGGGTGCTGATCGGCGCCCTGGCCATGATCGGCATCGCGAACATCGCGTTGCCCAAGGCCGCCAGCTGGATGCAGCAGAAGGGGCTCGTGAACGCCAGCAACGTCCTGGGCAGCCCCAACAACTGGAAGTACCTCGTCTTCGGCGTGGTGCTCGTGATCATGATGCGCGTACGGCCGGACGGCCTGCTGCCTGCGCGTCTGCCGCGACGCGCCTCGGCGGGAGGGGGCGCATGAGCGCTCCGATCCTCCAGGTCGACCGCGTGACCATGCGCTTCGGCGGCCTGGTCGCGAACGAGGACGTCTCGTTCGCGGTGCAGCCGGGTCAGGTCTTCGCCGTGATCGGTCCCAATGGGGCGGGCAAGACCACCCTGTTCAACGCCATCACCGGCGTCTACCAGCCCAGTTCCGGCGAGGTGCGATTCGACGGGCGCGTGGTGCGCAAGCCCTTCGCCGCGCGTCTGGTGCTGCGCGTGCTCGGCACCGCGGCGGTGTCGGCCTTCACCGCGATCGTGGCGCTGAACGTGCTGCGGCTCTGGCAGGCGGTCGTGGTGGCGAACTACGCCTACGGCGAGCCGTTCGTCTGGAGCAAGGCGCTCGGCTGCGTCGCGCCGGCGCTCCATGAGGCGGGCGCGGCCTGGACCTGGGGCGCCGCGTTGGTCGGTGCGCTGGTGGGCGGTGGCGCGGCGTTCACGCTCTGGCTGCGAACCCGCCGGACGCCCGACGTGGTCCAGCGCGCCGGCATCGCGCGCACCTTCCAGAACATCCGCCTCTTCGGCGAGCTGAGCGTGCTGGAGAACGTGCTGGTGGGCATGCACGGCCGGCTGCGCACCGGCTTCTTCACCAACCTGCTGCGGCTGCCCGCCTTCTTCCGCGAGCGTTCGGAGAGCCGGGAGCGCGCGCTGGAGCTGCTGCGCTTCGTGGACCTGGAGCCGCGCGCCTTCGACGCCGCGCGCAACCTGCCGTACGGGCTCCAGCGCCGGCTGGAGATCGCGCGTGCGCTGGCCAGCTCGCCTCGTCTCCTGCTGCTGGACGAGCCGGCGGCGGGCATGAATCCCACCGAGACCGTGGCGCTCATGGGCCTGATCCGCCGCATCCGCGAGCGGGGGATCACCGTGCTGCTCATCGAGCACCACATGCGTGTGGTGATGGGCGTGAGCGACCGCATCTGCGTGCTCAACTTCGGCAAGCGCATCGCGGAGGGCACGCCGGAGCAGATCCGCGCCGACCCCGCCTGCATCGAGGCCTACCTGGGCAAGGAGGATCTGGGTTGAGCGGCGAACCCATGCTCCAGGTGCAGGGGCTCTGCGCGGGCTACGGCCCGGTGGACGTGCTGCAGGACGTCTCCGTGGAGGTCCGCAAGGGCGAGATCGTCAGCCTGATCGGCGCCAACGGCGCGGGCAAGAGCAGCACGCTGCGCTGCATCTCGCGGATCCTGGCGACGCGGCGGGGCTCGCTCCGCTTCGAGGGCCACGACCTGCTGGCGCTGCCCGCGCACCAGGTGGTGGCGGCCGGACTGGCGCACGTGCCGGAGGGGCGTCGCATCTTTCCGCGGCTCACGGTGCGGGAGAACCTGGAGATGGGCGCCTACCGCCGCCGCGACCGGGACGGCGTCGCGAAGGACCTGGAGCACGTGCATCAGCTCTTCCCCATCCTGCGCGACCGCTCGCGACAGGCGGGCGGCACGCTCTCGGGCGGCGAGCAGCAGATGCTGGCCATCGGACGGGCGCTCATGAGCCGGCCGCGCATGCTCATGATGGACGAGCCCAGCATGGGCATCGCGCCGCTGCTGGTGGCGCGCATCTTCGAGGCCGTCAAGCGTCTGCGCGCCGAGGGCATGACCATCCTGCTGGTGGAGCAGAACGCGCGTGCGGCGCTCAGGCTGTCCGACCGCGGCTACGTGATGGAGACGGGGCGAATCACCCTGGAGGGGACCGGCACCCAGCTGCTGCAGGATCGCCGCGTGCAGGAGGCGTACCTGGGCGACTGAAATCCGGCGGGAATCCGCTGAAAGTGGGCGGATCCTTTCCCGGGGCGGCGCGCTAGGGATTCGGGGTGTGGCGCGCTACCATCGACTCGACCGCTCCCTTCCACTCCCATGCGTCCCTACAAGCTGCGAACCGACCTCACTCGGGAGTCCATCGGCACCTTCAAGCTGCCTCTGGGCATCCAGCCGCTCAACCTGCCGGCCCCCAACGAGGGCTACACGCTGGAGTTTCACGAGGGCGAGGACGGCGACCCGGACGGCTGGAGCTTCCACGTGGTGGCCAGCCATGACCGCATGGTGGGTCTGGTGCGCGAGGCCTTCGGTCTGCTGCCGGAGGAGGTGACGCCCATCGTGGAGGTGGGCAGCCGCGACGCGTATCGAAGCCTGGACGTGTACATCGCGCGCCAGCCCGTCTCCTTCGACGACTTCCTGGAGACCTGGGAGGCGTTCGAGCCCGTGATCCTGGAGGACGCCAGCGTGGGCGTGGGCGCCAACGCCGAGGAGGGCGACGACCGCTTCGTGGAGGTCTTCCTGGACAGCTGGAAGGGCCTCCTCATCCACGTGCCGGAGGATCTCAAGGGTCAGGTGGAGCGCATGCTTCGCCGGCACTCGCTGCGCGAAGTGGAGGAGACCTGGCCCGAGGAGCTGGACGAGTCCGGCCCGCCGTCGCAGGTTCGCGAGGTGCTGCAGATCGACGACGAGGAGAGCCCGGACCTGGACGAGGTGCTGCTGCAGTGGCGCGAGCGCTGGGGGCTGGAGCTGGACATCGATCCGGAGCAGAACCTGGACGACGCCGGCCGGTCGCTGGGCAACACGCTGTGGTACGGCATCGCGCTCTGCCGCGAGGCGGGCGGCGAGGGCGGCGGCGCCTACGTCACCCTGTGGGCCACCGCGGGCAGCGTGTCCGAGGTGGAGCGCCTGGCCGCCGAGCACCTCCGGCAGGAAGGGCGCTGGAACTTCCAGGGCTTCTACACGCTGGATCGCGTGGCCTTCGACGAGCGTCCGGAGGAGCTGGGCGAACTGCCCATGCGCGGCCGCGAGCCCGGCGTGCACCTCACCTTCGAAGAGCCCTGGTGATCGCGATCAGCGCGCGTCGTCGCGGTAGAGACCGTGGCGCAGCGCGTGGTCGGTGACCGCGGGAAGCAGCAGCGCGGCATCGGGCCGTTCGCCGCGCGCCAGCAGGGCGCGGGCCTGGGTGCTTGCGGCGTCCTGCGGCGGCAGGTCCAGCACTCGGTGCATCCACCGTTCGGCGTCCGCGCCCAGCCGCTCCCGCAGCGCCGCCCGAAGCGCCGGCGCGTCCAGCGGCGGACGCGGCACCACCACCGGCTCGGCCAGCACCTCGATCCGCGCCGGCTGGCGCCAGGTGCCGAAGTTGAGCGCCTGATCGCCGCCCAGCAGCAGTCGCAGGCGCTCGTCCGGACGCTCGCGTGCCAGCGCCTCCAGCGTGTCCACGGTGAAGCTGGGGCCGGCGCGGCGCAGTTCGCGATCGTCCACCGTCGCGCGCGCGTCCGCGGCGAACGCCAGGCGCGCCATGGCCAGCCGATGCTCCGGCGGCGCGGGGGGCCGGCCGGTGCGCTGCGGATTCACGCCGGCGGGAATCACCAGGATGCGCCGGGCGCCCACCGCATCGGCTGCGGCGGAGGCGATCCGTGCGTGCACGGCGTGCGGTGGGTCGAAGCTGCCGCCGTAGACCAGGGTCACGGGCGCGCTCATCCGCGCGTCTCCTGCAGCAGCGTCTGCAGCGCCGCGTGCGCCGAGCGCATGGCGGCGTTGGCGTGACGCACCATGGAGTGCACCGGCGACCAGAGCCGCGGCTTCAGGGTCAGGTCCATGGCCAGGTTGCGCCAGTGGGTGCCGCCGTCGGGTCGCAGCCAGCGCATCACCTCCTGCGGCAGCTCGCGTGCCGCGTCGTCGCTGACGCCGCGGAGCACGCCCCATCGCCAGCCCGCTTCGGAGGCCACGCGCGCGAAGGGGCCGGACTCCATGTCCACCATCGCGGCGCCGGTGCGCTGGGCGGCGGCTTGGCGCTGGTTCTCGCCCACCACCACCTCACGCGAGCATGCCAGCGTCAGACGCGGTGCGCCGGTGGACAGCGGAGGAAGGTGCGTCTGGCCCCGTTCGTCGATCACGCGCTCCGCCAGGAAGGCCTGGCCCACCGTGGCCTGCTCCCGGAGCGCGCCTGCGATGCCCACCATCAGCGCCAGTCGAGGGCCCGCGTGGACGGAGGCCACGCGTCGGAGTTCCGTTTCGCAGCCGCACCCCACGCCCACCACCTCCAGGCGCACGCCACGGACCGCCGCCAGCCGTCGCAGGTGCGAGGCCTCGAAACGCGTGGGGCAGAGCAGAAGAGGCTGCATCCGGTGAAACCTACAGGGGTTGAGGGGCGCGGGCGGCCACGCTATGCTTTCCGATCCTGGCCCCATCGTCTAGCCCGGTCCAGGACACATCCCTCTCACGGATGGGACAGGGGTTCAAATCCCCTTGGGGTCACTGAGTCCGGCGGCGCCGTCCAGCGCCGCCCGCAGCCGAGGCCGCAATCGCGGCCTCGGTGGCGTTTTGGGGGACGCAGGCTCCGGCCGCCCTGTGGCCGACCGCAAATCCGCGCTCCAGCGGCTGGGCCGCCTCCTCCGATTGGCGTATGCTCGCGCGCTCGCTTGACCGGCCCCATCGTCTAGCCCGGTCTAGGACACCACCCTTTCACGGTGGGGACAGGGGTTCGAATCCCCTTGGGGTCATTCAGGAAGCCCGGCCCGCCCAGGCGGCTGTGGCAGGCCTCTTCACGCAACCTTCGCGGGAACCTGCACGATCGCGAAATCCGGGCGGGTAGGCTGCCTGCCCGTGGCGACCTCACCCGACGTCGGACCGCACCTTCCTTCGATCGGCGGCCCCGCCATCGTCCGGTGGCTCTGGTGGGCGCTTTCGCCGCTCATCGACCGGCTGGTGGGACTGCATCTGCTGCGACGCATCCAGCGGCGGTGCGACCAGCTGCCGCGGGAGCTGTCCGAACTGGAGCGGCTCAACCGCGTCACCGGCATCCGCGGCGTGGTGAGCGACGACGACCTGGCCCGCATCCCGCGCACGGGCCCGCTGCTGGTGGTGGCCAACCACGCCTACGGCGGCGCCGATCCGCAGGTGCTGGCCACGCTGTTCGACCGCGTGCGCCCCGACGTGAAGTTCATCGCCAATCAGCTGATGGCGGACCTCCCGGTGGTGCGCGGCCGCGTCTTCGTGGCCGCCGTGCTCAACGAGAAGGACGGCGCCGCGTCCAATCGCCGCACGCTTCGGCAGGTGGTCGACTGGCTGCAGGAGGGGCACTGCGTGTGCGTCTTCCCCGCGGGCGAGGTGAGCCACATCCGCTGGGGCCGGTGGCGCGCCGTGGACGGCCACTGGCAGACGCAGGTGGCCCGGGTGGCGCGGCGCACCAACGCCACGGTGCTCCCCATCTTCATCGACGGCTGCAACAGCTGGCGATTCCAGCTCATCGGGCTGATCCACCCCATGCTGCGGACGCTGCTGCTGGCACGCGAATACGCGCGCATGGCGGGGCGCACCGTCCGCCTGCTGGTGGGCACGCCCATCCCCGCCGACGAGCTGCTGTCGCAGGGCGACGAGAACGACGCCATGCGCTACCTGCGCGTCCGCACCTACCTGCTGCGGACGCGACTGGAGGCGCCGCGCCGTGGCGGCCCCAACGTGGTCTCGCCGCTGCCGGTGCCGGAACGGCCGCAGCACGACGCCGCGGAGTTCGCCGCGGAACTGAGTGCGCTCCCGCCGGAGGACCTGCTGATCCGCTCCGGCGAGTTCGAGGTCTACCTCACGCGGTCCGAGCGCATTCCGCTCACCATGCTTGAGATCGGCCGCCTGCGCGAGATCTCCTTCCGCTCCGTGGGCGAGGGCACCGGCCAGGCCATCGACATCGACCGCTTCGACGCGCGCTACCGGCAGATGCTGGTGTGGAACGTGCGCACCCACGAGGTGGTGGGCGGCTATCGCCTGGGCTTCACGGACGAGCTCATGCGGGAGCAGGGCATCGACGGTCTCTACACCAGCACCCTGTTCGCGTATCCGCCGTCGGCCGTGGAGTCGCTGGGACCGGCGTTGGAACTGGGACGGAGCTGGGTGGCGCCCGCGTGGCAGCGCAAGCCTGCGCCGCTCCTGCTGCTCTGGAAGGGGCTGTCCGCCGTGGCGGTGCGCGACCCGCGCTACAAGATCATGTTCGGTCCCGTCAGCATCAGCGACGAGTACCAGAGCATGTCCAAGAAGCTGATCATGGCGTTCCTGCAGCGGTATCGCGCGGCGGGCACCTTCGCGGAGTCCGTGCGCCCGCGCAATCCGCCCGACACCACGCCCTTCGTGGACTGGGATCCCGAGCACACGCGCGCCGTGGTGCGCAACATGGACGACGTGGAGCGGCTGGTGCGCGAGATCGAGGCCGGCGGCCGCAGCGTGCCGGTGCTGCTGCGGCAGTACCTCAACCTGAACGCCAAGGTGATCGCCTTCAACGTGGACCCGGACTTCGGCAACGTGGTGGACGCGCTGATCTACATGGATC
>CAZKHO010000072.1:0-11740 GCA_964552505.1 uncultured Bifidobacterium sp. | reverse complement strand
CCATGTACGCGGTGACCGACGGCTTCAGCGGCCTGCACGGCGGCTGGGACACGCCCGGCACCGGCATGAACTTCCTGGTGCACAACATGTGCCGCCTGCCCGGCGCCGACGGCACCTGGATGATCGCGCGCGGGGGCATGGGCGCGATCACCACCCAGCTGGCCGACAAGGTGCGCGCGGCGGGCGGCCGGATCCGGCTGGACGCGGGCGTGGAGCGCCTGCTGGTGGGCCAGGGCGTGGTGGAAGGCGTGCGACTGGCAAGCGGCCAGGAGATCCGCGCGCGCACCGTGCTGGTGAACGCCGACCCCTTCAAGCTGCGCGCGATGATCGGCGACGACCACCTGCCCGAGGACTGGAAGCGCCGCGTGGACGGCTATCGCCGCGACGGCACCACCTTCAAGGTGAACCTGGCGCTGAACGGGCTGCCGAAGTTCACCTGCCTGCCCGAGAACCGTGGGCAGTACGGACCGACGATCCACCTGCTGCCCGACGAGCCCGACGTGATGCGCCTGATGCGCGAGGGCTACGCCGACGTTTGCGCGGGCCGGCTGGCCACGTTCCCCACCATCGAGTGGTACATCCACACCACGGTGGACCCCAGCCTGAAGGACGACGCCGGCCGCCACAACAGCGCGCTGTTCGTGCAGTGGGTGCCCTACACCATCGCCGGCTCCAGCTGGGAAGTGGAGCGCGAGCGCTACGCGCGCCACCTGCTCTCCATCTGCGACCGCTTCGCGCCTGGCACCAGCGACCTGGTGCAGGACATGTTCGTGCTGGCGCCGCCCGACATCGAGCGGCACTTCGGCATCACGCGCGGGCACATCCACCATGTGGACAACGGCTTCGGATTTGCGGACCGCCTGCCGCACGCCACGCCGGTGGCCGGCGCGTACTCGTGCAGCGCGGGCACGCACCCCGCGGGCAGCGTGATCGGCAGCGCGGGCTGGATCGCGGCGCGGCGCGCGATGGCGGACCTGGGCCTGCGGCGCTGAGCGCGCGTCAGGATCCGGGAAGCGCCAGACGCCACGGCTGCGCAGCGTCGGCCTCGGGCACCGGGTCCGCGGCGCCGCCTTCGAGCGCGTCGCTCCACGAGACCCCGGGAACACCCAGCGTGGCCGCCACGCGCGCACGAAGCGCCTCCAGCAGCGGGCTCCACGCAGGATCGGCGGGCGTGCGCAACACCTTCAACAACGCCCCCGCCGGGACGCCCCGCTCCTGGGCGAACGCCTGCACCGCCTGCATGGTGCGCGGCCTGGACTCCCGCAGCAGCCGCTCACCCAGCTGATCCACGGCCGCGCGTCGGCTCCACGCCAGCACCCGCGCCAGTTCCAGCGCGTCGCGTGCGCGTTCCGCCTGCATGTCCGGCAACATCGACCCGGCGCCCAACGCCGCCGCGCACTCCAGCCACCGACGACGGTCGGCCCGCTGGTCCGCAAGCTGCGCCATGCCCAGCGCCACGCTGGAAGCACCGTCTGGATCGGCCCTCAGCGCCTTCGCCAGCGCGGCGCGCGCCGCCCGGGCGTCGGCCGGGGCACCACCCTGCGGAAGGTCGAGCGGCCCCAGCGCGGCCACCAGGGCCTGCGCATCCGCGGGTGGTCGAACGAGGGCCGCCGGCGCCGGTTCCGGCGGTGCACCCGCCCACAGCAGCGCCATCTCCGAGAGCGCATCGATGGACGCCTGGATCTGGGCCAGCGCGTCCGCGGCCGACGCTCGTCGGGCCGACGCTCCGTCCGCCAGCAGCCGGAGCGTTCCCGCGTCTCCCGATCGTCGGACGGAGCCCCGCACCGCCTCGGCGTCGCAGAGCACGGCCAGCGCCGCCGCAAGACCGCGCGGTCCCTCCGGAGCGATCCTTCGGAGCCGACGCACGCGCGCGTCCATGCCGGACGCCAGCGGCTGCAGTTCGGCCGGCACATGCAGCAGCGAGACCTCCTTGGCGGCGGACGCCGCCCGTTCCCAGGCTTGGACCCCTGCGTCCTCCGCGGACCGTTCGGAGGTGGCGCCCCGCCAGGCCCGCAGTTCCGACGCCAGCCGATCGGCCGCGGCGTCCAGCGGCGCACGGTCGCGCCGCAGCAGCTCGGCGATGGCCCACGCCCGGAGCGCGTCCGATCCGTCCACGGGCAACGGCCGTCCGACCCAGGCTTGGACGAAGTCGGCGCTGCGGAGCGGCTCGGACGCCAACGCCAACGCGTGCGCCGCCGCCTCGCGCATGACCGGGACGGACTGGAGCGAGGCGCGCACCACGTCCTGCGCCAGCTGCACCTCGTCGAGCGTGGCACCCGAGATGGCGATGCCCGCGAGCGCCTCGGCATCCGCCGGGGCCAGCGCGGTGGGCGCGGCCGCGCGCATCACGCGGAGGGCGCGCAGCCGCGTCTCCACATGCTCGTCCAGAAGGTCGCGGCTCCAGTGCGCGTCGGCGGCGGGATCCGCGGGCGCGGATGGGCGCACCGTGGCCACCGCAGGCGGCGCCTCGCCCGCCCCGTGGCCCAGCTGCCGAAGGATCCGGATCCGATCGGCCAGATCCTGCAGCCTGGCCACCGCCGGCGCGTCGGCCGCCGGATGCGGCGTGCGATGCGCGTCACGCAAGGGCGCCCACCAGGCCTGGGTCGATTGGTCCGCTCGCGCGCGCCACCGCGCCGCCAGCCGAGCGCGCGCGGCGGCGTCGTCGCGCTCACCGGGCAGCAGCGAGGGGTCGATCTGTGCGTCGCGCGCCCGCCACACCCCGCCCAACGCCCACAGCCTGGACGAACGAAGCGACGGCTCGGTCAGCCAGCGAGTCCACGCCTCGCGCACCGTCTGAAACCCCGGCTGCGAAGGCTGTCGCGGCAGCAGCGCCACCATCGATCCGGCGGCGTCGGCGGCCAGACCGGCCCGGTCCAGCGGCGCGTCCACGCGGAGGATGGCGTCCAGGGCCGCCAGCGCGCACTCGGCCTGCTGTGCGGGGTCGGACAGCGTGGACACGCTCTGGATCCAGGCCTGCCATCGCTCGCGCGCATCGGCCGCCGCGTAACCACGCGCCAGCGCGTCCACCTTGGACAGCGCCCACGCCTTCAGCGCATCCCGGGCGGACGCGACCGGTGGCGCATGGATTCGGCCCGCCATCTCCGAGGAGAGTTCCGGCGCGTGCGCGATCTCCGCCCAAAGCATGGCGTCGAAGGCCTCGTCCAGCAGCTGAGCGCGCGCGTCCCTGGCGCGTTCACGCGCGTCCAGTCGCGCCCATTCCATCTGTTCCGCGTCACGCGCGGAGACGCATCCGGCCATCCATGCGGCCAGCTCGCGGAGGTCCGCGGCCCGGGTGAGCGAGTCCCGCTCGGGCCACTCCGTGCACGCGTCCAGCCATGCGTCGGCGAAGCGCTTGAGATCCACGCGCGAGAGTTCGCCGGCCGGTCGAGGCCCCAGTCCGGCGGGCGTCTGTTCGGCCTCGGCTGGACGGGCCGCGGAGGAGGGATCGATGCCGGGCGGCTGACTGAACGGGACCGGCGGCGGAGGCTGGGTGCGGACGGGCGTGGCGTCCGGCGGAGCGCCGCGCGACACCGCGGGCGTGGCCGGCGCGGGCGAGGTGTCCATCTTCCCCGCCAGTCGCATGGCAAGCCAGCCGGAGACCCCCAGCCCCAGCACGGAGATGACGGCAAGCCACCACCGCGGCGCGGACGCGCGCACCACGGCCACGCGAGGGGTCTCCACCAGCGGCGGCGCCGACGGCACGCGGATGCCAAGGGCCTGCGAGAGCAGCTGCGAAAGTTCCGCATCCGACAGGCCTTCGCCCCGCGCCCACGCCAGCAGCGCGCCACGGGAACGACGGTTCCAACCGCCGCCCGCGGCCAGCACGCGCCGCACCTGCTCCAGTCGGCGTGGCTGCGGTGTCATGGCGATCGGTCCTTGGCGGCGCGCAGGAACCGGGCACCCCACGGCGACGGCCCGCCGTCGGGCGCCAGCGTCAGGTGCTGCTGGAGCATGGCGGCGGCGCGCCGAGGATCCAGCTGCCGCAGCGCCTCGAACAGCCGCCAGCGCGCCTCGGCCCATGCCGCGCCGCCCTGCGGCAGTCCCGCCGAGATGCGCTGCAGCCGCTCCACCGCCTCAGGCAGTCGGCCCGCCATGCGAAGCGCCTCGGCGCAGGACATCTCAAGGCCGGTCGAGGGCGATGCGGCTCCTTCCAACGCGCGCGCGGCCGCCTGGGCCACGGGCGTGGGCAGCCCCACCCCGTCGTCCGCGGCCATGCGCACCGCGTGTGCAAGCCGCGCCAGGATCACGGGCCGGTCGGCGGACCGCTCCGGCGTCACCTCCAGCGCCACCAGCGCGATCTCCACCGCGGCCCGTCTCCGCTCGGCGCCCTGCATGGCCAGCAGCGCGTCCACGACCTGAAGCCCCGCCGACGCGCGGCTGGCCGCGGGCAAGGCGGCGATGACCGAGCGCGCCTCGTCCATGCCACCCTGCAGCACGTGCAACCGAAGCAGATCGGTGATCACCGCGGCGTCGAGGCGGCTGACGGCGTCCAGGTCGCGCTCGGCCTGCGCGGCGGTGCCAAGATCGCCCGCCGCCAGCGCGGCCGTCAGGCGCCAGCGCGCGGCCTGCGGATGCGGGGCCACCGGCTCGAGCGCCTTGAGCGCCCGGCGCGCGGACGCCGCACGCAGGAGCGGATCCTCCTCCGGCGCGGAGAGCAGTCGGCGCGCAGCCTCGGAGCGTGCGTCCGCCACGAACGCGTCGTCCAAAGGCACCTCCAGCAGCGCGGCGACGGCGGTGGCGTCCGAAGGGAACCCGTCCAGGCGACTCATCCACGTGGTCACGCGTCCCGCATACGGACCCGCGGGATCCAGCGCACGCTGACGCCGAAGCAGATCCAGACGCCGCGCGGCACCCGCGGGATCCGAGCCTGGTTCGCTCAGCGCGGCCATCCACAGGCACTCGGGTCGCACCGACGCGCTCTCGCCGGCCGCGCGCTCGAAGGTGCCGCTGGCGGCGGCGCCCTGATTCGAGGCGAACTCGCACCACGCCTGCAGTCGCAGCGCCTCGCCCTTGAGGCTGCCGGGCACCGTGGCGGGACTGGCGGCGATGGTCTGACGAAGGGCGTCCGCGACGGTTCTGGCTTCCGCGGACGGCATGGCGCCCGACGAGAGTTCGGGCCATCGCGCCTCCGCCGTGCGAAGCGCCTTGGCCAGCGCCTGCATGGGACCCGGCTGCGCGGCCAGGCGTTCCACCCACGCGGCTCGGGCCGAGGGATCCAGCGTGGCCAGCGCACGCGCCGAGGCTTCCGTTCCAAGGTCGCCCGGCATGGCGCCCGCCACGCGCGCCGCGGCGATGGCGAGCATGGGCGGCAGCGAGGACGCCGGCACACGGTCCAGCGCCTGGCGCAACGCCTTGGCGTCCTGCGCGTCGATCGCCAACGCCAGGCGGATCGCCGGGACGCGCCTCGAGGCCAGCGTGGGCGGCGCGGCGGTCTCCACCGCGTCCAGCCACGCCAGCGCCTCCTCACGAAGGCCCTTCACGTCCAGCGCGTTCGCCAGGCCGATGGCGGCCTCCGCACCGGGTTCGCTTCGCAGGAGGTCGGCGCTGGCGAAGGCCACACGGGGCGTGTCGCCCGGCGCATCCACCAGACGCGAGAACTGGACGATGGCGCGCTCCAGATCCAGGTCGACGGGCCGCTGGGCGTCCATGCCGTGACGCACCAGCCAGCAGGCTTGCGTGCGCACCCACGCCTCCAGCAGCTCGGCGCCCTCGTGGATCGCGGTCCTGGGATCGCTGCTGCGGCGGGTGGATCCGGCCGCAAGCACGGGGGCCAGCAGTTCGCGGGCCTGCTGGAGCGACCGCTTCGCCTGATCCGCCGCCGTGGCGTCACCCGGCTCCGCCCGGAGCCGGTCCACACAGAGCGCCGCGTCCCCCACGGAGCGCCGCGCCAGTTCCAGCCGGATGCGGCCCGAGGCGGGATCCGCCGCCGGAATGGCCGCCACGATCTCTCGCAGGATGGCGGCGCGATCCGCGGCCGGAATCGTGGGGTCGTCCGACAGCAGCGCCGGATCGCGGGACAGCGCACGTGCCGCCTCCGCCTTGATCGACGCGTCACCGCCCCGACGCAGACGGTCCAGCTGCCACGTGCGCTGCGTGGAGGTGAGCCCGAACCGGTTCGTGAAGGCCTCGAAGGATTCGTCGGCGCGCGCGGGCGCCACCAGCGCCGCGAACACCAGCAGCAGGGACCGGACGGAGTCAGGGCGCCGGCGCATAGCTCACCCGCTCGAAGCCCGCCTCGCGCACCGCCTGCAGCACCGCCGCCGCGTCGCCCACGCTGGGACCGTCGTGCATCCGGACCGCCACACCGGGCGCCTTGGGCAGCGGTCGCAGCGCCTCGCGCAGCGACTCCACACCACCCACGGGCCTGCCCGCCACGCTGCAGACCGCCGCTCCCGGCGCTCCGGAGACGTCCACCACCGCGGCCTGCAGATCGCCCGCGGCGCCCACCGCGGTGCCCAGCGCTCCCGTGAGCCGTCCTTCCACGCGCGACGCGCCGGCCGTCACCAGGAAGAACGACAGCAGCAGGAACGTGGCGTCGATCATGCTGACCAGGTTGATCAGCGGGCGACCACCGTCCCGAGCGCCGGCGCCGCCGAACCTCATCGCGCACCTCCCGGTTGCGTGGCCAGCCGGAACAGGGGCAGACCCCCGGCCTGCAGGGCGCGTGCCGCCGCGTTCAACGCCGACGCCGGCGCGTCGCGGTCCGCACGGATCACGGGCGCGGTGCCGCCGCCACGCGTGGCGATGGCGCGGGCCATCTCCACCAGCGTCGCTCCGTCCACCGGACGATCGCCCACCTGCATGGAGCCGTCGGGACGCACCAGCACCACCAGCCCCGCGGACCCTGCGGCGGGCTCGGGCTCGCCCGCCTGCACGGGAAGGCGGACATCGCCCCGCGTGCGGGCCGCCATCTGTGCCGACACCAGGAAGAAGATCAGCAGCAGGAACGTGACGTCGATCATGGGCGTCATGTCCAGCTCCAGCACGCCGCGATGTCGCGTGCGGAACCTCATGCGGCGGCCGCGCGCTCGACCAGGATGGCCACTTCCTCCGCGGCCTCGCCGGCTTCGGCGGAGATGGCCTCGATCCGGTTCCGCAGGAAGGCGTGGGCGGCGGTGCACGGGATGGCCACCACCAGGCCCTGGAAGGTGGTGATGAGCGCCAGCGAGATGTTGCTGGCCAGGCTCTCGTAGTAGGCCGCGTCGTTCACGGCGCTGGATGCCACGTTCTCGAACGCGCCGATCATGCCCTGCACGGTGCCCAGCAGGCCCAGCAGCGGCGCCACGCTGGCGATCACCGCGATGGCGTCCGTCCATCGGTAGAGACGGGCGGTCTCGGCGTCCCCCGCCTCCTGCATGGCCTCGCGGACCTGCAGCATGCCCAGCGCGCCCGATCCCGCACGCGAGAGTCCCGCTCCCAGGATGCGAGCCAGGTAGCCGTCGCGGCGCCCCGCACGACACAACGTCAGCGCCCGATCCACCCGACCCGCGGCCAGCTCGCGCCGGCATCCCTCCAGCAGGTCCCGCGGCAGCAGCGCGGCGCGGCGGATCAGGATCACCTGCGCCGATCCCACGGCCAGCGCCACCACGCTGAGCGCCACGATGATGTAGCCGATCACGCCGCCGTCCGTGATGAACTTGAGCAGGCTTCCAGAGGCGGCGAGCAGAGGCATGGGGTTCATGGCGTCTCCTTGTCGGCGGCGGCGCGCAGTCGAGCGGCCTCCGCGGGGTCGATGGGGTCCAGGGTGGTGGCGGCGCGGCGCAGCGCGGCCACGCGAAGCCAGGGCGAGTCGTCGAAGGCGGCGGCGGACTGCACGAATCGCAGCGAGGCCAGACGCGGATCGCGGCGCTCGCCTTCGCGCGCCGCGGCCTCGGCCTGGAACCAGCGCGCAAAGCCCTCGGCGCCGCAGCCGGGCTTCAGGGCCTCGGCGGGCATGGCGGTGGCGGCACCGGAACTGCCCAGGCGAAGCTCGCAGGCGGACTGGAGCAGGCGGGCTCGACGGCGGGCCAGTTCATGTTCGGGCGTGTCGCGCGCCGGCTTGGCCAGCGGCGGCGGCGGCTCCACCGACGCGTCCAGCAACCGCGCGGCCCACACCAGCCACGCGCCCCACGGGGTGGACGCTTCAGGCAGCGCTCGAAGGGCGGCCGCCAGCGTCCGCGCCTCCGCGCCCGAGTCGCCGGTGGGCAGCGCGCGGAGCGGCAGGCGGAAGGTCTCGTCCAGCCACGGTCGGCCGGAGCCGAGCGCGGAGGTGAGGTCCGGCAGCCGCTCGCCCGACCGCTCGGCCAGGGCCAGCGCCTCCATCGACCGTGCAAAGGCCAGGTCGATGCGGCCCTGACTCCACGCGATGCGCGCCTGTGCGTCCAGCCAGCACGCGCGTTCCGACCCGCGTTGAACGCCCGGCTCCGCCATGCCGCGCAGCGCCGTCTCCGCGGCGGCCGCGTCACCGCGCGCCAGACGGGCACGTGCCGCGTCGATGGGCGACTCGGCGCCTGCGGCCGCCATGACCAGCGCCAGCCATGCCGTGGCCGGCGTCCTCATCGCGCACCTCCCAGACGCACGAAGCGGAAGTCGCCGCCGGTGGCGTTGGCGATGGCCTCCAGTTGGGTCGCCGCGCGACGGTCGCCGAAGGCCACGCAGTGCACCGGCACCGTTCCGGCGGGCTGCGTGGCCACCTTCACGATCTCCGCCGGGTCGGACGGCGCGATCTCGCCGTCGCTCAGGAAGAAGATGGCGTCGGGCACGCCGTCGGCCAGCAGCCGCTGGAACGCCGGCACGGGCGTGGTGCCGCCCTGCGAGCCCGCGCCCGACAGCCAGCCCGCCAGCGCGTCCAGATCGGCCGGTCGGGCGCGCGCGTACCCCGCGGACGGGAACACGCGCACGTCGGTGTCGAAGAGCCCCACGCGAAACTGGGTGTAGTCGGGGAGCGCGCGAAGGCTGCGCATCAGTTCGTCCGCGGCGCGCCGCATCTTGCCGTCGGAGGCCATGCTGCCGCTCTTGTCCACCAGAAACACGAAGCGCCGACCCGATCCATGGGTGCCGAAGAAGGTGGTGCTGCCCACGCCGCCCGTCGCGCCAGGCACGCCGGTGCCGATGGCACCCGCGCCGGGAGCGCCCACCGCCTGCGAGGCGGACGCGGCGCCGGCGGAAGGTCGCGCGGCGATGGCGGCGCCTTGCATCACCACGGGCGACTGCCAGGCGGCCTCCGGGGCCGTCTGGGGCTTCGGCATGGCGGAGCGCGCGGCTGGCTCCGATCGTTCCAGGGGTGCGGACGATCCCGCTGGCGGCCCTTCGCCCACTCCCTGCGCCTCACCCACCAGCACCGCGGGCTGCAGCCGCTCGGGCCGATGGGTCACGATGCCGGCCAGCCAGAGCGCCAGCGCCAGATGCAGCGGCAGCGACAGGCAGACCGCGGCCAACACCACGGGCCATGCCGTCCGACGGCTGGTGTCGGGAGCGCCCGCAAGGCCGGCGTGGGAAGCTTTCGTGGCTGGCACCTGGGGGTTCCTTGCGCGACCGGACGGCCGCGACCCGATTCTACGGAAACGGTGCCGTCACCTGCCTTGACCGATCGACCGAATGCCCGTTGAATCGCGCTTCAAGGAGCCCCCCGCGTGACCACCCCCTACAAGCGCGTCGTGCTGAAGGTCAGCGGAGAGAGTTTCGCCCAGGAAGGCCAGCTGGGCATCAGCCCCGACGAACTGTCCGTGATCGCCGGCGAGATCGTGCAGGCCCGTCGCACCAGCCCCGACACGCAGATCGCCGTGGTGGTGGGCGGCGGCAACATCATCCGCGGCGCGCGTCTGGCCGAGACCGGCCGCATCGCGCAGGCCACCGCCGACTACATGGGCATGCTGGGCACCGTGATCAACGGCCTGGCGCTCCGCGAGGCGCTGGAGGCGCAGGGCGTGCCCGCGCGGCTCCTCACGGCGCTGCAGATCACCAGCGTGGCCGAGCCCTTCATCCGCGCCCGCGCGCTGCGGCACATGGAGAAGGGACGCGTGATCGTGCTGGCCGCCGGCACGGGCAACCCGTTCTTCACCACCGACACCTGCGCCAGCCTGCGCGCGGTGGAACTGCAGGCTCAGGTGCTGCTCAAGGCCACCAAGGTGGACGGCATCTACACCGCCGATCCGCGCAAGGACCCGTCCGCGCGCCGGTACGAGACGCTGAAGTTCGGCGAGGTGCTGGAGAAGCGCCTGGCGGTGATGGACCTCACCGCCATGACCATGTGCATGGAGCACCGCCTGCCGGTGGAGGTGTTCAACTTCCGCGTGCAGGGCAACGTGGCGCGCGCCATCCGCGGCGAGCGCGTGGGCACGCTGGTCTCCGCCTGAACGCCGCATCCGCCGCGCCGTCGGGGGCCGCCCGCCCCCGCTATCCTCGCGCCTCTGGAAAAAGGAGAACGCCGTGGACCTGGACACCATCCTGCTGGAATGCGAAGACCGCATGGAGAAGAGCGTCGACTACCTGACGCGCGAGCTGCGCGGCATGCGCACCGGCCGTGCCAACACCGCCATGCTGGAGTACGTGAAGGTGGACTACTACGGCAGCCTGACCGACCTGCGCGAGCTGGCGGCCATCAACGTGGCCGAGGCCACGCAGCTGCTGGTGAAGCCTTTCGATCCCGGCGCCAAGGCCGAGATCGTGAAGGCCATCGAGAAGTCGGGCCTGGGCCTGAACCCCATGACCGAGGGCAACCAGATCCGCATCAACGTGCCGGCTCCCAGCGCCGACCGCCGCAAGCAGCTGGCGGTGCAGGTGAAGAAGCTGGCCGAGGAGAGCAAGATCACCATCCGCAACGAGCGCCGCGACGCCAACAAGGCCATCGACGGGCTGGAGGCGGACAAGAAGGCGGGCGTCACCGAGGACATGGCCAAGCGCGCCAAGGAGGACGTGGACGCCTTCACCAAGAAGCACACGGAGAAGGTGGACGAGCTGGCCGCCAAGAAGGTGGCCGAGATCGAGGAGGTCTGAGCTCCCGTGCGCTGCCCCTTCTGCGGCGAGGACCAGGACAAGGTGATCGACAGCCGTCCCGGCGAGGACGGCTCGGCCATCCGCCGCCGCCGCGAGTGCCTCAAGTGCGCCAAGCGCTTCACCACCTACGAGCGCGTGGAGCGCACCGCCCGGCTGATGGTGGTCAAGCGTGACGGCAGCCGCGTGCCCTTCGACGGCGGCAGCCTGATGCGAGGCCTGCAGGCGGCCTGCGGCAAGCGGCCCATCGCGCAGGAGGCCAAGGACCGCCTGGTGCAGGAGCTGGAGGACGAGCTGCACCGCGACTTCGACCGCGAGGTCAGCAGCTCGGAGATCGGCCGCCGCCTGGCCGCCCGGCTGCGCGACCTGGATCCCATCGCCTACGTGCGCTTCGCCAGCGAGCACTACGGCTTCACCAGCATCGAGGACTTCGCCGCCGAGATGGTGGCGCTCCAGAGCCGTCCCCGCCCGCTCGCCAACGAGCGGGAGCTCTTCCCCAGCAACAAGCCCGAGAAACCCTGACATGCCCGTCATCACGCTGCCGGACGGTTCCAAGCGCACCTACGACACGCCCGTGACCGCGGCGCAGGTGGCCGCCGACATCGGCGCGGGCCTGGCCAAGGCCGCCGTGGGCGCCAAGGTGGACGGCGAGCTTCGCGACCTCTCCACCAAGCTGGAGAAGGACTGCGCGCTGGCCATCGTCACGCCCAAGCGGCGCGAGGGCGGCGCCGACGCCGACGCGCTGTTCCTGATCCGCCACAGCACCGCG
>CAZKHO010000071.1:0-11758 GCA_964552505.1 uncultured Bifidobacterium sp. | reverse complement strand
CGTAGGTGCGCTCCGGATCCATGTCCGCCACCAGCCGGCAGCTGATCTTCACGCTGGCCTTGCTGGCGATCACCGTCTTCGCACCCTCGCCGGTGTAGCCGCCCTTGATGCCGTTGCAGTCGCAGGTGGGGCGGCACCAGGTGCGCTCCATGGCGCCGAAGCCCGGTTCGCCGAAACCGTGGGAGAGACCCGCGGCGCCCAGGAATTCCGCCTCGTCGAAGCCCAGCTTGGTCCACTGTGCCTTCGTGCGGTCGGGCAGCGGACGCACCTCTTCGTAGAAGCCCTCGATGGCCACGCGGCCGTCGGCGTGGTGCAGGCTGGCCACCATCCGCGCCAGCGCGTTGATGGGATTGACGATGGCGCCGCCGTACAGGCCCGAGTGGAGGTCGTGCGAAGGGCCGGTCAGCGTGGCCTCGATGTAGACCAGGCCGCGCAGCATGGTGGTGATGGCGGGCGTGTCGATGTCCCACATGCCGGTGTCGCTCACGATGGCCACGTCGGCCGCCAGCTCCTTGCGGTGCGACTCCATGAACGGCTCCAGGCTCGGGCTGCCGCTCTCCTCCTCGCCCTCCAGCATCACGGTCACGGGGCAGGGGGGCGATCCGGTGCAGGCGTGCCACGCGCGCAGCGCCTCCAGGAAGGTCATCACCTGTCCCTTGTCGTCCACCGCACCGCGCGCCACGATGCGCTTGCCGCGCGGACCGTCCACCACCACCGGCTCGAAGGGCGGGCTCTCCCACAGCTCCAGCGGATCGGCCGGCTGCACGTCGTAATGCCCGTAGAAGAGCACGCGCGGGCGCCCCGAGCCCTTCGGGCCGTCATGGCGGGCCAGCACCATGGGATGGCCCTGGGTGGCCACCACCTGCGCGTCGAATCCCAGCTCGCGCAGTTGTGCCGCGGCCCACTCGGCGCCACGCCGCACCTCCGGTGCAAAGGCCGGGTCGGTGCTGACGGTGGGGATGCGGAGGAACGCCTTCAGCCGCTCCACCGCTTCGGGGTGGTCGGCGTCGGCACGAGCGAGCACGCCATCAAGGGATGCGGACATGCGGCGAAGCCTATCGCCTGCGTGCGGCCAGACCGGTGCCGATCAGGCCTGCAGCAGGGAGCCCACCAGATGGGCTCCGAAGGCCACCAGCACCACCGCGGTGAACGCGGTGAGCAGCCAGCGCTCGATGGTGAGCGTCTCGCGCCACTCCCGCAGCGCGTCCGGAGGGGCGGGCGCGGTGGACGCCTCCACCAGCCCCTCCATCTCGGCATAGCTTCGGGCGGGCCGCTCCTCCAGATCGCAGCCGCAGCCCGGGCACCGGTTGCCCGGGGCCACGCGATGGCAGCTGGCGCCGCAGTCGAGACAGCGGGGGGTCAGGTGCCTTGCCTGAATGGTGCTGGTGCGCAGGCGCATCCGGACCTACCGTAGCACCGACCCAGCCCCGATCCAGAGATCCTTCGAAGAATCATGCACGACGGCGTTCCAACCGAGGCCTCCTGGCGCGAGCACCTGCTCCAGGTTTCCGGCCTCTCGGCGGCGGCGGAGACGGATCCTCCGGCGGCCGCCATGCGCAGCGCCGGCAGCGAGGGTTTCGACGTGGCTTGCTGGAAGGCGGCCGCCCTGGGTGGTGCGGCGCCCACCGGAATGGACCGCTCCGGTGACGGGGCGCTGCACGCGTGGGATGGCCAGCAGGCGATCGAGGTCTGGACCGAGATCGAGCTGGCCGCCATGCACGCGCTCTGGCGACTGGCCAGGCGGAACGCGGACGCCGGCCTTCGGGAGCGACTGCACCGGGCCGTGCGCTGGCACCTGGAGCACACGCAGCCCGACAACGCCACCAATCGGCCATGGGCGCTCCATGTCTTCCTTCGGGAGGGTTCCGCGGAAGCCCGTCACTACGCCGCAACGCTGCTGCACAACGCGCAGGCGCTGGAGGCGCGGCCCGGGCCGCTGTCCTGCTGGATCCTGATGGACGCCGCCTGCGAGCTGTCGCACTCCTTCGGCGTGCCCGCGGCGGGTTAGCATTCGCGCAGGAGGCTCCATGACCGACCGAGTGGTGGTGGATCGCATCGACTTTCGGGAAGCGCTGGTCTTCCCACGCGTGGTGGGTTCGGTGGTGGGCGCGCTGCGCCCCGGACGCATGCTGCTGGGCGCGTTCGTGCTGCTCTGCCTGGTGATGGTGGGGCGCGTGCACGACGCGCTCCGCGGGCCCACCGTGCAGCCGGCTGGCCTGCTGGCGCCGCCACGGACGGCGTTCGAGGCCACCGCAGGCAGCGAGGTGGCGCGCCAGGCGGCGCGTGACTTCCTGCCGCGCGAACTCCAGCCCGACGGTCTGGACGACTTCCGGCGGCCTGTGGACGTGGATGCGGTGCACGCCGCGCTCGTGCTGGCGCGCGTCTCGGCGCAGGCCGACGACGCGCCGCGTCTGGATCGGGCCATCGACCGACTGCAGCCGTTCCGGAAGAGGCATGCCTTCGAGGCGCTGGGCTCGGCGGTGGCCATGCGCTTCGACGCGATGGTGGCGGGGGTGGTCACGCTCGACGGTCGGCAGGTGGCGTCCAGTCTGGGCGACCTGCTGGTGACGGTGCCTCTGGCGCTCTGGCGTGAGGACTGGATCTTCGCCGTCGGCTTCGCGATCGTGGGTGGACTGGGATTCGGACTGCTGGGGGCCGCCCTTGCGCGCATGGCGGCGCTGGATCTGGCTGGCCGGCCGGGGATCTCGCCTGCGGACGCGGTGGCCTTCGCGTGGCAGCGTGCCGGCAATCACGCGCTGGTGCCGCTGTGGCCGGGCATCGCGCTGCTGGTGCTTCTGCCCGTGGCGCTGATTCTGGGATGGATGGGCCGGGTGCCGGGGCTGGATCTGGTGGCCGGGCTCCTCTACCCGCTTGCGCTCTTCTTCGCCACGCTCGCGTCCATCGTGCTGCTGCCGTGGCTGTTGGTGATGCCCATGGCGGTGGCCGCCGCGGCGTGCGAGGGCTGCGACGGTCTGGAGGCCGCTCAACGATGCGGAGCGCTGGTCTTCCGCCGGCCGCTCCACACGGTGCTCTACGCGGCGTGTGCCGTGCTCGGCGTGTGTCTTGTGGCGTTCGTGGCGGACCTGGTGGTCACCTCGTCCATCAACCTGGCCGCGTCGCTGGCGGGCATCACCGCCGGCGACGGCGCGCTGGCGTCCGCGGGCGGGGCTCGCCTGCTGGCGCCCACCTTGGATGCGGCGCCGCCTGTCTCGGACGGTTCCGCCGTGGGCACGCTGCGAGTGTCGGCCGTGGGACTGGTCTGGTTCTGGCAGGGGGTGCTGCAGGTGCTGGCCGCCGGCGCGGTCCTGTCGGCCATCGTCACCGCCGCCACCGCCGCATATCTGGCGCTGCGACGCACCTGCGACGACCAGCCGTTTGAGGACCTGTGGATGCCCGGCACGCCCGCCGGTACCCGGGCGGACGCCTGACGATCAGCTCAGGCCGCCCTTGAGGGTTCGGTTCGAGGCGAACTTGGCGCGCAGGCGCGCCATGGCGGCGTCCTCCTCGCGCTGCGGCTTGGCCGCCGCCGCCTCCTTGGCGCTCATCGGACGGTCCACGGTGGCCTTGATGGACAGGCTCAGACGGCGGCGCGCGGGATCCACCGCCAGCACCTTCGCGGTCACCACCTGGTCCACCTTCAGCACGCGATCCACGCTGGGGATCCGGTCGTGGCTCACCTCGCTGATGTGCACCAGGCCTTCCACGCCCGGCGCCACTTCCACGAACGCGCCAAAGTCGGCCAGCTTGGTCACGCGACCGGTCACCGTCTCGCCGGCCTGGATCGCCTCCAACTTGCCGGCCATCGGGTCCTGCATCACTTCCTTGCGGCTGAGCGAGATCTTGGGGGGCTTCTGCCCCAGATCCACGCGCAGCACCTTCACGCGCACCACGTCGCCCACCTTGACCACTTCCGAAGGGTCCTTGATGCGCTCATGGGCCAGGTCGCTCACATGGATCAGGCCGTCCACGCCGCCCAGATCCGCGAAGGCACCGAACGCCTGCACGCTGGTGATGGTGGCGTCGCGCACCTGTCCCGCCTGCAGATCCGCCAGCGTCTTCTCCCGCTGCGCACCGCGCTCCTGCGCCAGGGCCGCCTTGCGGCTGAGCACCATCCGGCTCTTTTCCTTGCGCAGCTCGATGATCATGCAAGGGAACTTTTCGCCCAGAAAAACGCTGATGTCGTCCACAGGGCGAAGGTCCACCTGGCCCGCCGGCATGAAGGCGCGGTGGTGGGAGACCTCCATGTCCAGGCCGCCCTTGTTCATGCCCACACAGCGGGCCTCCACGATCTGGCCCACCTGCAGGTGCTCCCACGGCGCCTTGGTGCTGGCGCCTGGCAGGGCCAGAATCAGCAGTCCTTCGAAGGCGTCCAGGCGCTCCACCACGAACTCCACCTGATCACCCGGGTTGGGCGGCTCCTTGAACTGGCGGAGCGGGCAGACGCCCTGGCTCTTGGGACCGAACTCCACCATCACGTCCTCGCCCTGCACGCGGATCACCGTGCCCACTCGGGTGCTGCGGTCCGCCTTCACGCGGGACGCGGGAACCTTGGAGGCAGGAAGGTTCAGCAGCTCCTGGTCGCTCAATCCGCCCAGAGCGGCCTGCAGCTCGCTCTCCAGGGATGGATCGAATCCGCGGTTGGCGGAGGGGCGGATCGGTGCGGGCGACGGCTCGGAAGTCGGATCGGTCATGGCCACCGGGCAGCCTAGCGGCTCGTGGGCAGGGAAGGGGGTGGATTGGGCAACCCAAGGTCCCGGGTCTCGCGAATGATCCGGCAGACCCCCAAGGCCCGTGGGTATATTCCCGACCCCGGCCTCCGACCCCGCCCCTCACGCCCCAACGGCGCCACGACCCACCCGAGATCCGCATGCCGAAAAGCCAATCCGCCTGGGGCATCGAGATCGGTGCCTTCGCCATCAAGGCCCTCCGTCTGGAACGGGACGGCTCCGAGGTCCTGGTCAAGGACTTCGCCTACATCCCGCACGCCAAGCCTCTCTCCACCCCGGAAACGGACGAGAACGAGATCATCCGGAACACGCTCCAGCAGTTTCTGGCAGCCAAGAACATCGAGGATGCGCCGGTGGTGGTTTCGGTGCCCGGAAACGTGGGACTGGCGCGGTTCGCCAAGCTGCCGCCGGTGGAGCCCAAGAAGATCCCGGACATCGTGAAGTTCGAGGCGGTGCAGCAGATTCCCTTCCCCATCGAGGAGGTGGAGTGGGACTACCAGACCTTCAGCAGCCCCGACAACCCCGAGGTGGAGGTGGGCATCTTCGCCATCACCAAGGAGCGGATCGGGGCCATGCTGGCGCTGTACGCGGAATTCGGCATCCGCCCGGAGATCGTCACCCAGGGGCCGCTGGCCGTCTTCAACGCGCTGAGCTTCGACCTGCAGCTGGGTGACCAGCACAAGCCCATCGTGGCCCTCGACATCGGCACGCGCTCCAGCGACGTGGTGGTGGCGGAGAGCGGCCGATGCTGGGTCCGGACCTTCCCCAAGGGCGGAACGCACTTCACCGAAGCGCTCGCCGAGGCGTTCAACGTCAAGTACGCCAAGGCCGACAAGCTCAAGGCGGAGAGCGCCAGCAGCAAGTACGCACGCCAGATGATGCAGGCCATGCGGCCGGTCTTCGGGGAACTGGTGTCCGAGGTCCAGAAGTCGGTGGGCCATTACCAGATGTCGCACCGGGAGAACCGGATCGAGCACGTCTACGGACTCGGCAGCACCTTCCGCATCCCCGGCCTGCGCAAGTTCCTGGGTCAGCAGCTGAACATCGAGGTGGAGCGCCTGGACGAGTTCAAGCGGATCCGAGTGGAAGGCCGTGAAGCGGCCGATTTCGCGGCCAACAGCGTGAATTTCGTCACGGCGTACGGCCTCGCGCTGCAGGGTGTGGGGCTCTCCCGCATCAGCGTGAACCTGGCTCCGGTGCAAGGGCTGCGCGAGAAGGTCTGGGCGGCCAAGAACAAGTGGTTCGTGGCGGCTGCGTGCCTGGCGGTGGCGGTGTCGGCCGGTCTCTTTGTCCGTCCAGGCTTGGAGCGTCAGGCGCTGGAATCCGGAGCCGGCAGCATCAGCGTGGCCAAGAGCGCCATCTCGCAGGGGGAAGGCCTCAAGAGCCGGCTGGCGGAGGCCAACGGCAAGGGGCAGGCGGGGTCGAGGGCGCCCAATGTCCTGGGCCTGCTCCGCGCCCGCGAGGTGTGGCCGCAGATCGTGCGCGACGCGTTCGCGGTCACGCTCAGTTCCAAGCCCACCGAGGCGCTGGCGCTCTCCAGTCCGGAGGCCGCCGCCGCGATGCCGCCGGCCAAGATGAACCTCATCGTGCTCACCAACCTGGCCGGGACGTACCACTACGGCGAGGAGGACAAGAGCCGCACCATCGACGTCACCATGAAGGTCGAGTTCGTGAACATGAACAAGACCGGGCCCACCTTCCTGAACGACACCGCGGCCAAGTGGCTGCGTGACAACGCGGACCGCAAGGACGTGCCGTACGTCATCGACACGGCTTCCATCAAGGCCACGCCGGAGGCGGAGCCGTTCATCAAGCCGGCCGCGCCGCCCGCGGCATCCGGAGCCACGCCTCCCGCGGGAGCCGACGCACCCGCGCCCGATCAGGGAGCCGAGGCTGCGCCGCCACCACCACCGCCCGACGCCGGTCAGGAAGCCGGTCAGTCGCGTGGCCGCGGCCGCGGGACGCAGTTCGGTGGCGGTGCGGGCGGTGCCGGTTCCAAGAGCGGCGCCACCATCGACCCCACGGCGCAGTCCACGCCACAGGAGCCCACCGAGCCCAACGCCCCGGCCGCGGCCGATCCGGTGGAGGAGAAGGCTCCGGCCAGCCTCGAGGAGGCGGCGCCGCTTCCCAAGGGTGGATTTCCCTACGGGCCGGAGGCCGTGGTCTACAAGGGCACCATCACGTTCCGCGTGAAGTTGCGTGACGGCGCGGCCAAGCCCGCCGAGGAGGGCGCCAAGCCATGAGCAAGAAGCTCGATCTGGGAGCCCTGAAGAACATCGACTTCTCCAAGGTGCTCGGGCACCTCAAGCGTCGCTGGATCCTGATCGTGTGCGGGCTGGTCGTCCTGGTGGCGCCGGTCAGCATCTGGTTCCTCCAGGGGATGCTCCTGCAGGAACCCATCGACGCGGAGATGAAGGTGCGGTCCAAGCTGCTGGAGACGCTCGGGCCGCTCAAGCAGGGCGCGGTCAGCATCCGCATGCCGGACGGAAGCATGAAGGAGGAGAATGCCGCCATCAACGAGGCGATCATCTCCCGCATCCGGGATCACAACGAGGCGCTCGGCAAGAATGCCGAGGCGTTCTACGTTGAGGCGGTCCGCCGCAACCGGGCCGACCACGTCTTCCTGCCCGGCATGGAGGCGTACCTGCCCAAGCCCGTCCGCGAGGACGAGGCCACGCGCGAGATCCTGATGCAGAAGTGGGAGCAGATCGTGCGGCCAGCGCAGCTGCAGCTGACCTCCGATCCCGTGTTCGCGGGTCCCGTGCCGGCCTCGGAGCTGGTGGCGCGCGTGCAGGGGGCGGAGCAGCAGTTCCTGGCGGCCAATCGGATCACCAAGCGCGCCGAGGTTCCCGCGGCCGAGCTGCCGAAGTTGACGGAGCTCCTTCGGCGGGCGCGCATCGAGGGCGCCGTCGACCATGCGTCCGGACTGCAGTTCTATCTGGATCGAGGCGCCATCCGTTGGCAGCTCAAGCCCTCCTCCAAGACGGAGGGCGCCGCGGCCGTCGACGACGTGCTTCGGTTCCTGTACCGCGAGCAGTGGGATCTCTGGCTGGTGAACGATCTGTTCAAGGCGTTCCGCAACCTGAACGCCCGTGCCCCCGGCGGTCCGTTGAAGTCGCCCATCAAGCGGGTGATGGAGATCCGGATGGCGGACTATCCGCCTCGGGCGGCCGAATCGCAGTCCGCCGCGCAGGCCGACGCCGGCGAGGCGGGCGAGGCGATCGATCCGCAGAAGGAGGTGCAGCCGGACTTCAAGGCGGGCGGCCTCCTGGGGCTGGTGTCCAACCAGCTCTACGACGTCCGCGAGACCAAGGTCAAGTTGGTGATGGAGACGGCGTTCCTGCCCGCTTTGGTGAACGAGCTGGCCAAGGTCAACTTCATCAGCGTGGACGACGTGGCGCTTCGGCCGGCGGACCCGTTCGAGGCGCTCCGGCAGGGCTACGTGTACGGCCCGCAGCCCTGCTCCGAGGTGGAGCTGACGCTGAAGTCGGTCTGGCTGCGCGACTGGACCACCGAGCGGATGCCGGTGGCCATGCTCAAGGCGATCAAGTCGGCCGGCAAGCCGAAGCCCGAGTCGACCGAGCCCGCCGATGCCGCGAAGCCTGCGGCCGCGGGCAACTGAAAGAGGAGTCCCACCCATGAAGGGCATCAGCATCGTCGAGCGCCACTTCGAGAAGGCGCTCCTCATCGTCATCGCGTTGGGCGTCGGCGGTCTTGTGGCCTACGACTTCCTCTTCGGGGCGTCCAAGGCCAAGGTGGGTGGCAAGGAGATCGGCGTCTCGGAGATCGGCCCCGAACTCAAGCGAGCCGCGGAGGGGCTGGCCGCCGCTCAGGGCGGCACGGACGTGCCGTTCACGCTGCCGCCCGTCCCTGCGGACGGACAGGCGGTCTTTGCTCCCATGGGGCGTGAGGCCACGTCGTCGGACCCGCTGCCGCAGGTCATGCCTGCCATCGCATCGGGTCTGTTCAGCCGGACCGAGCGCCAGGTGCCGCTCTACCACGAGCCGGCCTTCGGCCCGGTCAAGATGATGAGCCGCGTCACCCAGTCCGATGGTGCCGTCAAGATCACGCCGGGCAAGGACGACGGGCTCGTCGCCTATCTCGATCGCCGTCCCGCGGGCTGGGCCAAGGGCTCCACCGACGTCATCTGGACCACGCCCGCGGCGGAGGTGGACATGGCGTCCATTCGTGCGGAGCTGGAGCGGGCCGAGGCGGCGGCCAACCCGCCGCGCGAGAAGCTGCCGATGCACTGGTGGCAGCAGCGGGATCGCTCCATCTGGATCCTGGACGTGATCTTCGACCGCGAAGAACTGCAGAAGGACGGCTCGTGGAGCAATGCGGTGGTGGTGGAGACGCTTCCAGGCATCGCCACATTCCGCAGCGAGAGCCCGCGAAGCGCAGGAGCCATCGCGGCCATCTTCGCCAAGAATCCGGAGATGCGGAAGCGGCTCCTGCAGCCACCGTCTCCGCCCCTCACGCGTGGCACCGCCACCGATCCGCTGGCCGGCGAGGCGGCCGCCTCGGAGACCAAGGAGGTTCGGGCGGCCCGCAAGCGGCTGGAGGAAGCCCAGAAGAAGCTCGATCAGGTCACGGCCGATCTTGAGGCCGCCGGTGGTGAATACACCGATCCGGCTGCCGGAGCACCCAAGGGCAAGGGGAAGGGCAAGGGGAAGGGCGGGGAGGGATCCGACCCCGGAGCAGGTTCCGGCGGCTCGGGGCCCAAGTCCGGCGGCGGCGGCTTTGGTCCAGGCAAGGGTCCCGGCGGAGGAACGGACGCCAACTCCCCCGAAGGCATCAAGAAGCGCAAGAAGCTGATGGCCGCCCGGGACGAGGCTCGTCAGGAGGTCAAGAGGCTGCAGGATCAGGTGGCCAGCGCCACCAAGCCCGCCGCCGGCGCGGCCGAGGCGCCCAAGGCGGGCGACGTGGCGTCGGATCGGATCGTGGTGTGGACGCACGACTTCCAGGTGCGCCCCGGCGCCACGTATCGCTACCGCTGCAGGCTGCAGATCGCCAACCCGTTCCTTGGTCGAAAGAGCGAGCTTCAGGACTCGCAGAAGAACCTGGATCGCGACGCGGGCATCCTGACCCAGCCCAGCGAATGGGCCGCCGTGCGCATTCGGAATCCGCACGAGTTCTTCGCGCTCGAAGGGGTGCAAGGCGATTACGCAAGTGATCTCGGCCGCGCCCGATTCGAGCTCTTCAGCTTGGACAAGGGCACGTGGTGCCGAGGCAAGGAACTGACCGCCGTCGGTGAGCGCGTGGGCCGTCGAGTCCAGCAGGGAACGTCCGTCACGGACTTCACCACGGACTGGTTCGTGCTGTGCGTCTATCGGGACCTGGCCGCGGAGGCCGAGGCCCGCCGATCCGGCGACACGTCGGCGACCCGGCAGATGGCAGTGGTGTTGGCCAACGTCAACGACCCCTCCCAGATCATCATCCGTCGCCCGGGATCGGATGGAGCCAGTGTCGAGCGCGCTGCGCTGGACAAGAAGGCGGATCCCGCCAAGGCGGGTCCAGAAACCGGCTCTGGAGACGCAAACCAAGGTGGCAAGAAGGGTTGAGAAACGGCCGGGGCGCCCCATTCAGGGCCGGATCCCCGTTGGTCCAGAAGCCGGGAATCCGGCAAACGACCCGCTTGACAGCCTCCTGCGTCTCGCTACAATCCCCGACCCTGCGCAGCGGCCTCGGCCGTTGATCAGGGCAGCCGCGAAAGCGCCTGGTTCTGTGAAAAGTGCATGAGTTCGATGGTTGATAGGTCGCGCAGACGCGCGGGCTGGGCCCGCATCACGTTTGCGCGATTCGATGGCAAGCACCGATCGAGAATTTGCTTGAGATGCTGCCTGCAGCACACGTCGCCTAGGCGCGTGCGGCAGGTCGCTGGTCCAAATGAGCAAGAGGGGCCAGCGTGGGCGTCGGTCAGAGATCGCCGGTCAGACGAAAGTCTGTCCGACGGCATCCGGTCGACGTGGCCAAGCGTGAAAGGGCACACGGTGGATGTCTTGGCGTCAAGAGGCGATGAAGGACGTAGGAACCTGCGATAAGCCCAGGGGAGCTGGTAACCGAGCTTCGATCCTGGGATCTCCGAATGGGGCAACCCGACCGCAAGGTCATTCAGGCCTGAATGCATAGGGCCTGTAAAGCGAACGCAGCGAACTGAAACATCTCAGTAGCTGCAGGAAAGGAAAGCAACCGCGACTCCGTAAGTAGCGCCGAGCGAAAGCGGATTTACCAGAGGAACGACGAGCGACTTGGAAAAGTCGGCCACAGAGGGTGACAGCCCCGTAGGCGCGAATCTGGGAATGGCTTCAAGTAGAGTCAGGCTCGAGAAACCTGGCTTGAACATGGGGGGACCACCCTCCAAGCCTGAGTACTCCTTGACGACCGATAGTGAACCAGTAAGGCGACTGAACGATGAAAAGCACCCCGACAAGGGGAGTTAAAAGCACCTGAAACCGTGTGCTTACACAGCGGTCACGGGCCTACGGGCTTGTGGCGTGCCTTTTGCATAATGAGCTGGCGAGTTATTCTCTATGGCAAGGCTAAGTCGTTACGCGACGGAGCCGAAGGGAAACCGAGTCTGACAAGGGCGAATAGTCATAGGGGATAGGCGCGAAACCGGTTGATCTACCCATGGGCAGGTTGAAGGTGGGGTAAAACCCGCTGGAGGACCGAAGCCGTGAACGTTGAAAAGTTCTGGCATGACCTGTGGGGAGGGCTTACAGTGCAATCATAACCGGAGATATCTCGTTCTCCCCGAAACAGTTTTGGGACTGGCCTCGGGGGTCAGTGCATGGGGGTAGAGCTACTGAATGGACTTGGGGGTCTACCCGACTACCCGGTCCAATCAAACTCCGAATACCATGCATTTTGCCCCGGGAGTAAGTCCGCGAGCGATAATGTTCGCGGTCAAAAGGGAAACAACCCAGACCATCGGATAAGGTCCCTAATCAAACCTCAGTTCTTAAGGTAGTCAGATTGCTGTGACAGCCAGGATGTTGGCTTAGAAGCAGCCACCATTTAAAAAGTGCGTA
>CAZKHO010000070.1:0-12005 GCA_964552505.1 uncultured Bifidobacterium sp. | reverse complement strand
CGCCGCAGCAGGGCACCACGCCGATGCCCTTGATGCTGAAGCGCAGATCGGTGGGCCCCGGGCCCTTGATGTGCACCTGATCCGTGCGCTTCATGCGCTCCACCAGCGGCATGGCGGCCTGCGTCATGCGCGCGTAGTCCAGGGTGCAGACCCGGAAGTAGAAGTCCTCGAAGGCGTCGGTGGAGGACTGGGCCAGCTGCGCCATGCTGGCGCTGGGCCAGCGCAGCACGCACCAGCGGGTGTGGTTCACGCGCTGGTCGAAGTGCACGGGCTTGTTGTAGAGGCGGCCGACGGTCTTCATCTGCGACTCGGGCATGCCGCTCATCTCGCTGGCGTTGTCCGCGCCGCGCACGCCGATGTAGCACTGCATGCGTCTCATGCGCTCGCGGTCGTACTCGCCCCACGTGCGCAGGGCGTCCTCGCCGCCCAGGTTCAGGGCGCGCATCACGCGGGAACTGCGCTGGGCGACGTGGGCGTGGCCACCCGCCTTCTGCACGTGCTCCACGAGCGCCGCCGCCACGAAGTCCGGGCAGTCGAAGGTCTCGATCAGGACGTGATCGCCCTTGCCGGTGCGGACGGAATGGTTGACGAGGAGGTCGGCCAGCCTCTGGACACGGGGATCGATGAGCATGTGGCGAAGCCTACTGGCCTCGCCGAACCGGCGCCGCTCAGTCGAACATGATCAGGAGCAGCGAGATGTCGCCGTTGTCCACGATGCCGGAGCCGTCCAGATCCGAGGGGCACGCGGCCGTGGTCGGATCGGGGCAGGGACCGAAATCGAGCAGCAGGATCGACAGGTCGGACGGGCCCACCAGGCCGTCACCGTCCAGATCGCCCGGGATGGGATCCGCCGCGAAGTCGGTCTTGCGCAGCACCGGCGTTCCTCCGCTGGCGGAGGCCGGTCCCATGCTGAAGAGGCTGGAGTCTCCCACGCGGGACAGGCCCAGCGCGGGCGACGCGGAGAAGCTGGCGAGGGTGCCCAGCGTCAGGCCGCCGCTGGCCCGCTGGTCGCGGATCTGGACGATGGATGCCCCGCCCAGCGTGGAGCCCTGCTGCGTGGAGGTGACGGTCCAGCCGACGGCCAGGTCGGGATAGCCGTTGCCGTCGGCGTCGGTGACGTTGATGGAGGCGCCCTGCGCCGAGGCGTCACCCACGTCGATGGCGATGGGGGCGGACAGTCGCGACGCGGACGCGGCGCCGGCACCCCGCAGCACCACGGCCACCGGCCGAGCGCCGTCGGCGTAGGAGCCGGTGATCCCGCTGCAGCTGGCGGCCACGTCCTTCAGGCCGTCGCCGTCCAGATCCGCGATCACCAGTGCGTTGGGCACGCCCGCCACGCTCACCTTGGTGAGGGCCACCAGCCCGCCGGTGGGGCCTCGCTTGACCATCTGGATGAAGCCCGCGGCCTGTCCCGGCATGAACGCCGCCGAGGCGTCGGCGCCGCCGGTGGCCACGGCGTCGTCATCGTCGATGTCGGTGCCGTTGACCGTGCGCGGAACGGAGGCCACCTCCGCCGTGCCGGTGGTGGCGCCACCAGCGTCGGTGGTGGTGACGCCGCCCTTGGTGCCCGTGCTGGTGCCGGTGGCGGTGCTGGACCCCGCAGGCATCAGCGAGGCGGCGCGCGGTGGAATGATGCACACGCACTCGGCTCGGGTGCCGACCGGGAACTGCTTGGTCCACAGGGTGGCGAAGCCCGTGCCGGTCCAGCGGTACGCCACCGTCTTGCCGGGCGAGCCGTAGCTCACCAGCAGGTCGCGCTGGCCGTCTCCGTTGATGTCGCCGGCGACCATGTCGGTGGGGTTGACCAGACCGTTGAGCGTGCCGGACTGGATCATGGTGCCCTGCGCCAGATTCACCAGGAATCGGCGGATGATGGAGCCTTGCGAGGTGGAGGTGATGGTGGCCACCACGGCCACGCCGCTGGAGGTCCCTTCGTCCATCACCACCGTGCGGAGCGGGCTGTCGGGCAGCGAGGACTGCAGCGACGGGGTGCTGAGCACGCCGGCACCGCGCTTGACCGTGAGGTAGATGGTGCCGCCCACGTTCTCCGTGCTCACGTAGTAGCCGCCGCTCAGCGGCTGGCCGTCGTTGTTGAAGGCGCGCACCAGGTCGAAGTTGCTGTGTCCGGTGGTGAATGCCGCCGCGGTGAGCAGGGGCACCGAGAAGCCGACGGTGGGCACGCCGTTGGGTGAGAGGTCGTTCACGCGAAGCGTGCCGTCGATCCACGCACCGCCCGACACACGAATGGACGCCAGACCGTCCGGCGTGCCGCCCATGGAACCGGACAGATCCGCGTTCCAGACCATGCTGGCGGGGGTGCCCGGGGTGGGGAAGACCAGGCTGTGCGCCAGCAGGACGGACGCCTGGCAGTTGTCGAGCCAGGGCGCGCAGTGCGATCGACCGGTCAGGGTGCCGCCCACGTTGAGCGATCCGCCGATCTCCAGTCGGCCGTCAAGCTGCAGGGTGGATCCGGCGTCGGCGTAGACGTAGAGGCCGGTCCCCAGGATCTTCGAGACATCCGCCGAGCTGACGGCGTCCGCCAGCAGCGTGGCTCCGTCCGGAACGGCGAACGAGCTCATGGCCCCTGTGGCGCTCGAGGAGAGCTGGATGTTGGAGTTCCGAAGCGTGAGGACCGACGAGGGGGCCAGTCCGTCGTTGACGGACGGCCATCCGAAGGCGCCGGCGACGAGCGTGGAGTCCTGCAGCGAAAGCCGTGGACTTCCGCCGTAGGTGGGCGTGTTCCAGCCGAAGGTGCCGGCCGAGATCTGGACGCCGCTGAACTTGACCATCTGCGCTCCCTCGTCCACCAGGAAGAGGGGGCTGTCGGTGCAGAGCATGTTGCCCGAGGCGATGGTGGCGGTCAGCGTGCCGGGCGAGTACGAGTGGAACTCGAGCGCGCTGCCCGTGATGCGGAGCGTTCGACCGCCCAGGTTCCACTGGAAGTCGCGCGCGGCGGTGCCACCGGAGTCCCACAGCGTGAACCCCTGCACCGCGTTGTCGCAGTCCATGGACCATTGCATGGAGGAGTACTGGTACTGCGAGTAGGGCAGGTAGAGCTGGGTGGAAGTGGCCGTGCCAGGGCGGCCTTGGCAGCTCCAGTACAGGGGATTCTCGAAATCGAGCGCGGAGCCCGAGGTGGGACCCGACCAATAGGAGGATCCGTCGCAGCCGGACTCGTTCAGGTCGGGGATGCCGTTGCCGTTGCAGTCGCCCGGATTGGGCCCGGCGCTCGCGCACACATCTGGTGTGCCGTCGTTGTTGCCGTCCGTGCAGTACGGAGCGGCGGCGCCGCAGTACGCGGCGGCCAACGAGGCGCACTGTGCATCCCACTGGTAGGTGCAGCAATAGGCGTCCATCTGACACACGATGCCGCTGCAGTTGGAATCGGCACAGCTGGGCG
Organism: uncultured Bifidobacterium sp.; assembly: GCA_964552505.1. Taxonomy (GTDB): domain Bacteria; phylum Planctomycetota; class Phycisphaerae; order Phycisphaerales; family SM1A02; genus SYAC01. The sequence goes on along the minus strand of CAZKHO010000070.1, from coordinate 8,605 downwards.
TGCCGTGCACCTGACAGCAGCAGTCGGCCGACTCCTGCTGGGCGTGCGACACCGCCGTCGCCCCCAGGAGCAACGCGATCGAAGCGCACAGCGATGGGAACGGCAGGCCCATGTCCGAGCAGTGTGACCCGAAACCTTCCCTGCACAAAGGGGGTGTGGGGTATTTCCGGGGATGTGACGCCAAAGAGACCGAGAACTAACGGCCTGCTGAAGCTTCCTTCAGGGCCTCGATGGCGACGGCGACATCGGTGCCTCGCACATCCAGATGCGTGACCAACCGGATCCGCTGCGGGTCCATCGGCATGGCCAGCACCCCTCGGCGGGCCATCCGGTCGGTGATGGCGGCCGCCGTTCCAAGTCCCGGATCGACGGTCAGGAACACCATGTTGGTGGGGGTCCGGTCGGCGGGGATGGCCAGGGAGATGCCTGGAAGGCGCGCGGCGCCTTCCGCCAGCTGGCGTGCGTGCACATGATCTTCGGCCAGCCGTGCAACGTGGTGGTCCAGCGCGTGCAGCGCGGCGCCCGCCAGCACGCCCGACTGACGCATGGCGCCGCCGAACATCTTGCGGAACCGCCGAGCACGGGCGATCACCGAAGCGCGGCCGGCCACCGCGCTGCCCGCGGGGCATCCGAGTCCCTTGGAGAAGCAGACGCTGACCGTGTCGGAATGACGCGCGAACGCCTCCGGCGTGCAGCCCGCCGCCACCGACGCGTTCCAGAGCCGCGCACCGTCCAGATGCACGCACAGTCCCAGTTCGCGGGCGGTGGTGGCGACGGACGCGAAGGCCTGCTCCGGCCACACGGTGCCGCCGCCGCGGTTGTGCGTGTTCTCCACCACCAGCATGCGCGGCCGGGGCAGGTAGTCGTCATGGCCGCGACGTGTGGCCAGCACCGCGTCGCGGTCGAAGAGTCCGCCCGGACCGTCGATCGCGCGGATCATGCATCCCGAAAGCGCGGCGGGCGCGCCGGTCTCGTAGTGGATGATGTGACTGTCGCGGTGCGCCACGATCTCGTCGCCGCTCTCGCACTGCGCACGGATGGCGAGCTGGTTGGCCATGGTGCCGCTGGGCACGAACAGCGCAGCCTCCTTGCCCAGCAGCTGCGCCACACGCGACTCCAGGGCCTGCACCGTGGGCTCGTCGCCCAGCACGTCGTCGCCCAGCGGCGCCGCGCGCATGGCGTCCCACATGGCGGCGGTGGGGCGGGTGACGGTGTCCGAACGAAGGTCGATGATGCGCATCGCGCGCAAGGTAGCCGCGGGGGCTCAGGCGGGCGGCTTGGCGGCGGCTGGTGCGGAGGGCGCCGGTGCCGCGGCGGGAGCCGCCGGCGTGGCGGCGGGAGCCGCCGCCGGAGCCGAGGGTGGTGCGTCGAGGCGATCCAGCATGTGCTGCATGCGTGGTGTGCCGTGCGCCTGCACCAGCTCCTCCAGCGCCTTCCGTTCGGTGGCGGCCTCCGCCTGCTTGCCCGCCCCACGAAGCGCAAGCACCAGCGATTCGCGCGCGGTGGCCTCCACCAGCGAGTCGCCGGTGCCGACGGACGCCTGCACGGCCTTGCGGGCGTGACGCTCGGCGTCGGCCGGATCCGGCACCGTGCGCGAGACTTCGGACAGCACGGTGGCCACGGCCGACATCCAGGATGGTCCCGCGCCGGGTTCCGCCGCCGCCGCCACGGCGCGTGCCGCCACGGCGCGCGCCTCCTCGACGTGGCCCGATCCGCGGAGCGCGCGCATCTCCTGCGTGAGAGCCAGCAGGCGCATCTCCGGCGTGACCGCCTCGCCCTGCTTCTTGCCCGCCGCACCCTTGCGGGCAAGTTCGGCGTTCCTGATCGTCTCGCGCACCACCTGCAGCGCTTCGTCATGCCGGCCCGTGGCGTTGCGCACGGCCGCCGCCTCGATGCCCGACGACACGATCCACCGCAGTGCCACGCTCTCGAACTTGGAGATCACGCCGGCGGTGGAGGCGCTGGTCTGCCACTCCGCCACGATGCGGCCGCACGCCTCGGTGTCGTCTCGGTTGAGCGCGATCAGGTAGAGCAGTTCCTGTCCGACGCAGAGGTCGGAGAGCCGATTCCAGTCCTCGTCAGACGCCTTGGCGCGCCCGCGCGCCTGGTCCAGATAGTCGCGCGCGACCGTCTCCGCCTCGTCGAGCCGCGAGAGGCTGAGAAGGATCCCGGCCTCGTACGACCGGGCGATCATCGCCTCGCGCATCCGCGGATCCAACGCGTCCGGAGTGGCGCTTCCCCGAAGCCGGAGCACCACCTCGTCGCGGAGCTTGCGCAGCCGCACCGCCTGCGACAGCGCCTCTTCCAGACGGCCCTCGGCCACCAGGCACTCGTAGATGCGCTGCATGGGGCGGGTGCTGAGCGACATCAGTTCCACGTCCTCCGGCTTCGCCTTGGCCATCGCCTCGCGGATGGCGAGCAGTTCGTCGAAGGCCTGGCGTGCCCTCGGATAGTCCGGCAGGTTGAAGAGCAGGTCGCCACGGGCCAGCAGGGCCTGAGCCAGCGCCTTTCGGTCCTCGTCACGCTTCCAACGCTCCAGCGCCGCGCGTGCGCGATCCACGTACATCTGGGTGGCGGGCAGGCCTTCGGCGTAGTTCCTGCGGCGCTTCAGGAGGACCGATCGCCGGTACAGGACCTCGAGCAGCTGGTCCGAGGCCCTGGTGTCCTCCGGATGGCCCGCCAGGCGTCGTTCGAGCAGCTGCTCGGCCTCCTGCAGGAGTCGCGGTGCGTCGGGGTTGGAGGAGAGGTCCGCGCTCGAAGTGGGCAGCGCGCGGACCGCCTGCCCGATCCGTGCCAGTTCCTCTCGGTCCTGCACCTCGGCCTGATGCCGCTTCCACGCCCACACGCCCGCCGTGCCCGCCGCGCCCAGCAGCGCCACCAGCGCGATGGCCAGGGGCAGTCGGCGTCGCTGGATCCACTTCTGCGCCACGTACGCGGTGCTGGCCGGCCGAGCGGAGACCGGCAGGCCCTCCAGCCACGCGTCCAGGTCGGCGATGAGCGCCTTCATGTCCGCGTAGCGGCGCTGCGTCTCCTTGCGCATGGCCATGAGCACGATGTCGTCCAGCTCGCCGCGCAGGCCGCGGCGGAGACGCGAAGGATCGGCGGTGCCGCCGCCGCCGGCGCCCGGCAGCGTGGTGCGCTGGCCTGCCACACGGCTGGGGGCCTGCGGCATCTCCTCGCAGACGCGACGGCGGATCTCGTCCAGCGAGTTGCGGCTGAAGTCGAACGGCGCGACGCCTGAGAGGATCTCGTACATCATGGCGCCCATGGAGTAGATGTCGGTGGAGGGGCCCAGCGGATGCCCCAGCAGCTGCTCCGGGCTGGCGTAGACGGGCGTGAGCGGTCCCACCTCGCCGGGCAGCGTCTGATGGCTTCGCTCGCTGCCGGCCAGTTCCGGATTGAGGATCTTGGCGATGCCGAAGTCCAGCAGCTTGGGCACGCCGTCCGCGCCCACCAGCACGTTGGCCGGCTTGATGTCGCGATGCACGATGCCCTTGTCGTGGGCGTGGGCCAGCGCGGAGGCCACCTGCCGGAGCAGGCCCACGCGGGCGCGCACGTCCAGCGCCTGGCGGTCGCACCAGGCGTCCAGCGTGAGGCCCTCCACGAACTCCATGATGAAGTAGCTGCGGCCGTCCTGCGTCACGCCGCCGCCCAGCAGCCGCGCGATGTTGGGATGGTTGAGCGTGTCCAGCACGCGACGCTCCAGCTGGAAGCGCTCCAGCACCGCGTCGCTGTCCATGCCGCGCTTCAGCAGCTTGATGGCCACGCGGCGCTTGAGCAGGTCGGTCTCCTGCACGGCCAGCCAGACGTCGCCGAAGCCGCCGGTGCCCAGGCGCTTCTCGATGCGGCAGTCGCCGATGCGCTCCGGGCGCGACTCTCCAGCGGCGCGCGACGGGGCCGGCGTGTGCGGCGCGCGCGAGGCCGGCAGCGTGGCGTCGATGCCGCCCGGCGGCACGGTGGCGTCACCACCGGAGGGCGGGCGGGTGCGGTCCGCGTCGTCGGACGAAGGAAGCTGGGTTGGGTCGTTCGGGGCGTTCACGCGGGCGTTGGTTCGGGCGGCAGGCCGTGGACAATCTAGCCCGCCCCGCGCCGCACGCGTCAGGGCATGGGCCGAAGCAGCAGGCCGCCCGCGTTCTCCAGTTCCACCTCGTAGCGCTGGCCGGCGGCGACGGGCTTGTAGACGGCCTCGCCCTGCGCCACGCGGACGCCCTGCTCGGCGGCGGCGTCGGGGTCGGTGGCCAGGCTCCAGAACCGCTTCCAGAGCGCGCGCTCGAAACGCGCCCCCTCGCTGGCTGCGTAGCCGTCGGGCACGGCGCCGGGCGTGTCGATGGCGATGCCGTCGGCGGGAGCGAGTCGGTCGGAGTAGATGCGACGAAGCAGCGCGATCGAACGGCCGCGCAGCGGGTCGGCTTCGGCCACGCCCTCGCCCGGGAAGCGGACGGTCCATGCGTCCAGGAAGACGGTGCGGCCGGGCACGGTGGCGCGCCGTCGGCCGATCTCGCGGCCGCTCTCGTCCAGTTCGATGAATTCCACCGTGGTGACCACTTCCTGCGGCTGCAGTTCGGCGGCGGCGGAGGGGGACAGCGGCTGGGCGGCGGGATCGCCGGCGCGGTGCTGCTTCACCACTTCCAGGCGTCCCAGTCGGCGCGCGCGAGAGAGGCGCTCCATCACCCGCTTTCGATGCTCCTGCTCCTCCTTCACCTGCCGCTCCAGATCAGCCACCTGCCGCTGCAGCCGGGCGGTCTGGACCAGCGCGACGGCCAGCCAGCCGCCGCCCACCAGCAGGCCGATGGCCGCCGTGGCGAAGAGGATGCGCACCAGCGTGTTCACGGGAAGTGCATCGGCGTGGGACGGGGGGCGGGGTGCAGAAGATCGGTCGCCGGGGATAGGCTGGCGGCGTGGCAACGAACCCGGTCGAAGCGCTGGCCGCGCATCGCGCCTCCCTCTGGCAGGCGTTGCTGGTCTCGGAGGTGGGGCAGGCCTGGAGCCTGGCGGCCGAGGGGTGTCTGGGCGTGCTGGCCTCGGCCGGGCCCAGCCTGGCCCGCAACGGCGCGCTGCTCGCCGATCCGGCCTTCGTGTCCCGGCGCCTGGTGGTGTGCACGGTGGACGCCGTGGGGCCGCTGGTGCGGCTGGGCGTGCGACCCGACGTGGCGGTGGCCTGCGAGCCGCCGCGCACCGTGGACGTGGAGGCGGCGGTGGAGTTCGGCACGCGGCTGGTGGCGTGGGGTGCGTCGGCCATCGAGGCGCTGCGCGGCACGGGAGCGCTGGGCGTCCCCGGCGAGGCGCGCGACGGAGACGAGACCTTCGCGGCGCACCTGCTGCTGCGGCAGCTGGGCTGCAATCCGGTGGTGCTGGCCGGCGTGGACCTGGCGTTCGTGGACGGTGTGGCGCACGCGCCGGGCCATGCGCTGGACTACGCGTGGGCGCTGGAGACCAATCCTTTCCGCAGCTGGGACTGGCTGCACGCGCAACGGATCGCCATGCGGCAGGGCGGTCTGCTGCGCGAGCCGGACCGCGGCGGTCGGATCGTGCTCACCGATCACATGCTGCACCGCGAGCGCTCCACGCTGGAGGCGGCCTTCGACGAGGATCGCCGTGCCGGGCTGCTGGTGATCGACGGCACGGAGGGTGGATGCACCAAGCGCCACACCGACCAGCGGACGCTGCGCGAAGCGCTGGCCAGGCATGCGCAGCGGCGCGTGCCCACGTTGCCCGACGTGCGGCCTCTCATGCCGGGCGCGCCGTCGGAGGCGGTTCGGGTGACGCGCGAGCCGGTGAAGGCCGTGGCGGTGGTTTCCGTGGACCCGGCGCGCGGGGGCACCGGCGTGGAGCGACGGCTGGAGAGCGAACTGGGCGGACGCACCGTGTTCCGCCGCACGCTGGAGCGACTGCTCGCCTCCCACGCGCTGGAGGAGGTGTGCGTGGTGGCGCCGGAGGGATGGGACGCCTCGGAGGCGCTGGACGGCCTGGACGGCGGTCGGCGCCTGACCTGGCTGCGGTGGAAGGGCGCGGTGATCGAGACGCCGCTGCCGCTGCGGCGCAGTGCGCGTGCATGGGCGGACGCATGCTGGCGCGGCGGACTGGGCGGCCGGAGCGTCTTCGACGAGGTGCTGGCGCCCGCGGCCACGCTGGCCGTGATGGAGCGATCCGGCGCCACGGAGGCGTTTCTCTGTGGTCCGGACTGGCCGCTGGTCTCCGTGCGCGAGCCGTGGGGTGCGGACGCCATGGTGCGGCGTGCCGGCGAGCTGCCCGAGCGCCCGTGGATGCAGTTTGCGCCGGGACCGGCCGGATCCAGCGGATGCCTGCTGTCGCGCGCCGCGGTGCGGTCCTTGGCCTCCGGCGAGCTGGCCAGCGTGGGTGCGTGGCTGGATCGGCGCATGGACTGGTCGCGTCGCGTGGAGCGACTCCGCCCGCCCAGTTCGATCGCCCTGCTGCGTGAGCGCGTGGTGATGGACACGCCGCGGGCCCGTGCGCGCCTGCGTCGCGCGCTGGAGCCGCTCATGCACCGCGACCTGGACCTGCCCATGGAGACGCTGATGGCCGCGGTGGCGCGTCAGGCCGATGCGGCGCCCACGCTGGCGCCGCAGCATCTGGTGATCGAACTGAACACGGGGCGTCGCGGGTGCGGCGTGGCCAGTCCGCACCGCTTCGGTTCGCTGCAGCGGCCGCCCATGACGGTGCGGCGCCTGGACCGGATCCTCTCCCGCATGGGCGAGGCGCGCGACGTGGCGGTGACCCTGGGCGGCGCTGGCGATCCGCTGATCCATCCGGACGTGCAGCCGTTCGTGGAACGCATCCGTGCGGCGTCGGCGCTGGCGATCGAGGTGCGCACGGAGATGCTGGCGCCCCAGGCGGTGGAGCAGCTGGGCCGGCTGGCAGTGGACGTGATCACCGTGGACCTTCACGCCACGGATTCCGCCGGCTATCGCGTCACCATGGGGTCCACCGACTTCCCGTCCGCCGTGGAGCGCGTCCGTGCGCTGCTGGTGGCGCGCGGGACTTCGCGGCACCCGTGGATCCTTCCCCGCATCGAGCGGCTTCGAGAAAGCGTGCCCTGGGTGCCGGCGTTCCTGGAGGCGTGGACGCGCGAGGCGGACGGCGTGGTGGTGGATCCGCCGCCGCAGCGCGATCCGTGGGGCGGACCGCTGGCCGAGTCGCCGGCGCCGGCCAGCGGCGACGACGGTTGGGCGCATCTGGACACGCTCCGGCGCCTCACGGTGCTGTCCGACGGCCGGGTGCCGATCGTGGACGGCGACCTGCTGGGCAATCTGGTGGCGGGCTCGGTGGACGAGCAGGACCTGGTGCTCCTCCATCGCGCGGTCACCTCCCGACGGCGGGCCGCAGGCGCGCACGGTGGACTGGCCATGGCGGACGTGGCCTGACCGCGCCCGACGCGCGGCCTACCATCCCGCACGATGGCGAAGTCGATCGTGGTGGACTTCTCGAGGCCCGTGCCGCTCTTCCCGCTCTCGGGCACGGTGCTGCTGCCGCACGCCATGCAGGGACTGCACGTCTTCGAGCCCCGCTACCGCCAGATGGTGGAAGCGTGCCTGTCGGAGGCGAAGGACGGCGACCTGCTCACGGCTCGCCCCATCGCGATGGCCACGGTGGAGCCCACCAACCTCCGCCGGCCCGGCGCCCCGGTGCCGCTGCGGTCCGCCGTGTGCGTGGGGCAGATCGTCCGTCACGAGCGCCTGGAGGACGGTCGGCACACCATCGTGCTGCACGGCGTCTGCCGCGCTCGCATCGACCGCATCGAGGAACCGGACGGACAGCGTCTGTATCGCCAGGCCTTCCTCAAGCCCATCGAGCCCACGGACCGACCCGTGCCGCGCATGCCGCGCGCGCGCACCGCGCTCAAGGAACTGCTGGCTCGGCCGCGGGTGCAGCGACTGGCCAGCGCCCGCGCGGCCACCGTCTGGACGCGAAGGCAGGACGTGCCAACGCACGCCATGGTGGAGATCGTTGGATCCGCGCTGCTGCAGGACGAACCCTCCCGATACGCGCTGCTGGCCTGCGGCGACCCCTGGGAACGCGCGCGCATGGTGGCGGAGGCCATCGCGCATCTGGAAGGGCTGGTGGCCGGCGCCGAGTCGCAGCATCCTGAGGCCTGGCCGAAGGGCCTGAGCTGGAACTGACGCCATGGCCAGACGCTGCTGGCTGGTGAAGACCGAACCGGACGTCTACTCCATCGACGACCTCGAGCGGGACGGGCGGACGGCGTGGGACCGCGTGCGGAACCATCAGGCCAAGCTGTCTCTCCGGGACGGCATGCAGTCCGGTGATCGCGTGCTGATCTACCACTCCAACGCGGAACCCACCGGCGTGGTGGGCATCGCGGTGGTGGAGGGGGAGGCCGTGCCGGACGAGACCCAGTTCCGCAAGGGCGACGACGCCCACGAGCCGCGCGCCACGCGTCAGGCACCCGTCTGGTGGGCGCGTGTGCTCCGGTTCGAGCGGCGATTCGCGGCGTGTGTGGAGCTGTCGGCGCTGCGATCGCAGCCCGCGCTGTCCAGCATGCGGCTGCTGGCCCGTGGCAATCGCCTCAGCGTGATGCCCGTGGAACCGGCGGAGTTTGCATGCATCGAGCGCATGGCCCGGGGCT
>CAZKHO010000069.1:0-12477 GCA_964552505.1 uncultured Bifidobacterium sp. | reverse complement strand
CCTTCTGCTTGCCGGTCTTGGGGTCGGTGACCTTCTGCTTGCACATCACGGTGAACAGGCCGCTCAGCGCGCCGCTGGTGGCCCACTTCTTCTCGCCGTTGAGGATGTAGAAGTTGCCGCAGGGGCTGACCTCGCAGCGGGTCTCCTGGCCGCCGGCGTCACAGCCCACATTGGGCTCGCTCAGGCAGAACGCGCTCAGCGTGTCCTTGGCCATGCGAGGCAGGAAGCGCTTCTTCTGCTCCTCCGTGCCGAAGAGCATGACGGCCTTGCAGCCGATCGACTGGTGGGCGCTGACCAGCACCGCGGTGCTGCCGCACGCCCGGCCGATGCGCTCGAGCGCGCGGTTGTAGCTGGTGATGCCGAAGCCGCCGCCACCGAACTCCTGCGGGATGGTCATGCCGAGCACGCCCATGTTGAACAGCTTCTGGATGACCCACTGCGGGATCTCCTGCTTCTGGTCGATCTCGAAGGTGGGGTGCTCGGTGCGCAGGTAGTGGTCGAGCGTGGCCAGCAGCTTGTCGCAGCGGGCGGTCTCGTCGGCGCTGGCGCCGGCCGGGTACGGAAAGAGCAGCTCCTCGCGGAAGTTGCCCCAGAAGTAGTTCTTCACCACGCCCATGGTGCTGGGATCCGGTCCCAGCATTTCCTGCGCCTGCTCGATCTGCTTGCGGTCCTTCTCGGAGATGTTCTTCAGGTCCTTGGCGAGGTCGGTGGCGCTCATGTTCGTGGCTCCTGTTGGGGGGCGTGCATGCACGGAGAGACCGTGCATTCAAAGCGAGCTGGGTCCGACGAACAACCGACCTGGGTGACAGAGTGGTGAATATTCAGATTGCATATGCGTGACGATATTCGATTCCGGTTCGAAATCGATTCAGCAAGGCGGTTTGTGCGCCCCGGACGTGAATGGCGGATGCATGAAGCCCGAATGGGCTCGCCTCCGGCTCAGCGCTTCAGGAACGCGTCCAGCTTGGAGCGAGCCTCGGGCGTGTGACGCAGATCCACCAGGTGCTGCTGCTCGCGCTCCACGGCCGCGTCAAAACCCTGAGCCAGTCCGGCGTTCACCGCATCGATCACGGCGATGGCCGCGGCGGTGGCGGCTTGCGGGCGGACAAACGGCACCGCGGCGCGGGTGCGATCACGCAGGGCGGCTTCGCAGCCATTGCGCGGCTCGGCGCGACCCGTGGAGCGGGGGTTGGCCTTCAGCCACGCGACGGCCGCGGCGGTGGCGTCGGTTGCGGACGGCGCCACCGCTTCGAACAGTCCGCGCGGCGGCTTGGATGCGTCGAACGGCGCGCCATGCATGGTGGCCCCGATGGCGGTGGCCGCCTCGATGCGCGCCGGCAGCAGCACGGTGCCGCCCCAGCCCGGGCAGATGTGCAGGCCGCACTCGGGAAGACCCACCTTCCAGCCCTTGTCGCCTTCGGCCGGCGTCACGCCGAACAGCGCGTCGCAGTGCATGGCCAGTTCCAGGCCGCCGCCGAGCGCGGCCCGGTGGATGACGCAGGCGCTGGGGCAGGGGAGCGAAGCGATGCGGCGGAAGGCCGCGCTGCCCGCACGCAGATAGGCGTGCAGCGCGCTGTCGTCCAGCGCGTCGATCTCGGCCAGGTCGGCGCCCGCCACGAACACGCGCTCGCTGTCCGAGACCAGCAGGAATCCCTTGGGTGACGCGGCAGCCACCTTCTGCAGCGCGGCATCGATGGCCCCGATGAGCCAGGCGTCCAGCACCACCACGCCGCCGCGGGGCTTGGCGGGATTGGGCACCAGGTGCAGCACCGCGATGCCGTCAGGCCGGAACTCCAGGGGAAGGCCGGGATCGCCGCTCATGGCGCGTACGGTAACGGATGAACGTGCGAGGCGCCGTGCCGCAGGCTCAAGCCTTCGCCTTGGCCGCCTCGAACCGCGCCTTCAGCCGCTGCTGCGCTTCGTCGCTCTGGATCACGCGGGCGGAGAGTTCGGCGGCGCGCCGCATCACCGCGTCGTCCAGTTCGGGCTCCAGGTCCGTCAGCCATCGCTTGGTGGTGGCCAGCGCGTGCGCACCACCGCCGCACAGCTTGAGCGCCAGTGCACGCGCGGCCTGCTCCAGTTCACCTTCGGGCGCCAGGTGCGTGGCCAGACCCAGCTGGTGCGCCTCGGCGCCGCTCACCACGCCGCCCGTGAGCAGCATGGCGCGTGCACGACCCGCGCCGATGCGACGCATCAGCAGCGGCGCCACCACCGCGGGGCAGATGCCCAGTTCCACCTCCGGATAGCCGCACTTGCTCTCGGCGTGCGTGACGGCCAGGTCGCAGGCCACCATGAGGCCGCAGCCGCCGCCGATGGCCGCACCGCGCACGCAGGCGATGGTGGGGATGGACAGTCGACGCAGCGCCAGGGAGGTGCGCGCCAGCGACTGCAGCATGTGTCCCATGCGCACCGGATCGTGCAGGACGCCCCGCAGGTCCATGCCGGCGCAGAAGGCCTTGCCTTCGCCACAGAGCACCAGGACGCGAGCGGACGCGTCGGCCGCCACACGGGCCACGGCGGCCTCCAGCGCGTCGATCAGCTCCGGTGAGAGCGCGTTGCGCGCCTCCGGACGGCGAAGCGTGAGCGTGAGGACGCCTTCCGACGCTTCCAGCGAGACGGTGTCAGCCATGCACGGAGCGTAGATGCTTGCGGGGGATTCCGCCGGGCGCGCGTGGAGGGCACGTCTGCGTGCTCAGGCCTTGCGACGCGCGTTCCAGACCGTCCGAAGCCGTTCGCGGCCCGCCGGATCACCGGTCGTTCCAAGACTGGCCTGCAGCGCGATGGCGGCGCGGGCCGGATCCACCGAGGCGTCCAGGTCGTTCAGCCACCGCTTGGTGGCGGCCAGCGCGTGCGCGCCCTTGGCCAGCAGCGCCGCCGCCGTCTCCATGACCGCCGCGTCCAGACCGGCGTCGTCCACGGACAGGCGGTGCAGCAGTCCCGTCCGCATGGCGGCCGCGGCGTCCAGGATCTCCCCACTCTGGAACATGGCCCGCGTCACGCCGGAACCCACGCGCGCATCCAGCATGGGGCCGCTCACCGCGGGCGAGAGGCCGATGGCGTGCACGGGGTAGCCGAAGCGCGCGGCCGGCGAACCCACCACCAGGTCGCATGCCATGGCCAGACCGCATCCGCCCGCCAGCGCGGGACCCTGCACCACCGCCACGTTCACGGACGGCAGCGCGCGAAGCCGACGCATGCAGCCCGCCAGCCGCTTCAGGAAGGAGGCCAGCAGCGGCTGCGCGGGATCGGGGTCGTCGGCCAGCAGGCCCAGGTCGAAGCCGGAACAGAACGCGCTTCCCGCCGCCCGCACCATCACCACACGCACGGCGTCCGTGGGCGGCGTCTCGCGCAACGGGTGGAAGCGTGTGGCCGCGGTCAGCGCCTCCAGGTGCAGCAGCGCCGCCTCCAGTCCGTCGAACAGCGGAGGTCCCATCACGTTGCGGCGGTCCGGATCCGCCAGCGTGACCGTGGCCAGTCCACGGAGCGTGCCGTCGTGCACCTCCAGCCGGACCGGTCCCAGCGCGTGCGTGGCGGCGCTCATCGACCCACACCTGGCGTGCCGGGCACGTCACCCGCGGCCCAGAGGACCGGGTTGCCGTGCTCGAATCCCAGCACGCTCACGCTGCCTGCACGGATGGCGAAGCTTCGTCCGCGCGAGGCCGGCAGCTGGAGCCAGGCGGCGATGATGAGTCGCGAGAAGTGCCCGTGCGAGAACAGCGCCACGTTGCCGGGCACGGACCGGATGCGCGCCAGCAGTCTGTGCGCACGGTCCGACACCTGCTCCAGCGTCTCGCCGCCCGGACATCCGTCTCGCCAGAGATCCCATCCGGGTGCGCGCGCCTGGATGTCGTGCGTGGTCACGCCCTCGTACTGGCCGTAGTCCCACTCCATCAGCAGGGGCTCGGGCTGCACCTGCGCCTCCAGACCGCAGAGCCGCGCCGTGTCGATGGCGCGCGAGAGCGGGCTGCTGAGCACGCGTTCGAACGGCACCGTGCGCACCCAGGGACGCAGCGCCTCCGCCGCGGCGATGCCGGTGGGCGTGAGCGGAATGTCGGTGCGTCCGGTGTGGCGCCCGTTCACGCTCCACTCGGTCTGGGCGTGACGGATCAGCCACACCTGGCGTGCACCTCCACCGGAGGCGGGACTGAAGGCCGCGTCCACGCTCACGGCACGCGACCCGCCGCCACGAACGGATCGCGGTGATAGACCAGCACCATGCCGGCGGCGCCGGTGAGGGTGAGGCGGTCACCCTCGATCGCCGGCGCGAATCCCATCTCCAGACGCCGTGGCGGAGGCTCCACGATGAGGCGAAGCGTGACGCCGTCGTGCTTCCACAGGCCGCGTCGGATGAAGTCGCCTTCGCGGGCGAACATCACGCCACCTTCGCCCAGGGAGAGCACGGCTCCTGCCGGACTGGTGCCCCGTGCTGCGGCCTCGGCGACGGCGCTGGACTTCTTCGCGTCCGCGCCGCTTCCGGCGTCCTTGTCCGCCGGCGCGGTGGCAGCGTCCTCCGGAAGGGCCGAGTCGCCAGGTGAGAAGATCCAGCGACCCACGAAGGCCGAGCCAGCGCCCTGTGGCGCCGCGGTCTCCGGCGCGGCGGTCGTGGGCTTGGTCGTGGGCTTGGGTGCGGCGCAGGCCGCCAGCAGCAGCATGAAGAGGAAGGCCGATCGGCGCATCGGCGGCATCCTACGGAGTCAGCCGCCCAGCTCGTCGCCGGTGGCGTCCTCCACCAGCATGTCGATGGGCGACGGCACCAGCACGTCCAGACGGTCTCCGACACCGCGCAGCAGCAGCAGTTCGCGCGGATGGATCTGCCCGTCCTCGCAGACCACGGCGGCGCTGGCGTCCACCACCTGCCGACGGCCCTCACGAGCCAGGTGCGCCAGCCGCTCCAGCGCGGCGTCCACCGCGTCCAACGAGCAGATGGAGCGATCCAGCGGACCTGCGGCGGGCAGTCCCGCCTGCTGGGCACCGCGGGCGTAGGCCGCCGCGGCACGTGCAGGATCGCCGGCCCACGCCAGAGCGGACAGCAGCAGTCGGCATTCCGATTCCAGCGAGGCCAATGTGGCGCTTCCCATCGGATCGCGGAGCGCGCCAAACCGTCCCTCCACGCGCCGCGCCAGCACGCTGCGAAGGGTCCACTCGAACAACTCGATGCGGCCGTCGGCGCGCATGCATTCGCCCAACGCCTCCCGGAAGGTGCGGTACTGCGGGAGCGAGAGCTGCTGCAGCGCCGGCATGCACAGGTCCACCACCACCAGCCGCAAGGTGGAGCGCAGCAGCACCATGGACGGTCGAAGCGACTGCACCGCGTGGAGGACCGGAACCCCCAGGCGCGCCCGCACGATCTCGCGCTGCATGGCCTGGACGGAGGCGTCGTCGGACCAGGTGGTCAGCAGCAGCAACGCCTGCGCGTCCAGCGGCTGCTGCGAGGCGGTCAGCACGGGCGGCGGAAGCCGGCGGTGGAGCAGGGCGAGCGCATGGGGGGTGGGCGTGACGGAAGCCGTCACGCCCGTGGCCGGGCGACCTCCGGACAGGAAGGCGCCGACAGGTGCCGGTGCCGTGGGTGCTGGAGCCGCCGACGGGCCGGTGGCGGGCACCGGTGGTGGCATGGCCCCCGACATCCCGGCGGACTCCGAGGATTCCAGCCGACGGATGCGCTCCTCGATGGGCGGGTGCGTGGCCAGCCAGGTGCTGGCGGCGCTCGTGAAGAAGAAGTGATTCAGTCCGCTGGCGGCCACGTTCTCCAGGCGGTTGGCGCCGCCGATGCCGGCGATGCGGCGCAACGCGGAGGCCAGCGCCGCCGGCGCGCGCGTGTACTGCGCGGCGCTGGCGTCGGCCAGGAATTCGCGCTGGCGGCTCACCGCCGCCTGCAGGATGCGTCCAAAGAACGCGCCGACGGATCCCGCGACCAGCAGCAGCAGCCCTAGGGAGAACACGCCCAGCGCGGCACCCGCGCCTCCCTTTCCGGCGCGTGGCAGGCGGGCCGCGATGTGGAACAGCGCACGACCCACCAGCGCGATGACCATGATGCCCGCCACGGCGCACGCCAGGCGGATGTTGAGGCGCATGTCGCCGTGGGCCACATGGCTGAACTCGTGGGCCACCACGCCCTGCAGCTCGTCGCGCGTGAGGTGCGCGACGGCGCCGCGCGTGAATCCCAGCACCGCGTCCTGCGGCGTGTTGCCGGCCGCGAAGGCGTTGATGGACTCGTCCTCCAGCACGTAGACCGGCGGCACCGGCATGCCGCTGGCGATGGCCATCTCCTCCACCACGTCCAGCAGCCGACGCTCGGCCGGCGATGCGGCGGCGGGGTTCAGCCACGCGCCGCCCAGCGATTCCGCCACGGACTTGCCGCCACCCGCCAGCTGCACACGCTTCACGCCCGCACCTAGCAGGATCAGCACCACGGTGGTGCCGGCGATCGTCAGGAACGCCTGCGTGTCCCACCACGACCACGGGCCGTGGTCCGATCCTCGCTCCTGCGAGGCCGCCAGTCCCCAGGGGGCGTAGAGCATGGCCACCACGCCCAGCACCGTGCAGATGAACAGCACCACCAGCCTTCGCGTGGCGCGCCGGGCCGCGTCCTGGTGGTCGAAGAAGTTCACGGCGTGGAGCCGAGCCGGACACCGGGCACGGCGCGCGTCTCCGCCTCGGTCATCCACGGATCGGCGAGCCGGAAGCCGAACACCCCGGCCACCAGGTTGGAGGGGAAGGTGGCCACACGCTCATTGTGGCGCATGACGGCGTCGTTGAAGGCCTGCCGCGCGAACGCGATCCGGTTCTCGGTGCTGACCAGCTCCTCCTGGAGCGACCGCACGCTGCCGCTGGCCCGCAGTTCCGGGTAGGCCTCGATGCGCGCCATCAGTCCGCGCAACGCGCCGTCCAGCACCCCCGACGCCGCCGCCAGCGTCCGCATCGAGGCCGCGTCGCGCGAACCCGCCGCATCGGCCGCCATCTGCGCCGCGGCCCGTGCCCGCGTGACGGCCTCCAGGGTGGACCGCTCGTGCGTCATGTAGCCACGCACCGCCTCCACCAGATTGGGAACCAGGTCGTGCCGGCGCCGCAGCTGCACGTCGATCTGCGAGAACGCGTTGCGCATGCGCACGGACACCACCACCAGACCGTTGTAGAGGCCGGCCAGCACGATGACCACGCCCAGCACCACCGTCACTGGAAGCGCCAGCCAGACCAGACCGACGTCCGCAAGCATGACCGTGGGCATGGACAGGATCCCGGAGAGCATGGCGTGTCCGATCAGGTGGACGCCTGGAGCCGACCCAGCCGTGAGGCCACCATCTCGGCCACCTGCTCCACGGTGCCGGCCAGGTCGTCGTTGATCACGAAGGCGTCGTAGACGTGGTTCTCGCGTGCGCGGGTCATCTCGCGGACGGCTTCGGCGTAGCGGCGCTGGATGGCGGCCTCGTCCTCGCGGCCGCGGCGGCGAAGGCGGTCCAGCAGCGTGCCGTCGCTGGGGGGCAGGATGAACACGCCCAGCATGTCCGGCACGCGGTCGTGCACCAGCTCGGCGCCCTGCACGTCGATGTCCAGCACCACCAGCTCGCCGCGCTCCAGCGCCTGGTCCACGGGCGCGCGCGGCGTGCCGTACCAGCTGCGCCCGAACACCATGGCGTGCTCCAGGAACGCGTCCTCCTTCACCAT
Organism: uncultured Bifidobacterium sp.; assembly: GCA_964552505.1. GTDB lineage: Bacteria > Planctomycetota > Phycisphaerae > Phycisphaerales > SM1A02 > SYAC01. The sequence goes on along the minus strand of CAZKHO010000069.1, from coordinate 4,815 downwards.
GGACTGGAAGGCGCTCTCGGTGATGAAGCGGTAGTCCACGCCGTCGCGCTCGCCGGCGCTGGGCTGGCGCGTGGTGCAGCTGACGCTGAAGTGCCCGCCGAAGCGTCGGAGCAGTTCATGCGCGATCGTCGTCTTGCCGACGCCCGATGGTCCACTGAGGACAAGCAGCAGCCCGCGTGCCATGCGTCGATCGTACGGCGCACGCCAACGGAGGCAAAGGCGCGTTTCAGCGGCGCTCGGGGGCGATCCAGCCCTGCGCGCGGTACCACGCCACCGCGTCGGCGGTGGAGTCCTCCACCGACCGCGGCGTGAGCCCCAGTTCCGTCAGGCTGGCGGTGGCGTCGAAGTGCATGGAGCGACGGGTCAGCCGCACGCCGGTGACCGTGGCCATGGGCATGCGATGGGTCACCAGGTCGGCCCAGCGTTCGCTCACCCAGCCCGTGGCCAGCGCCAGCGGGTAGGGCACGGTGCGCCGTGGAGCGGATCTTCCCACCACGCGTGCCAGCACCGCCAGCCAGTCCGCCAGCCGCGTGTTGTGCCCGCCCAGCAGGTAGCGGACGCCGGTTCGCCCCGTCCGCATGGCCTGCACCAGACCGTGGGCCACGTCACGGGCGTCCACCAGGTTGAAGCGACAGTCCACGAAGGCGGGCACGCGACCGCGGCAGAACGCCACGGCCAGGCGTGACGGCGGCGTGAGGTTTCGATCACCCGGGCCGATGGGAAGCGTGGGACTGCACACCACCACGGGCGCGCCCGCCTGGGCCAGCCGGAAGGCCGCGCATTCGCCACGGAACTTGCTCAGGCAGTAGGGACCCAGCATGTCCGACTCGCGCAGGCGCAACGACTCCACGGCACCCGTGAGGGGTTCGCGCGTGGTCAGGATGCTCTCGGTGCTCACGTACAGCACGCGTGCAGCTCCAGCCTCCAGCGCGCGTCGCATCACACGCTCCGCGCCCAGGTGGTTGATGGCGTCGAACTCCTTCCGGTCGCGTCGCCACAGGTTGGGATCGCCGGCCAGGTGGTAGACGCGGTCGCAGCCTTGCACGGCCGCGGTCACCGCCGCGTCGTCCCGGATGTCGCCGCGCACCACCTCGATGCGCGACAGCGGCAGGTGGTCCACGTTGGCCAGGGGTCGCTCCAGCACGCGCACCGGCTGCCCGCTCTCCACCAGGCGATGCACCAGGTGGGAACCGATGAAGCCCGCGCCACCCGTGACCAGGTTCACGCGGGCGTCTCCATGCCCAGCGTCTGGGCCAGCCGCTCCAGATGCGACCGGCCCGGCGCCAGACGGCCTTCGGTGATGCGCTGCACCATGGCCACCACCTCCCGATTGATCGGACAGGGGCCTTGCCCGGCCAGCCGGATCAGATGCCCGTTGTAGGCGTCCACTTCGGTGCGACCGCCGCCCATGTCGGGCGCCATGCTGCAGTAGGTGCCGCGCAGCGACGGTCGGAAGAAGTGGCTCATCAGGCGCGGCAGCAGGGGTGTCCGCAGGATGCGGGCCACGGTGTCCGGATGGAACGGACCGATGCGCGCCAGCGGCACCCCGGCGCGGCGCAGGATGGCGTGGTTCTCCAGCAGCAGCGCGAAGAAGAGCCGGTTGGCGAGCGGATCGGTGAGCAGGGCCGCGTTGTCCACCCCGGCTCCGGCGGCCAGCGGCGAGATGGCGGCGTTGTACATGAGCTTGGCGGCCTTGTATGGGCGCACGTCCTCCACCACATGCACGGGAAACAGTCCGGACGCGCCGATGGCGGCGCCCAGCTGGGCCATGCGCTCACGCTGCTCCGGCCGCAGATCCCGGCGCGCGCCCAGGTGCAGCGCGCCTGCACGCGTGATGCGCGCCTGCGGGCGGTCCGCCGGGCAGTGCGACACGAACGACGCGATCGCCTCGCACGGATGGTCCAGCGCCTCCAGCGGCGGGTCGTATCCGTTCTGGATGGGCACCAGCAGCGACGTGTGCGGCAGGCGCGCGAGCACCGCGGGGTTGTCGAAGGTCTTGGTGCACAGCAGCACCAGCGTCTGGGGCGTGGGCGACCACGCCTGGAACGCCAGGAACGGAACGCGCATCACCGGCCCACCCTGGACGCGCATGCCATCACGGGCACCGGCCTCCACCTTGGCGGCGTGGGACTCCACCATGGTCACGCGCCAGCCCGCCTGCACCAGCCCGGCCGCCGCGGCGATGCCGATGCCGCCGGCGCCGATGATGTGGACGGTCGGTGGCATGGCGCTTGGCGTGGGCCAGTCTACGCAGCACCGCATGGATGCATGTTCAGTCGCCGGGTGTGGCACGCTCCTTCAACCAGGACGCATAGAGGTGCGCCACCACCTTGTCCGGCAGCGCCGTGCGCCAACGCGGTCCGTGCTGCGCGTCCATGGCCTGCGCAAAGGCCCACTCCTCCTGCACGGTGTGGCTGAGCGCGCGCTTCCACCACGGGAGCGTGACGGATGGCGAAGGGTCGGTGGATCCCGACGGTGGCGAAGGGGAGGGCGCACGGACGCCCGCCCCGGCGGCCACCGCCAGCAGCGCCACGATGCAGGCGGTCAGCGGCACCTGATTCAGCCACCCACGCATCGCGATCCTCCTTCCGGCAGCAGCATGCTGGCGCCTTCCAGGATCCGGTAGCCGCGGTCGCGGAACGCGGGGAATCGTCCCATGGTGCCCACCAGCTGCTTCACCTCCTCGCGGTCCAGCACCCAGGGCTCGTCGGGACAGCCCTCCCGTCGCGAGACCTCCATGGAGAAGGCGCGCTCCCGAAGGCTCCAGTTGTCCAGTCGGTCGGCGATCTCCATGGCCTTGTTGGTGAAGATGGCCATGAGCCGACCCACGGATTCCGGCGGCGCGTGACGCAGCGTGGCGTTGCATCCGAAGATGCACCACCATCCCCAGCTCTCCAGCCAGTCGCCCGGCGGATGCTGCGAGACGTCCACCACGCGGTCCAGCGCCACCTGCAGGCGGTCCAGAGCCTCGCACGGGGGCAGGTGGCCGATGAGCGCGTCCACCTCCACCAGCGCGCCGCGGCAGGTGTTGGCCAGCGCGGCGTAGCGGTCGTCGCCGAAGGTGTCCGCCAGGTCCTCGTACTCCACCATCGCCTCGTGCAGGTCGGGACGCGCCGCTGCGGCGTGCATGGCCGCGCGATCCGGATCCAGCTGCGCCTGACGCCGCGCGCTGGAGCCGCGCACGTACCGTGCGAAGGCTCGGCACACGCGTTCACGCCGCTCCTGCACCTCGCGATCGGCCAGCTGGTCCAGCACGTCGCGACTGGCCGCACGGCTCTCCACCAGATGCCACAGCGCGTAGTGCGCGTTGGCCAGGTTCACCGACAGCATCAGGCGAAGGCCGTCGGGGATGCCGCGCTCCGCCAGACCGTTCTGGAGGAAGGGCAGCGAGCGGGTGTAGAGGCCCAGACCGTCGTAGGCGCCGGCCAGGCGGTTGCACGCCAGCGCGCGCTGTTCGCCGCCGGCCGCCTGGGTGAGCATGCGCTTGCCCACGGCCACCATGCCGCGCCAGTCACCGGCGCGGTGGCACTGGAGCGCCGCCTGATCCAGCGTTCGGAAGTCCTGCGGGGTGGGCGTCTCGCGCGTGACCATGCCCAGGTCCTCGGCCACGTCGCCCACCGGCCAGTCGAGCGCCTCGGCCAGCCCCACCACCAGGTCCAGCTTGGGATTTCCGCTCTCGGGCAGCAGCTTTCCAGGATCCCGGTCGAGCGCCCGCGCGATCTCCAGACGAGACCAGCCGCGGTACGCGCGTGCGAGATCGATCAGCCGGGCCAGGCGCCCGCGTCGATCCAACGCCGTCTCCATGCGAACCCAGACCTTCCGCTGCCAAAGCGGCTGGCAGCGAACCGCGCCCACACGCGGCGCACTGTGACGCGGACGCGTCACAAGGCACGCGAAGGAGGCCGAAAATCATCCGGATTCACGGGTGATGCGGCACGGGTGGCGGTTGTCCACCGCGCATGCACCAATGCGGACGCGTGCAAGGCGGGTCGCACGGTGGATGACCGGTGGATGCCGGGCGCCATGCCAGGCGCGGATGCGAAGCGGAGCCCCGGCGGACGCACGCCGGCGCCCGCACCGTCCTCAGCCGTGGATCATCCGACCCTCGGTCGCCAGCACCGCCTCGTGGATGCTCTCGGCCATGGTGGGATGCGCGTGCATGGTGGTGATGATGTCCTCGGCCGTGGCCTCCAGCCGCTTGGCCACGCAGATCTCGTGGATCAGCTCGCTGGCGTTCTCGCCCACGATGTGCGCGCCCAGGATCTCGCCGTAGGGCTCGCTGGTGATCACCTTCACCAGGCCCTCGTTGGCGCCGTCGGCGATCGCCTTGCCGTGGCTCTTCAGCTGGTACATGCCCACGTGGTACTTCAGGCCCTTCTCCTTGGCGGCCTGCTCGGTCATGCCCACGCTGGCCACCTGCGGGTTGCAGTAGGTGGCGCCGGGGATGGCGTCGTAGTCGATGCCGATGGTGTGGTGGCCGAACATGCGCTCGACCGCGGTGACCGCCTCCTCGCTGGCCACGTGGGCCAGGGCCGGCGGGCCGATCACGTCGCCGATGGCGTACACGCCCGGCACGCTGGTCTGGTAGGTGGCCTTGTCCTTCTTCTCGCGATAGTCCGTCACGATCAGGCCCTTCTCCATCTTCAGGCCCAGGCCGGCGTCGAACAGGCCGTCGGTGCGGCCTTGCACGCCGATGGCCACCAGCACCACCTCGCACTCGATGGTCTCGGTCTTCTTGTCGGCCGCGTTCTCCAGCGTGACCTTGGCGCCCTTGCCGGTCTTCTCGATGGCCTTGGTGCCCCAGCCGGTGCGGAA
>CAZKHO010000068.1:0-12908 GCA_964552505.1 uncultured Bifidobacterium sp. | reverse complement strand
GGATCTTCAGCTTCACGGTGCCGGTGACGTGCGGGATCATCTGCACGTCGCGGCCCAGGAAGCCGCCGCGTCGCTCGCGGTCCAGGATCTCGCTGTAGATCTGTCCGGCGGTGATGAAGTTCTTCCTGGAGAGGTCCTGATCCAGGATGCGCTCGTACGTGCCCAGGTCCATGTCCGTCTCCAGACCGTCGCTGAGCACGAACACCTCGCCGTGGCGGAAGGGGTTCAGCGTGCCGCTGTCGATGTTGAGGTAGCCCTCCATCTTGATGGGGGCGACCGCAAGGCCCTTGTCCTGGAGCAGCTTGGCCAGGCTGGAGCTGAAGATGCCCTTGCCCAGCCCGCTCATCACGGTGCCGATCACCACCACGTACTTGGTGCGGCCCTTCTGGTAGCCGGGCGGCGCGGGGCTGAACCACTCGCGCTGATCGTCGCTGGCGGAAAACTGGGCAAGAAACCCGTTCTCGCCTGAGTCGGGGGAGGTTGGGCTTCCTTTGGAGGGCACGCTTGATCGTACCAAGGGCGCACTCCCGTTCAAGATCCGCGAATCCGGAACGGGGCGGGCCTGTACGAACCCGGAACTTCCCGCGAGGATGCCCCCATGCGAACCCTGTCCGCGTCCATCGTCGCCTGCCTGCTCGCCTGCCCGGCCGTGGCCGGGGCCGCCGCCGACCTGGATTTCGGCTGCGAATGCCTGGCGCACCGGCTGGAGGCCGCGCCGCGCCGCTCCGACCGGCCGAAGGCGGGGGATCCCAACAAGGGCAAGTTCGATCCGGCCACCGGCGCCGACTTCCGCCACTGGCCGCCCGATCGTCTGGTGGACACCCGGCGCATCAAGGTGGAGCTGAAGATCGCCGATCTGGCCGTCCGCAAGGCCCAGGCGGTGGCCACGCTCACCGTGCGGCCGATCGCGGGTCCGGTGGACGCGCTCAACCTGAACGCCGAGGCGCTCCAGGTGTCCAAGGTCTCCCTGGGCGGCAAGGCGGTGGAGTTCGCCAGCGACGGCCACACGCTGGGACTGCGCTTCGAGCCGGCGCTGCCAGCCGGCGCCGACAGCGACATCCGCGTGGAGTACGCCATCCAGGATCCGCCCATGGGCCTCAACTTCACGCCGGCGTACCCGGACCGTCCCGGCTATCCGGCGGAGGTGCACACGCAGGGCGAGAGCGAGTTCAACCGCGGCTGGTTCCCGTGCCACGACTTCCCCAACGAGCGTCAGAGCACCGAGCTGGTGGTGGACGTGCCCGAGGGTCTCATGGTGAGCGGCAACGGCCGACTGGTCAGCAAGAAGACCGAAGGGGGGCGCTCGGTCTGGCACTGGCTGCAGGAGAAGCCGCACGTGGCCTATCTGGTGAGCATGGTGGCGGGCGACTTCGCGGTGGTGCCCATCGACAACAAGCTGAGCGGCGTGCCCATGCACGTGTGGGTGCCCAAGGACCGCGCCGGCGACGTGGAGCGCACCTACGGCCGCACCGACCGCATGATCGCGCTGTTCGAGCGCGTGTTCGGGCAGAAGTACCCCTGGGACCGCTACGACCAGCTGGTGGTTCGCGACTTCGGCGCGGGCGGCATGGAGAACACCAGCGCCACCACCATGCACCCGGGCGCCATCCTGGACGAGATCGCCGCGGCCGACGACGACATGGACGGTCTGGTGAGCCACGAGCTCTGTCACCAGTGGACCGGCGACCTGGTGACCTGCCGAAGCTGGGCGCACATCTGGCTGAACGAGGGCTGGGCCACCTACGGCAGCAACCTCTGGACGCAGGAGCGCGACGGCGACGCGGGCTACTTCGACGCCATGCTGGACTCCAACGGCGTGGCCGGCGGCGACAGCACGGAAGGACCCGTGGGCATGGTGAGCCCCGTCTACGGGGACGCCGGCGAGACCTTCCGTCGCGCACCCAACCCGTACCCCAAGGGCTGCAGCATCCTGCACATGCTGCGCGAGAAGCTGGGCGACGCGGCGTTCTTCAAGGGCGTCCACGCCTACTTCGACAAGTTCAAGCTGGATCTGGCCGAGACCGACGACTTCCGCAAGGAGCTGGAGGCCGCCAGCGGTCTGGGGCTGGAGGGCTTCTTCGACCAGTGGTGCATGCGGCCGGGCTGCCCCAACATCGTCGTGAAGGCCGCCTACGACACCGCCAGTCGCACGCTCTCGGTGACCGCGGACCAGACGCAGAAGATCGACGAACGCACGCCGGCCTTCGAGGTGAGCACGCCGGTGACGGTGAAGACCGCCTCGGGCGTGAAGACCTTCCCCTGGAACTGGCGCACCAAGGGCGACACGCTGGAGGTGACGCTGGACGGGCCGCCGGTGTGGGTGGCCTTCGATCCGCGGCTGGCCACGCTGAAGACGCTCAAGCAGGAGATGCCGGTGGAGTGGATGCGCGCGCTGGCCAAGGACGGGCCCACCACCGCCGCCCGTCGTCAGGCCGTGCAGTTCCTGCGCGGCAACGCCACGCCGGACACGGTGGCGGCGCTGGAGTCCATCGCCACGGATCCCGCGCAGCGCCGTCGCCTGCGCCAGGAGTGCGTGGACGCCATCGCGGACTTCCAGACCGACGCCGGACGTGCCGCCCTGGCCCGCCTGATGGAGAAGCCGCCGGAGACGCCGCGCGTGTTCGCCGCCGTGGCCACCGCCGCGGCGCAGCTGGGGGACAAGCCCAAGGCCGTGGCCTGGCTGGCGAAGACGCTGCAGGAGCAGAAGAGCTACGCGGTGCGCACCGCGTGCATCAACGCGCTGGGCAAGCTGGAGGCCAAGGATCAGGCGGAGCTGCTGCTGAAGATGGCGGGGGAGCCCAGCCGTCAGCAGGAGATCCAGCAGGCCGCGCTGGGCGTGCTGGCGGGCTGGGGCGAGGCCAAGGCCGTGGAGCCCGCCCTGCAGGCGGCCGCCCTGGGCAACTTCGACCGCGCGCGGCCGGCGGCCATGGACGCGCTGGCCAAGCTGTGCCCCAAGGACGAGGGCAACGCCACGCGCACGGCGATCGTGGACAAGCTGCTCTCGTGGATGGACGATCCGGAGGGACGTGCGCGCAACGCCGCGTGCGAGGCGCTGGCCGGCGTGAAGGCGAAGCAGGCGCTGGATCGTCTGGACGCCATCGCGCGCAGCGACCCCAGCCCCGAGCGGCGCGACCGCGCGGCGGAATGGGCGAAGCGGATCCGCGGCTGAGCGGTCAGGCCTTGCGGGCCGCCAGCGAGGCCAGCTGCTCCGGCGTGTCCACGCCGTGGAAGCGCGCGTGGCCGATGGCCACCGCGATGTCGTAGCCGTTCTCCAGCACGCGCAGCTGCTCCAGCTGCTCCGTGCGCTCCAGCGGCGTGACGGGCATGAGCACGAAGGTGGGCAGGAACGGCCGGCGGTAGACGTAGAGGCCCACGTGCTTGAGCGGCTTCACCGCACCCGCGCCGCCGTCGCGGTCGAACGGCACCAGCGAGCGGCTGAAGTACAGCGCGCGCCCGTTGGCGCCCACCACCGCCTTCACGATGTTGGGGTTGGCGGGATCCTCGCCCGGCATGAACGGGCTGGCCACGGTGGACACGGGCACCTCGCGTCCCGCCTGATCCAGCGCCTTCACGGCCAGATCCACCAGCGCCGGCTCCAGCCGCGGCTCGTCGCCCTGCACGTTCACCACCAGTTCGCAGTGCAGCGACTCCGCCACCTCCGCGATGCGGCTGGTGCCGTTGGGATGGTCGGCGCGCGTCATCACGGCCTCGAACCCCGCCTGACGCGCGGCCTGCGCGATGCGCTCGTCGTCCACCGCGGCGATCACGCGCTGCACGCTGGAGGCCTCGGCGGCGCGTCGCAGCGCGTGCACGATCACCGGGACGCCGTCCAGCAGGGCCAGCGCCTTGCCGGGGAAGCGGGTGCTTCCCCAGCGGGCCGGAACCACCGCGATGACGCGATCGCCGCCGGCCTTCGCCGCGGCCATCAGCCCGCGATCTCCTTCACCAGCGCGTCCACCTGCTTGCGGCGGTCGCGGATGTCGCGGAAGGCGATGTTCTTGCGCAGGATGTAGCTGCAGATCTCGGCGGCGTCCCGGGCGGCCTGGGCGTTCTTCTCCGCCTTGGCCTGCTCGATGAGGCTGTTCATGAGGTCGTACTTGATCTCCAGCTCTCGCTCGGCGTTGCCGGCGTCAAGCGCCTGCAGCGCCTCCTTGAACTCGCCCACGGCCTCGCCGTGCCAGCCTTGCGCGGCGAAGCATTTGCCCAGCATGTGCGCGGCGAAGACCCGGTACTTGGCCTCGTCCTTGGCCTGCTGGAAGCAGGGCATGGCCTCCTCGTAGAGGCCCAGCTCGAAGCGGATCCGGCCCACCTCGGCCTTGAGGCCGCAGTCGGTGGGGTACTTCTCCATGCGCTCGGCGTACTCCTTGGCCTCCATCTCCAGGTTGGCCATGCGCGCGGCGCGCGCGGCCTCCTGCAGCGCCGCGTCGCCCGGGTTGGCGGCGGCGGCCTCCTGGGCGGCGCGCACCTTGCGGCGGCTCTGGGCGATGCGGATGTCCCCGGCGGCCATGCGGAAGCGGTACTCGCCCAGGCGCTTGAAGCCGTCCAGGTACACCTTGAACGCCTCGGCCTCGCCTTCCGGCGTCTGCTTCTTGCGCAGCAGCGTGGCGTACTTCTGCACGTGCTCGGGCACGTCGGGGCGCTCCTCCCAGTCCTTCTTGGCACGCTCCAGGTTGCGGGCCTCCACGTCGGCGGTGCCGGCCACGGCGTCCTGCTCCGTCAGCTGCTTCTGCTTCTCCGCGTCCTTGATGTTGGCGCGGAAGCCGCCCTCGCCCTGGGTGGTCTTGTCGTAGCCGCCCTGCTGGATGGCGCGAGCGGCGGTGAGCTGCTTCAGGTCGGCGATGAGCTGGTTGTCGGAGGGATCCATGGCCACCGCGGCCTCGCCGCAGGCGAACGCCTCGTCCCAGGCGCCCACCGCCGCGAACAGGTCCTTGCCCGCCACCCAGTCCTTCTTGCTGGGCTTCTTGCGCTGCTGCACCTTGATCAGGTTCAGCACCTTGGGCGCGAGCCAGCGGCCCAGGTCGGACTGCTTCAGCTTGCCCGAGAAGTCCAGCAGCTTCATGGCGGCGGCCAGGTTGTTCAGATCCTTCATCCAGATGAATTCGGCCGCCGCCAGCTTGGCGAAGTTGCCGGATCCGTCGTCGATGCTCTTGAGTTCCTTGCCGGTGGCGGGCTTGCCGCCGGCCTGCACGTACTTCACCGCGGTGTCGTACATGGCGGCGTGGGCCGCCACGTTGGCCGGATCCAGCTTGATGGCGCTGGCGAAGAGCTGCAGGGCGTAGTCGTGATTGCCGGTGGCCGCGATGCTCATGGCATGCTGCAGGAACTTGGCCGCCTTCTCGGGCTGCGGCTGCTGCGGGGCGCCCTTGGCAGGCTTGTCGCCCTCGCCCCCGGGCTGCGCGCCGTCACCGCTCTTTTTCCATGGGAAGATCACTGGGCCGTTCCGTGGGAGGAGCGTGGAAGGTATGGCGTTCGGCGGGGCGGGTCAACGCACGCGCGCGGCGGGCGGGGCGCCGGAATAGGATCACGGCCGTGAGTCGAACACGTTCCATCGTGCACTATCCGGATCCCATCCTCCGGCAGAGGGCCAGGCCCGTGGCGCGGGTGGACGACGCCGTCCGCGATCTGGTCCGCGAGATGTTCGAGATCATGGACGAGGAGGACGGCATTGGCCTGGCGGCGCCGCAGGTGGGTGAGAGCCTGCGCGTGTTCGTGACCGGCCCGCACACCGACGGCGACCATCCGCACATGGCCTTCATCAATCCGGTGCTGAGCGGCTTCGAGGGCGAACTGGAGTCGCACGACGAGGGCTGCCTCAGCCTGCCCGGCATCCGCGGCGAGATCCGACGCCAGCCGCACGCGGTGATCGAGGCGCTGGACCTGGAGGGGAAGCCGTTCCGCCTGGCCAGCGACGCGTTCATCGCCCGCGTCTGGCAGCACGAGTTCGACCACCTGGAAGGCATCCTCATCATCGACCGCATGACCGCGCTGGACCGTCTTCGCGTGCGCCGCGCGGTGAAGGAACTGGAGAAGGGTGGCTGAGCCCGCGCCCGGCGTCGCGTTCCTGGGCAGCGGCTCGCTGGGCGTGCCCACGCTGGCGGCGCTGCACGCGCGCGGTCTGGTGCGCGTGGTGGTGAGCCAGCCGGATCGGCCGGCGGGACGCGGCCTGAAGACGCAGCCCACGCCGGTGTCGGCCTGGGCGCTGGACCACCACGTGCCGCTGGTGCGGACGCCGGACGCCAACCAGGGTCCGGCGCTGGAGGCGGTGCGCGCGGCCGGCGGGCCGCTGGTGGTGGTGGCGTTTGGACAGAAGCTTGGCCCCGAGCTGCTGCAGGGGCGTCTCTCGGTGAACCTGCATCCCTCGGCGCTGCCGAAGTGGCGCGGGGCGGCGCCCATCCAGCGCGCCATGCTGGCCGGCGAGGGTCGCATCGGCGTGTGCGCCATCGCCGTGGCGGAGCGCATGGACGCGGGCGTGATCCTGGACTCCTTCCAGACGGATCTGGGCGAACGTGAGACGGCCGGCGAGGCGCTGGACCGGGTGGCCCAGGCGTCCGTGCCCATGATGGGCGCGGTGGTGGAGCGGCTCATGCGCGGCGACGCCGGCGGCCAGGCGCAGGTGGACGCGGACGCCACGCGGGCGGCCAAGCTGTCCAGGTCCGACGCCAGCGTGGAGCTTGGGCAGTCCGCCGAGCGCGTGCGTCTTCGCGTGAACGGCCTGCAGCCCTGGCCTGGGTGCGTGATGCGTGTGGCCGGTCAGGAGGTGCGGTGGCTCCGGGCCGAGCGCGGAGAGGGCGGCGGCCGTCCCGGCGAGCTGCTTCGCGACGGCAGCGTGGCGTGCGGCGACGGGGCGGTGCGCCCGGTGGAGGTGCAGCCGGCCGGAGGGCGCGCCATGCCGTGGGCCGACTGGCTGCGGGGCCGGCGGGTGGAGCCGGGCGCCATGGTGGAGCCGGCCTTCCCGGTCGCGGGCACGCCGTGAGCCAGGGACTTCGCACCAGCGACCTGGACTATCCGTTCGACGAACGCTGCATCGCCGTGCAGCCCGCGGAGCCGCGGGACAGCGCGCGCATGATGGTGGTGGAGCGGGAGAGCGGCGCCGTGCATCACGCCCAGGTGCGCGACCTGGGCCGGTGGCTGCGCGCGGGAGACACGCTGGTGGTGAACCGCACCCGGGTGGCGCACGCTCGGCTGGCGCTGCGTCGCGAGCGCGACGACCGGCTGTTCGAGGGTCTGCTGGCGGCGCCCATGGGCACCGGCCGATGGCTGCTGCTGGCACGCGGCGCGAAGAAGCTGCACGCGGGCGAGCGCCTGGCGCTGCTGGACCAGGACGGGTCCGCGGCCGAATGGATCAGCTGCGTGGAGAAGACCCGCGAAGGCTGGTTGGTGCGCTTCGACCAAGGGGTGGACGCGCATGCCGCGCTGGAGCGGGCGGGCCGGACGCCGGTGCCGCCCTACATCCTCAAGGCACGCGGCGCCGCGGAGCGCCCGGAGGCCTTCGACCGCGACCGCTACCAGACCGTCTACGCCACCGACGCGCGCATGCATTCGGTGGCCGCGCCCACGGCAGGACTGCACTTCACGCCGGAACTGCTGGCACGCCTGCAAGCGGCGGGAGTGGCGCGTGCGCAGGTGACGCTGGAGGTGGGCATGGGCACCTTCAAGCCGGTGGAGACCGAATGGCTTGCGCAGCACGCCATGCACCGGGAGCGCTTCGAGGTGCCCGCGGAGACGCTGGCCCTGCTGCGTCGCCCGGACCGCGGTCGGCTGGTGGTGGTGGGCACCACCACGGTGCGCGCGCTGGAGAGCCTGCCGGAGCCGCTTCCCATGGACACCTGGGGAGCCGAGGCGGGCCTGCTGATCCAGCCGGGACACCGCTTCCGGCACGTGGACGCGCTGATGACCAACTTCCATCTGCCCCGCAGCACGCTGCTGGCGCTGGTGGGGGCGTTCCTGGGACTGGAGCGGCTGAAGTCCCTGTACGCGACGGCCCAGCGCGAGGGATACCGCTTCTATTCCTACGGCGACTGCATGCTGATCGTGTAGGTACATTCCGCCGATGCGATTCGCCGACCTCCTTGCCCTGGTGCCCACCGTGGTGCGCGAGGGAAGCGGCGACGCCACCGTCACCTGCATCGTGGACGACAGCCGGCGCGTCACGCCGGGCGCGCTCTTCGTGGCCCGAGGCGGCGCCAAGGCGGACGGCGGCTCCTTCGTGGCGGACGCCGTGTCCAAGGGCGCGGCGGCGGTGGTGGCCGCACCGGGCGTGCCGGTGCCTGCGGGCGTGCCCGTGGCGCGCGCCGCGCATCCCGCGCTGGCCGCCGCTGAACTGGCGCAGGCCTTCCACGGCTTCCCGTCGCGCGGCCTCAAGGTGGCTGGCGTCACCGGCACCAACGGCAAGACCACCATCGCGTTCCTGCTGCAGCAGTGCATGGCGCAGGCGGGACGGCGCTACGGCCTGATCGGGACGGTGCAGATCGACGACGGCGTGCGCACGGTCAGCAGCGAGCTCACCACCCCCGGCGCCATCGAGCTGGCCGCGCTGCTGGCGCGCATGCGCCAGAACGGCTGCGTGGGCGTGAGCATGGAGACCAGCAGCCATGCGCTGGACCAGGGACGCGTGGCGGGCATCGACTTTGCGGTGGGCATCTTCACCAACCTCAGCGGCGATCATCTGGACTATCACGGCACCATGGAGGCCTACGCCTCCGCCAAGGCCAGGCTGTTCGAAGGTCTGGCGCCCGGCGCCACCGCCGTGGTGAACGCGGACGATCCGGCCTACGCGCGCATGGTGCGCGACTGCCGCGCCCGCATCCTGCGCTGCGGGTTCGCCGGCGGCGAAGGTCTGGACGCGCAGGTGAGCGTGCTGGAGGCCCGGCTGGGCTCCATGCGCGTGAAGCTGCAGGGCCCGTGGGGCGAGGTGGGCGCGCGCCTTCCCATGATGGGAAGGCACAACTGCATGAACGCGCTGCAGGCGGTGGCGGGGGCGTGGGCCCTGGGCGCCGACCGGGCCACGCTGGAGGCGGCCATGGCCAAGGCCAGCGCGCCGCCGGGCCGACTGGAGCCGGTCACCCATCCGGACGCGCCCTTCGCGGTCATGGTGGACTACGCCCACACCGACGACGCGCTGCTGAACGTGCTCCGCGCGGTGCGGCCGGCGCTGCCGCAGGGCGGACGGCTCATCGTGGTGTTCGGCTGCGGCGGCGATCGAGACCGGACCAAGCGTCCGCGCATGGCGCGCGTGGCATGCGAGTTTGCGGACGCCATCGTGATCACCAGCGACAATCCTCGCACGGAGGATCCGGCGGCCGTCATCGCGGAGATCGAGACCGGTGTGCCGCCGCACCGCGCCGACCGCGTGACGCGCGTGATCGACCGCCGAGAGGCCATCCATGCGGCGGTGCAGATGGCGCGCCCCGGCGACGCCGTGGTGATCGCCGGCAAGGGGCACGAGGACTATCAGATCGTGGGCACTGTCAAGCGACCCTTCGACGACCGGCAGGTGGCGCGCGAGGCGCTGCAGGCCGTGGGGAGTCCGGCGTGAGCTTCCTCACGCCGGAACAGGTCGCGCACATCACCGGTGGGCGCTGGCTGGACGCGGCGCCGGCCTCGCTGTCCGGCGTGGGCACCGACACCCGCGAGGACCTCTCTGGCCGACTGTTCGTGGCGCTCAAGGGCGATCGCTTCGACGCACATGACTGTCTGGAGGCCGCACGCGGCAAGGGGGCCGTGGCCGCCATGGTGCAGCGGGAGGTGCCGGGTCACGGACTTCCGCGTCTGCTGGTCCGCGACACGCTTGCGGCGCTGCAGGCCATGGCCGCGGCCTGGCGGCAGCGCATGCCCAACGCCCGCTGCATCGCCATCACGGGGAGCGCCGGCAAGACCACCACCCGTCGCCTGATCGAGGCGGGCTGCGCCGCCGTGGGATCCACGCACGCCAGCCCGAAGAGCTTCAACAACCACCTGGGCGTGCCGCTCACGCTGCTCTCGGCGCCGGAGGACACGCAGTTCCTGGTGGTGGAGATCGGCATGAACCACCCGGGCGAGATCGAGCCGCTCTCGCGCAGGGCGGCGCCCCGCGTGGCCATGGTGATGAACGCTGGCACGGCGCACCTGGGCGGCGTGGGATCGCGTGAGGGGATCGCCCACGAGAAGAGCACCATCGCCCGAGGACTGCAGCCGGCGGGCCTCTTCGTGGTGCACGGCGATCAGGAGCACCTGCTGTCCGCGGCCCTGCAGGAGCCGCTGCCGCCCGCGGGTCGTCTGATCTGCTTCGGCACCCGCGGCCTGAACGCCTTCCGGCTGGCCGGACGGACGCAGCGCGCGGACGGCTCGCAGGAGGTGGTGGCGGGGGTGCCGCGTGGCGAGGTGCGGTTCACGCTGCAGCTGCCTGGGGCGCACAACGCCATGAACGCGGTGGGGGCGCTGGCCGCCCTCTCCAAGCTGGGCCTGCCCGTGGATCGCGTGCTGGAGGGGTTCGCTCGGGTGGTGCCCGCGGACATGCGGATGGTGCGGACGGACATGGGCGGCGTGGCCGTGTTCAACGACGCCTACAACGCCAACCCCGACTCGGTGATGGCGGCGGTGCGAACCTTTGCGGAGCTGGCCTCCGGCGCCGGCCGGCGGGTGGTGGCGCTGGGGGACATGCTGGAGCTGGGGCAGGAGGGCGCGTCCCTGCACGAGCGCGTGGGGCGCGAGCTGGCCACGGCCTTTGCGGGCGGTCCGCCGGACCTGTGCATCGCCTGTGGATCGCTGAGCCGTCATCTGGCGGACGGTCTGCAGGCGGCCTGCCCCGCGGCGCACGTGGAGCGCTGCGCGGATCTGGCCGCGGAGGCCCCCCGACTGGCGGCACTGCTTCGCTCCGGCGACGCGCTGCTGGTGAAGGGCTCCCGGGGCAGCGGGATGGAGCGGCTGGTGTCCGCCATTTCGTCCACGCCGGAAGCGAAGAACGCGGCCTCGCCCGGCCGATGAAGTCCCTCGAGGCACGGCATGCTCTTCAACCTGGTGGAACTCGCCCAGAACTGGCTCGATGAGCGCGGCCTCTACGCGGTCGTGCAGGTCATGTACCAGCTGGAGTTCCGCGCGTTCCTGGCGGTGCTCTTGGGGTTCCTTCTGGTGCGTCTGGCCGGCCCGCGCACCATCGCCTGGCTGCGCAATCGCAAGGTGGCGGACAACCCTGAGTTCCACAACCTCACCCTGAACGAGCTGATGAAGCAGAAGGCCGCCACGCCCACCATGGGCGGCATCCTGGTGATCGGGTCCATCCTGGTCACCAGCCTGCTGCTGGCCGACGTCTGGCACAGCATGCCCACCAAGGTGGCGCTGGTGGTGACGGTGATGCTGGCCATTCTGGGCAGCTTCGACGACTGGCTCAAGCTGAACGCCGCGCGCCGCAAGCCGGGCAGCCGTGACGGCCTCTTTCCGTGGGAGAAGCTGCTGTTCCAGCTGGGCATCGGCGCACTGGCCGGCTGGTTCCTCTGGCACGCCGCGCCCACCATCGACGCCCAGGTGCTCAACCTGCCGTTCCAGCGAACCTATCCGCCCACCGCCATGATGGGCATGGAGACGCCGGCGCAGCCGCCCCAGGTGGCGGAGAACGTGCTGGTGCTGGGGGCCCTGGCGTTCACCGCCATCGCGTGCCTGACCATCGCGCTCACCAGCAACGCGGTCAACCTGACCGACGGCATGGACGGCCTGGCCTCGGGGCTGGTGCTGATCGCAGGCCTGATGGCCATGACGGTGGTGGCCCTGGCCGCCAATCCGCGCATGAGCTACTTCCTGATGGTGCCGCACGTGCCGCAGGCGCGCGAACTCATGGTGGTGGCGGGGGCCATGACCGGGGCGTGCATGGGCTTCCTGTGGTTCAACTGCCAGCCGGCCAGCGTGTTCATGGGCGACACCGGGAGCCTGGCGCTGGGCGGGCTGCTGGCCGCCATCTTCGTGGCGGTGCGTCAGGAGTTCCTGCTGCTGGTGGTGGGAGGCCTGTTCTTCGTGGAAGCCGGCAGCGTGGTGCTGCAGGTGGGCTGGTTCAAGACTTCACGAAGGCTGTTCGGCGAGGGCAGGCGCCTCTTCAAGTGCGCGCCCATCCACCATCACTTCCACATGGCCGGCTGGACCGAGACCCAGACCGTGGCGCGGTTCTGGATCGTGGGGATCCTGCTGTCCATGGTGGGGCTGGTGCTGCTGAAGTTGCGGTGAGCCGCACCCCACCGGGGTCAGCGCCGGTTGAGCTGCCGACCGAGGTTCTCGAAGGCACCGCGGACCTCGCCCTTTTTCCGCTCGATCCCCTCCGACATCGCGAACCACGAGAAGAAGAAAGCCACCATCGCAAGGATGGAGACCACGAGGTAATTGCGTGCGCGGTACCGTGACCGGATCGCCATGTAGGCGGGATAGCCGATCACGAAGAGGAAGATCGTGAACAGTGCCCAGTTGGCCGGTCCGTTCTTGCGACGGTTGCCACGGGCGTCGAGGTCGTCCGGGCCGCCGATCCCAAGCTTGCTGGCGTCGAGGCCGACCAGAAGCCCCGTCAGCACCACGCAGCCGAATCCCACCAACGACAGCGAGGACTCGGGGTTCTGGAGAAGGTTCATCTGACCGATCCAGAGCCAGATCAGTGCGGTGGCGACCAGCGGTGTCAGAAGCGCAAGCATGCCCATCGTCTCACGCTCCGAATCCGTTCGACGCGCTTCGGTCGCCGTGAACGTGGCGGGCGCCGCAGAGGCAGGTGCCACCGGTGGAGGAACGCCTTGAACGCCCGTGGTGTTGGGGAGGAGCAGTCCCGGGGTCGATCCTGCCGATTGCCACTCCGCCATGCCTTCACGCCACACCATCGTCTCAGCGCGAATCGTGCCCAGAGCGATCAACTGGCGGAGCACCGCTTCGCTCACAGGGCCATTCTGCTTGCCACCCTCGAC